>NZ_JAMPQC010000020.1:0-200538 GCF_028482225.1 Providencia sp. PROV130 | reverse complement strand
TTTCAGCAGCCATACCGATTGATTCGTACAGTGTTGGGTGAGCATGGATAGTCAATGCTAAATCTTCAGCATCACAGCCCATTTCAATTGCTAGGCCGATTTCACCCAGTAATTCACCACCGTTCACACCGACAACCGCACCACCGATAACACGGTTAGATTGCTTGTCGAAAATCAGTTTAGTCATACCTTCAGAGCAGTCAGATGCGATTGCACGGCCTGATGCTGCCCATGGGAAAGTCGCAACTTCATAGCTGATGTTTTGTTCTTTCGCTTCTTTCTCAGTTAAACCAACCCAAGCAACTTCTGGTTCAGTATAAGCGATAGATGGGATAACTTTCGGGTCAAAGTAATGTTTCAGACCAGAGATAACCTCTGCAGCAACGTGACCTTCGTGAACACCTTTGTGAGCCAACATTGGTTGACCAACGATATCACCGATAGCGAAAATGTGCGGGACGTTAGTACGCATTTGTTTATCGACATGGATAAAGCCACGATCATCAACTTCAACGCCTGCTTTGCCTGCATCTAAGTTTTTACCGTTAGGAACGCGGCCAATTGCCACTAATACAGCATCATAACGTTGTGGTTCTGCGGAAGCTTTTTTACCTTCCATAGATACGTAGATACCGTCTTCTTTCGCTTCAACAGCTGTGACTTTAGTTTCTAACAGTAGGTTGAATTTTTTACTGATTTGCTTGGTGAATACTTTAACCACATCTTTGTCAGCCGCTGGGATGACTTGGTCAAACATTTCAACCACATCAATTTGAGAACCCAGTGCATGATACACAGTTCCCATTTCTAAACCGATGATACCTCCACCCATAACCAGTAGACGCTCAGGAACTTCTTTCAGTTCTAATGCATCGGTTGAATCCCAAATACGTGGGTCTTCATGAGGAATGAATGGTAATTGAATTGGACGTGAACCCGCTGCAATAATTGCGTTATCGAAGTTGATAGTCGTGCTACCGTTTTCGCCTTCAACAACCAGTGTATTTGCACCAGTGAATTTACCTAGACCGTTAACCACGTTAACTTTACGGCCTTTCGCCATACCAGCCAGACCACCCGTCAGCTGATTGATCACTTTTTCTTTCCATAAGCGAACTTTGGAAATGTCAGTTTTTGGTTCACCAAAAACGATACCGTGTTCTGCTAAAGCTTTTGCTTCTTCGATCACTTTTGCAACATGAAGTAAAGCTTTAGAAGGGATACAACCAACGTTTAAGCAAACACCACCAAGGGTTGAATAACGTTCTACTAAAACAGTTTCTAAACCTAAGTCAGCGCAACGGAAAGCCGCAGAATAGCCTGCAGGGCCTGCACCAAGCACAACGACTTGGGCTTTAATTTCAGTACTCATCATGACCTCTTTTTGTTTTGTCCAGCGGTACTGCTGAATAAACGATCTTCCACTGGAAAAGTACACACCGAGAGCAGTTTACAGAATTGTTAACACCCTGAAAAGGCTCATTTCGTGATGTAACTCCCAACCTTTCGTAGCAGCAGCAAAAAATTCTGCCTCAGCCTAAATAAGACAGACCGGCTTATTCGCCGGTCTTATTATTTACATCACTAAACGGCGAATATCGCTCATTAATTGCCCTACTAGGGTGATGAAGCGCGCTCCATCAGCCCCATCGATGACACGGTGGTCAAAGGACAGTGACATTGGCAGGATCAGGCGAGGAACAAACTCGCTACCATTCCAAACAGGTTTCATTGAAGAACGTGACAGCCCCATAATAGCAACTTCAGGTGCGTTCACGATTGGTGCAAAACCAGTTGTACCGATACCACCAAGGCTAGAAATGGTGAAGCAGCCACCTTGCATATCAGACGCAGTCAGTTTACCTGCACGCGCTTTCTTAGAAACTTCCATCAGTTCGCGAGATAACTCTAAAATACCTTTTTTGTTAACGTCTTTGAAGACAGGAACAACGAGGCCATTTGGAGTATCAACTGCAATACCGATGTTGATATATTTTTTCAGGAACAGACGCTGCGCATCTTCAGAAATGGAGCTATTAAAGCGTGGCATTTCTTCCAGAGCACGAGCAACCGCTTTCATGACAAAAACTAATGGTGTGATTTTCACATCCAGTTTTTTCTTCTCAGCTTCTTTGTTTTGTTGCTTACGGAACTCTTCAACTTCAGTGGTATCCACTTCTTCCATCAGCGTAACGTGTGGGATCATTACCCAGTTACGGCTTAAGTTAGCGCCAGAGATTTTTTGGATACGACCCAGTTCAACTTCTTCGACTTCACCGAATTTGCTGTAATCCACTTTCGGCCATGGCAGCATACCTGGTAAACCGCCACCTGCAGCTGCAGGCGCTTCCGCACGTTTTACTGCATCTTTCACGTAAGCTTGAACGTCTTCACGCAGGATACGGCCCTTACGGCCTGTACCTTTCACTTTCGCTAAGTTAACACCAAATTCACGCGCTAAGCGGCGAATAACTGGAGTTGCATGGATGTATGCATCATTTTCAACAAATTCAGTTTTGTTGTCAGTTGCTTTAGCTGGCGCTGCTTGTGCAGGAGCTGCCGCAGGAGCCGGAGCAGACGGTTGAGCAGCTGGAGCCGCTGCTGGTGCTGCACCTGCCACTTCAAAGGTCATGATCAGCGAGCCAGTTTTCACTTTATCGCCAGTCGCAATTTTAATTTCTTTAACTGTTCCCGCAAATGGCGCTGGTACTTCCATTGAGGCTTTGTCACCTTCAACCGTAATGATTGATTGCTCAGCGGAAACAGTATCACCCACTTTGACCATCACTTCGGTAACTTCAACTTCATCGCCGCCGATGTCAGGAACATTAACATCTTTAATTGCTGAAGCGGTTGTAGCTGCTTGTGCAACAGGAGCCGCAGCAGGTGCCGCGCCTGCAACTTCAAATACCATGATCAGCGAGCCAGTTTTCACTTTATCGCCAGTCGCAATTTTGATTTCTTTGACCGTTCCAGCAAATGGCGCAGGAACTTCCATTGAGGCTTTATCACCTTCAACTGTAATTAAAGATTGCTCAGCTTCTACTTTGTCACCGACTTTAACCATGATTTCAGTAATTTCAACTTCATCGCCACCGATATCTGGTACAGCAACATCTTTAGATGCTGCTGCGCTTGGTGCAGCCGCTGGAGCCGCAGGGGCTTCTGCAGGAGCAGGCGCTGCGGCGCCCGCCTCTGCTTCGAATACCATGATTAATTTGCCTGTTGTCACTTTATCGCCAACAGCAATTTTAATTTCTTTTACCACACCCGCTTGTGGAGATGGGACTTCCATAGAAGCCTTATCACCTTCAACGGTAATAAGTGATTGCTCCGCTTCTACTTTGTCGCCAACTTTAACCATCACTTCGGTGACTTCAACTTCATCAGCACCGATATCAGGCACTTGGATTTCAATAGACATTGATTTTTACCTCTTATGCCAAACGTGGGTTAACTTTATCTGGGTTGATGTTGTATTTTTTAATCGCTTCTTCAACGACTTTTACATCAATCTCACCACGTTTAGCTAATTCACCTAACGCTGCAACGATCACATAGGATGTATCCACTTCAAAGTGGTGACGCAGGTTTTCACGACTGTCTGAACGACCGAAACCATCTGTACCCAGAACACGGTAATCACTTGCAGGAACATATGTACGAACTTGTTCTGCGAACAGTTTCATGTAGTCAGTTGATGCAACGGCTGGTGCGTCATTCATCACTTGTGCAATGTATGGAACGCGTGGTGCTTCAGATGGATGCAGCATGTTCCAACGCTCACAGTCTTGGCCATCACGAGCCAATTCAGTGAAAGAAGTCACACTATAGACATCAGAACCAATTCCATATTCTGCAGACAGAATGTCAGCGGCTTCACGCACGTGGCGCATCATAGAACCTGAACCTAACAACTGAACTTTACCTTTGCTACCTTCAACAGAAGCCAGTTTATAGATACCTTTACGGATACCTTCTTCTGCACCTTCTGGCATTGCTGGCATGTGATAGTTTTCATTCAGCGTCGTGATGTAGTAGTAAACGTTTTCTTGTTTCTCACCGTACATACGCTCTAAACCGTTTTGCATAATGACAGCAACTTCATAAGCAAATGCAGGGTCATAAGAAATACAGTTAGGGATAGTCAGTGATTGAATATGGCTATGGCCATCTTCATGCTGTAGGCCTTCACCATTCAGTGTTGTACGGCCTGAAGTACCACCGATTAAGAAACCGCGTGCTTGCTGGTCACCCGCTGCCCACATCAAGTCACCAATGCGTTGGAAACCAAACATTGAGTAGTAGATATAGAATGGGATCATTGGCAGGTTGTTAGTGCTGTATGATGTCGCAGCCGCTAACCAAGAAGAACCCGCACCCAGCTCATTGATACCTTCTTGCAGGATTTGACCTTTCGAGTCTTCTTTATAGTAAGCAACTTGCTCACGGTCTTGCGGAGTATATTGCTGACCTTTAGGACTATAGATACCGATTTGACGGAATAGGCCTTCCATACCAAATGTACGCGCTTCATCAGCGATGATTGGTACTAAACGCTCTTTGATCGATTGGTTTTTCAACATGACGTTCAGCGCACGAACGAACGCGATAGTTGTTGAAATTTCTTTAGATTGTTCTTCCAATAATTGGCTGAAATCTGCCAGTGCAGGGATATCTAATTTTTCGTCAAAGGTTGAGCGACGAGCGGGTAAATAACCACCTAACGCTTGACGGCGCTCATGCAGATATTTGTACTCTTCGGAATCTTTTTCAAACGTAATGTATGGCAGTTTTTCAATTTGCTCATCAGCAACTGGTACATTGAATTGATCACGGAAATGACGAACGCCATCCATGTTCATTTTCTTCACTTGGTGAGCAATATTTTTACCTTCTGCAGTTTCACCCATACCATAGCCTTTGATGGTTTGCGCTAAAATAACAGTTGGTTTGCCTTTAGTTTCTTGTGCTTTTTTGAATGCTGCGTACACTTTCTTCGGATCGTGACCACCACGGTTCAGAGCCCAAATTTCATCATCAGTCATATCTTTAACTAATGCTGCAGTTTCTGGGTAACGATTAAAGAAATGCTCACGTACGTATGCACCGTCACGTGATTTAAAGGTTTGGTAGTCACCGTCTAAGGTTTCGTTCATTAATTGAACAAGTTTACCGCTCGTGTCTTTACGCAGTAATTCATCCCAACGGTCGCCCCACATAACTTTGATAACTTGCCAGCCAGCACCATTAAAGATACCTTCTAGTTCATTAACAATTTTACCATTACCTGTAACTGGGCCATCTAAACGTTGCAAGTTACAGTTGATAACAAATACTAAGTTATCTAATTTATCGCGAGTGGCGATAGTAATTGCACCTTTAGATTCTGGCTCATCCATCTCACCATCACCAAGGAATGCATATACGCGCTGAGCTGATGTATCTTTCAGTCCGCGATTATCAAGGTATTTCAGGAACTTAGCTTGATAGATAGCATTAATTGGCCCCAGACCCATTGATACGGTCGGGAACTGCCAGAAGTCAGGCATTAATTTAGGGTGTGGATAAGAAGACAGACCATTTCCACCAATTTCTTGACGGAAGTTATTCATTTGCTCTTCAGTTAAGCGACCTTCCAAGAACGCACGTGCGTAAATACCTGGAGAAATGTGGCCTTGGAAGAAGACTAAGTCCCCGCCGTCATTGTTATTATGCGCGCGGAAGAAGTGGTTAAAGCACACTTCATACAAAGTTGCTGATGACTGGAAAGAAGCCATGTGGCCACCCAGCTCTAAGTCTTTTTTGGAAGCACGTAAAACAGTCATTACTGCGTTCCAACGAATTGCAGAGCGAATACGGCGCTCTAAATCCATGTTACCAGGGTATGCCGGCTCATCTTCAACAGCTATTGTGTTGATGTAATCAGAATGACCAGATGCGCCAGCGGCAATATTAACACCGCCTTTACGCGCTTCGCTTAATACCTGTTCGATAATAAACTGAGCACGATCAACACCTTCTTCACGGATGACCGATTCAATCGCCTGTAGCCAGTCGCGAGTTTCAATCGGATCCACGTCATTTTTTAACATATCTGACATGGTGTATTCCTTATCTGTTATCTATTTTATATGTTTATGTGGAGCCTATCTTCCTGCTATTTTTCCAGTTGCCGTAAAACAGCGGGAAGATAGGCCCTGATGTAGTTGCCGCTTTAACTCTCAATTAGAGTATTCACAATAATATAGACGCAGCAGTCAGGATCTATATTATTAATTCAAATCAGGATGTTGCTGTAACCGACGTAAAGAACGTTCTCTGCGAGTTTGCTCTCGGCTAATATCCAACAGTAAATCTTCGATAAAGGCTAAGTGACGATGAGAAGCTTCACGTGCCTTTTCGGGCTCTCTTGCCATTATAGCGGCAAAAATCTGTGCTCGATGTTCACTAACTGCTTTATACATTTCTTTACGGGTATATAAGAACTCAAAATTCTGACGAATATTTTGTTCTAACATCGGGATCATACAGCGCAATAGGTGCAGCAAAACGACATTATGAGCAGCTTCAGTTACAATTAATTGATATTGTAATACCGCATCTGACTCTGCTTCTAATCCACCATTTTCTTGCGCTGTCTTAATTAATTCATAGCTTTGCCGAATCCGCTCAAGATCCTCATCTGTACCACGAAGTGCCGCATAATACGCAGCAATACCTTCAAGGGCATGACGAGTTTCAAGAAGATCGAATTGAGATTCAGGATTGCCTTCAAGTAGCTGAGCTAAAGGGTCACTAAAGCTTTGCCACATTTTCTTTTGCACGAATGTTCCGCCACCTTGGCGGCGAGATAAAAGGCCTTTCGCCTCTAACGTTTGAATTGCTTCACGCACTGATGGCCGAGATACGTCAAACTGTTTTGCAAGTTCGCGCTCAGGAGGCAGCTTTTCGCCAGGGCGTAGTGTCCCTTCGAAAATAAGATGTTCGAGACGCTGCTCTATTACATCTGATAACTTTGGTTGGCGAATTTTACCGTAAGTCATAATCTGCCATATTCATGAGTGAGTAATTATTGATTACGTATTACCCAGTGTTAATTGGTAATACCAATTTATTTATGGGTTAATAAAGTAACAAAGTATTCACTATCTGTCCATAAAGACCTTGCGCTAAATCATAAAATCCTGCAAATCTTAACAATTTTTTTTAATATTTAGCATGAATTGATAACTAAATATGCAATTTGACATGACATATTTTAACATTAAAACCGACTTATTATGCTTTAAAATAGAAACTGAATCGTTAAAACAACCAATAAATTGAATTTAAATTCATTAATAGTAATTATTTAACCAAATAATGCCATTGGCAGTACTTTTTACTCATCAAGACCACAATGATGTTAATAAATCGTTAAATTCACAACCGCTTTTAAACTTAACTTAAATTCATTTGGTTAAATTACACTCAAATCTATCCCTTATCATCTTAGAATAAAGTTGATGTAGAAAATAAAATAGCGTTGTAATGTTTCAATTGATAGGTGGATAAAGGAACTGCATAATGCGCCAACTGACTAGGGGCTACAAAATATTTTGTTGTAACCCCATAAAGATTTAAATCAACACCAAGATACTGTTAGTTAACAAGTGAGCTAGATTCCTAAAACCTGCTTAACGTAAACAGCTACTCAAGATAAAGCTACATCAACAATACTATAACTTAGGATCTCAGCTGAGATAGCTTGGTGTGTCACACCATATAGCTTAATGATTTTTATCAATAAAACGCATAGATAAATCCATGGCTTTAATATGTTTGGTTAGCGCACCAACAGAAATAAAATCAACCCCTGTTTCTGCGAACTCTGTTATTGTGTCTAAAGTAACATCGCCAGAAACTTCAAGTGCAGCCTTTCCTGCCGTTAACACCACAGCTTCTTTCATCATGACTGGAGTAAAGTTATCTAACATGATGATATCCGCTTGCGCTTTTAAGGCTCGTAATAACTCATCTAAACTTTCAACTTCAATTTCTATTGGGACATCTGGATGCGCGCTACGCGCTAATTCAACAGCTCGTTCGACTGAACCAGCTGATATAATATGGTTTTCTTTTATTAAGTAGGCATCAGATAAACCTAAGCGATGGTTAAACCCACCCCCCATCAATACTGCATATTTTAAAGCAGTCCTTAAGCCTGGGATCGTTTTACGTGTATCAAGTAACTTCGCTCTTGTACCTGCGATTTGTTTTACATATTCAGCAGTTATACTTGAAACAGAAGAAAGCGTTTGAATGAAATTCAAAGAGGTGCGCTCACCTGTTAGTAAAATTTGTGATGGCCCCTGCATCTCACAGAGAACTTGGTTAGGGGTAACGGTTTCACCATCTTGAACTTTCCAATCAATTTTGACTTGCCCGCCAAGTTGAAGAAAGACCTCATCTAACCATTGCTTCCCACAAAAAACGCCATGTTCGCGGGTAATAATTCGAGCACTCGCTTGCGCATCTATGTTTAACAGCTGACCAGTGATATCTTTTTTATAATCAATAGACTGACCTAAATCTTCTTTCAAAGCCACACTGACCATAAAAGGAATATCAATTTGTAACCGCTCAAAAAGCATTTCACGTCTTCGCTGTTCATCATATCGCCGTATCGTCATTTTTAACTCCAAAATATGCACTCGCTTTGTTTCATCTATGCTAATCTTTTCGTATGCAGATAACGAGTGTTAACAAAAAAAGAAAAGAGAATACTATGGATAACGATATGAAAATACACAATGGTTGGCTAAATAATGTGACTCATATCCCTTCTCCACATCATGATGAGCGCCCCACGAATACCATACCTTCTCTGTTAGTCATTCATAATATCAGCCTTCCACCTGGCCAATTTGGTGGCCCTTATATAAATCAATTATTTACAGGGACTTTAAACCCTGATGAACACCCATTTTTTAATGAAATTAAACATCTTCGCGTTTCAGCTCATTGCTTAATACGCCGTGACGGCACCATCATTCAGTATGTCCCCTTTCATTTACGAGCTTGGCATGCTGGGCAGTCTTCCTACCAAGGCCAAGAAAAATGTAACGATTTTTCTATTGGTATTGAACTAGAAGGCACTGATTTTGAGCCATTTACCGAAGTACAATATCAATCCCTTACTTATTTAACTAATTTACTTATAATTGAGTATCCACTAATTAAAAATAATATTACCGGCCACAGTAATATTGCTCCTGGTCGCAAAACAGATCCTGGCCCATTTTTTGATTGGACACATTATAAAAGTAAACTAAATAATTAATGATTGAATTATTGCTCCGGGTAATATCTCTATTGATCTTACCCGTGAATACAAAACAGGCGCATTTATCTTCACTTAATTTATCAACAAATCCCACTTTCTATTTTATCTTTATTATTTATTGCGAAGCTGCTCGAATAAAAATGCAATCTAATTTATTTTTCAATAAACATTTACAAAGTGCTTCGCACTGCTTTTTTTAACCTCTAACTTTAACTAAAAAATCTAATTATGATAAAACCTCACTTAACAACGGAGGTTTTTATTAATGAATCAACAAGGATTTTCACTCATTGAAATTATGGTAGTAATCGCAATTATATCAATTCTAAGTGCTATTGCGATCCCTGGCTATCAAAGCTATATGCAAAAAGCAGCAATTACCGATGTACTCCAGACCGTTATTCCTTATAAGAACAGTATAGAAATATGCAGTTTTAATCGAGGAAACTTATTACAATGTAATGGAGGTAATGATGACATTCCTACCAATATAACGGGGAAATATATTAGTAAAATAGAAGTTAAATCTGGGGTTATTACGTTTTCTACTGATAAATCATTATCAGATTTAAAAGTCACATTAACACCAACCCTTCCAACCTTAGATAAACCCTTTAATTGGGCAGTTGTTTGCGAAAATAAAACTAATGCTAACTTAAAATCATTATGTGAAAAAACATTTATCTTTTAATTGGGAATATTTATGAATATAACCAAAAATGACCAATTTATTTATAAAGAACTTAAAAGTTTATGCGATAGAAACTACATTATAATCATCGATTATAATCAAAAAAGGTTATCTATCGCTGTTGTTAAAAAACCAGATGATAACTTAATAGCCACATTGAAATTTATTGCTAGTGTCCCTGTTTGTTATGACATTTGGCCAAAAGAAAAAATAGACCATTATTTTAATAACACAGCACATGAAATAAATGAGGAGGAAACAAATTATCAATCACAAGAGCCTGAACTATTAAACACGTCATCACCGGCTATTAATTTCGTTGAAGAATTATTAAAAACAGCGGTTCATAAACGCTCATCTGATATACACCTTGAGCCAACCAAACAGGGGTTAAAAATTAGATTACGTGTAGATGGGAAGCTATATTTTATTTCTTCTCCCCCTTATGAAATTAATAGTGAGATCATTGCTCGTATAAAAATACTTGCAAAAATGAATATTGCGGAAAAAAGGCTTCCACAAGATGGTCAAATGAATTGGTACTTTGACGGACAAAATTATAGCATTCGCCTTTCGAGTATTCCGACCATTCATGGTGAAAAGTTAGTCTTACGTATTTTGAATACGCAATTAAAATATTCTTTAGAGCACATAGGGATGTGCTCTTCCCTTCTTGAGCGGTTAAAAGAATATTTAAATCGTCCACAAGGATTAATTTTAGTCACAGGGCCAACAGGAAGTGGTAAAACAGTAACACTTTATAGTTATCTAGAATATTTAAATCAATCCTCAAGAAATATAACAACCATTGAGGACCCTATTGAAATCCCCCTACAAGGGATCAACCAAACCCAAGTCAATGAAAAATACAAACTTAATTTTTCTTTTATTTTGAGGGCACTTCTACGGCAAGACCCTGATGTTATTATGATTGGTGAAATCCGTGATGAAGAAACTGCTAAGATTGCGACCCGAGCGGCTCAAACTGGTCATCTAGTTTTGTCAACATTGCACACCAATTGTACAATTAGTGCTATAGAGCGAATGAATCAATTGGGGATAGAAAATAGTCAACTTAAATCCTGTTTAAAAATGGTTATTGCACAGAGGTTGGTACGAAAACTTTGCCCTCACTGCAAAGAAACAATACCTACAAAAACTGAATTGCATAATAACCATATAATCAATGAATGGTCCTCAAAAGGCTGTGAGCTTTGTTTTTCTGGTTTTATGGGAAGAACTGCAATTTATGAATACATAGATCAAAGCAATATCTGTGAAATCCTTAAAAATAATACATTAGAAAACCAAAATAATTTTGTTAGCCTTTTTAATGCAGGTATAGAATGCGTTGAAATGGGTGAAACCACGCTTCAAGAAATCTATTCTATTATCGGAAATGGAGTAAATTAACATGTTTATTTATTCATATATCGCCATTGATTTTAAAAATCAATTAAAACACAGTACACTAGTAGCAAAAAGTAAAAAACATGCTTTTATCAACATATCTGAAAGAAATTTAATTCCTATACAAATAAAATTAAAAACATTATTTACATTAGATAAGAAAAACATTAATTATCGAATTCATTTTTTTCATCAATTATCTTTATTATCATCATCAGGTATTAACCTAATACAATGTTTAAAAATATTGCATACTAACTGCCCCCTTCCCTTTTGGACTGATATCATTGAAAATTCAATAATCCATATTGAAAAGGGAGAGAAATTTTCACAATATTTAAAACAATATCCTACCATCTTTAATGACACAGTAATCAGTATTATTAGCATTGCCGAGAAAACAGGGCAGTACGAGGAAAGCTTTAGTACAATCAATTCAATTTTAGAGCATAACAATAAAGTATCTTTACTCATCAATAAATCGACACGATACCCAATAATTCTATCATCTTTTTCTATAATATTATTAGTCATTATGATGACCTATGTTGTTCCCCAATTTGAAAGTATCTATCAAAATGTTAGACACGAACTACCACTCATTACAAAAACTATAACTTTCATATCAAGTTTCCTAAGGGAATATTTACCCTACTTACTTAGTCTTATTCTATTTTTATTACCTTTCATATTTAAATACAAGGAAAAGGCACTGACCTTATTAAAAAAAACAATAATGCATTTACCTATATTAAAAAAATCATTACAACTTCATAATTTAAGTTTATATTTTTTAACGATGCATTCAACTATTAATGTAGGGTTATCATTATCTGAATGCTTAAAGTGCGCTATTCAAACCATTAATAATAATCAATATAACAAAGACTGCAAACACGTACATATGTCGGTACATAAAGGAGAATTACTCTCCTATGCTATGAGGCAAACTAAGTTTTTTCCTGATTTAGCTGTACAGCTAATGTCTATTGCTGAAGAATCTGGAAAAATACACTATTTTTCCAATTATTTATTCAAATATTATTCAGAACAATATATTTTCATTACCGAAAAAAACCTAAAAAATCTTGAACCCATTTTACTCGTTTTAATTGCTATACTCGTGGGTATCGTCATGCTAGCAATGTATCTACCTATATTTAATTTAGGTAATGTTATAACTGAGTTATAAATAATTTAAGATAGATATTATATTTTTTCTTTAAGATATAATATATCGATTTGTTTTTTAACCTATTCACAGTAATATTACTTTGGGTGAAGACAAATGATTTATTTCAGTGTAATCTGTTTTTTTTCAACGAGTAAATGAATAATCATATGCCTTATATAGTTGCTTTAACAGGTGGTATTGGAAGTGGTAAAACAACTGTTGCAAACGAGTTTGCTAAACTTGGGGTTCCCCTAGTTGATGCGGATGTGATTGCACGACAAGTTGTTGAGCCTAACAGCCCAGCTCTAGAAAGCATTACACGCCACTTCGGTAAGGATGTCATTCTTCCCAACGGGGCGCTAAATAGGCAGCGCTTAAGAGAAATTGTTTTTTCCAAACCCGATGAAAAAAAATGGCTGAATTCTCTGCTTCATCCATTGATCCAACAAGAAACGCAAAAACAATTTCAACAAATAAATTATCCTTATGTATTATGGGTAGTCCCTTTATTAATTGAAAATAATATTCATCATTTGGCAGATAGGGTATTAGTTGTTGATGTTACTGTTGAAGAACAAATTCAACGAACTCTAAAAAGAGATAAGACCAGTTTAGAACAAGTTACTAATATACTTAATGCACAAGTCAGCCGTGAAAAACGACTTGATTATGCGAATGATATAATAACAAACTATTCTCATGACACGGATCTCTCAGACAAGGTAGCCGCTTTTCATAACCAGTACTTAACACTAGCAAAAATAAAAAAATAGGAATTAAAATGGGCGAATTAATTGCAACAAATTTTATTACTTATGAATACCCAATGAATGAAAAAATTCGTTCGTGGTTGCGCCTTGAAACACTTGTATCTCAAATTTATGAGCTAAGTAATATTACTTCCTACTCTACTGGTATTGCCTTTTTTCGTTCTGTTTCAGAATTAATTGAAATCCTTGATAGAGGAGAAGTACGTTCTGAACTCATGAAAGAGCTAGAAAAACAACGAGTTCAATTAGCTAATTGGGCCGAGGCTCCTAATGCCGATAACCAATTAATTTCTACATTGCTGGAACAGTTATCTGATACAACTTCCAAATTGATGTCAGCCTCACGTTTTGGTCACCATTTACGAACAGATAAAATTATTAGTATGGTGCGCCAACGGTTAAGCATCCCTGGTGGCTGCTGTGGCTTCGACCTCCCCACTTTACAGCTTTGGTTAAATATTCCACAAATTGAAAGAAATAAAACCATCAATGGATGGCTGCAAAGCCTTGACCCTCTGAATAATGCATTAAAAACAGTCCTCACATTAATTCGTCAAAGTGGCAATTTTGAGGTAAAAGAATCTCATAATGGTTTTTATCAAGATAACGTCGAGGGCAAAGAGTTACTGCGTATCAAATTACCAATTGAACACCTCATTTACCCACAAATTTCAGGTCATAAAACACGATTTGCTTTACGCTTTCTACATATCGACAGTGAGAATGGTATACTTCCAGATGTAATTAGTTTTGAGTTATCCTGTTGCTAGCTAGAGATAGATATTTATGAGTGAAATCATTGAAGTAAACTGCCCAACATGTAAAAAGATAGTTGTTTGGAATGAAAACAGCCCTTTCCGCCCATTTTGCAGTAAGCGTTGTCAACTTATTGACCTTGGTGAGTGGGCTAGTGAGGAAAAAAGAATTGCTAGTCAAGGGGATATCTCTGACAGCGATGACTGGAGTGAACAACCAGATAAATAAAACGTTAAGTCGCCACACAGTAAATTAAGTGGAAAATATATCATTGTGTATTTTCCACTTAATATCGATATCTGCTATTAAGCTGATTCACTTCTCTGCGTTAATAAATCGACAATAATACGGTTTGCCGGTGGGAACTCATCAGCAATAAGGTCATGTTGACAAACCCAACGCGAATCTTGCCCTTCTTTACCGTACGGTTCATTTTCCCACACAGGAACGATAAAAAAATAAAGCGTAATGAAACGGTCATCAAACTCATGATCAACGCGATGAAATAACTCGCTCTTAGTCACTACAATTCCGACTTCTTCTTCAAGCTCACGAATTAATGCCGCTTCAGGTGATTCATTAATCTCAAGTTTTCCACCTGGAAATTCCCAAAAGCCAGCCATATGCGTGCCTTCAGGGCGTTTAGTAATAAAAATTTGTTGCTGGGAATTACGAATAATTCCAGCCGCGATATGCAAATGTTTTTTTTCCATAATTTTTTCGTCAAAAAGGCGGGTTACCCCGCCTTTTTTATATTAATGAGTTAATAATAAATTAATTTAAGCGACCGTGACATTGCTTGTATTTTTTACCTGAGCCACAAGGACAAGGGTCATTGCGACCAATTTTATGACCTTGAGTTGCTATTTTAGCTTCAGTTTCAGTCATTAAAGATTCAGCACCCGCTTCATGGCTTAATTGTTGCCTTTTCGCTAAACGCTCAGCTTCTTCACGACGCTGTTGCTCTAATGCTTCAACCTCTTCAGGTAAACGAACTTGTACCTTAGATAGAGTACTAATCACTTCATATTTCAATGCTTCAAGCATGTTCGCAAACATACTGAAAGATTCACGTTTGTATTCTTGTTTAGGATCTTTTTGCGCATAGCCACGCAAATGAATGCCTTGGCGTAAGTAATCCATTGACGCTAAGTGCTCTTTCCATAATGTGTCTAATGTTTGCAACATGACACCTTTTTCGAAATTACGCATCGCTTCTGCGCCAACAATTTCTTCTTTACGATCATAAACTTCAATCGCTTTCGCCATAATACGTTCACGCAATGTTTCTTCGTGTAACTCTGGCTCTTTATCTAACCACTCTTTGATTGGTAAGTCGAGGTCAAAATCATTGACTAAACGTTGGTGTAACCCTTCGATGTCCCACATTTCTTCAAGTGATTGAGGTGGAATATAGGCATCCATCGTAGTGGTTAATACATCTTCACGGATACTATCAACCGTTTCTTTAATATCACCGCCATCCAGTAATTCATTACGCTGAGTATAAATCGCACGACGTTGGTCACTTGCAACATCATCATATTCAAGTAATTGTTTACGGATATCAAAGTTACGGCTTTCAACTTTACGTTGTGCATTAGCAATAGCTTTGGTCACCCATGGGTGCTCAATAGCTTCACCTGGCTTCATACCTAACTTTTTCATCATTCCTGTAACGCGGTCTGAGGCAAAAATACGCATCAGCGCATCTTCCATTGATAGGTAAAAACGAGATGAACCCGCATCCCCTTGACGCCCCGCACGGCCACGTAACTGGTTATCGATACGACGTGACTCATGACGCTCAGTACCAATAATATGTAAACCACCTGCGGCTAAAACAGCATCATGGCGAACTTTCCAGTTTGCTTTGATTTCATCAATTTGCTCTTGAGTTGGTTCTTCTAGCGCTGCAACTTCAGTTTGCCAGCTACCACCTAACATAATGTCAGTACCACGGCCAGCCATGTTAGTTGCGATCGTTACTGCACCCGCTTGACCTGCATTTGCAATGATATCCGCTTCCATTGCATGGAATTTTGCATTCAAAACGTTGTGAGCAATTTTAGCTTTTTTCAAAGCATTAGAAATTAATTCAGATTTTTCGATAGAAATCGTACCAACAAGAACCGGTTGCCCATTGGCGGTTCTCTCACGAATATCTTCAATAATTGCCGCAAACTTATCCGCTTCGTTCATATAAACGAGGTCAGGTAAGTCTTTACGGACCATTGGACGATTAGTTGGGATAACAATTGTATCAAGTTTATAAATTGAGCTAAACTCAAATGCTTCGGTATCCGCAGTCCCCGTCATACCTGCAAGTTTTTCATATAAACGGAAATAGTTCTGGAAAGTAATTGAAGCCAAGGTTTGGTTTTCATTTTGAATTTCAACCCCTTCTTTTGCTTCAACCGCTTGGTGTAAGCCATCAGACCAACGACGCCCTTCCATTGTACGCCCCGTATGTTCGTCAACAATGACAATTTGGCCGTCTTTTACAATATAATCAACGTCTAAGGTAAACAATGCGTGAGCACGTAAGCCTGCCATTACATGGTGCATTAACATGATGTTAGAAGGTGAATATAAAGATTCTCCTTCATCCATTAGGCCTTCTTTTGCGAGAAGTTCTTCGATTAATACTAGTCCACGTTCTGTTATGGTCACTTGACGTGCTTTTTCATCGACAGAGAAATGACCTTCCCCTTGGAAAGTATCTGAATCTTCTTTCTCTTGTCGTTGCAAATATGGAATAAGTTTATCTACTTTTTGGTACAGTTCAGAACTGTCTTCTGCAGGACCTGAGATAATCAGCGGTGTACGTGCTTCATCGATAAGAATTGAGTCGACCTCATCCACCAAAGCATAATGCAGTTTACGCTGAACACGCTCTTCAGGGCTAAATGCCATGTTGTCACGTAAGTAGTCAAAACCAAATTCATTGTTAGTTCCGTAAGTAATATCTGCCGCATACGCTTCACGTTTTGCAGGTGGAGCCATACCTGGCAGGTTGATACCCACAGTTAAACCTAAGAATTCAAATAATGGACGGTTATTCTCAGCATCACGCTTAGCTAAGTAGTCATTCACCGTAACTACGTGAACGCCTTTGCCACTTAATGCATTGATATAAGCTGGTAATGTTGCCGTTAATGTTTTACCTTCCCCCGTACGCATTTCTGCGATACAGCGTTCATTCAGTACCATCCCACCGATAAGCTGTACATCAAAGTGACGCATACCAAATACACGTTTACTTGCTTCGCGAACAGTTGCAAATGCCTCAGGAATGATGCTTTCTAAACTTTCACCTTTCGTTAAACGCTCACGGAACTCCACCGTTTTTGCTTTTAGTTCATCATCAGATAACTTTTCGAAATCGGGTTCAAGACGATTAATTTTTTCAACTTCTTTACGTAAACGGCGCAGCGTACGGTCATTACGACTACCAAAAACTTTAGTCAAAATCTTTGTTAACATATTTTAATCTCTAATAATAAATTAATTGTTTTAAATTTTATGGCGCAAGACAGCACAGCAATAAGCTGGCTTGCCATCAATGAAGATTAAGCTGTTAACGGGCCGGCACGAATGCCGTGGACTTGGGCAATCCAAATTGCAGGTTGGTAGGCAATAATATGGGGATAGTTATAATGACTAAATTGGATAACACTTTCATCCCACTGAAGTGAACGCTGTGCTAACATGGCATACAACGTATCTAGCATCAACTGTGGGACAATAAGCTTTTCAGTCTCTTCTGCTGCCGTGTTTACATCATCGTCTTCCGTTGCCGAAAAAGCAAAAGTAAGCTGCCGAATGACATTCCTTACTGCATGTTGCTGCCAGTAATTAACTGAATAGGATGACGATGATGATGAAGAGCGCTGAGAATTCTGTTGAGAAAATAAATTGTCAAAGGCATTAACAGCTTGGCTCTGGCGATTAACGGGGGAAGAGTTAACCTGTGTGTGTTGAGATTCTGATAACGCATTTAAAATTGTAGGCAAGCCGACACCCGTGGCAACCACACCTAATAGCAGGTGGGACCAAAAGTATTTTCTTCCGAGTTGTCGCCAAAAATTTAAAATGCCCATCAAACTCTTATATAATGAATAAGTGACAAAATTATTATTTGTAATTCGTTGTTTCATTCTCAGCCGGAGCTAAAAATGAGAGATAGTCATCCACAAGCACTTTTTGATGTTCTTGAAGGATCATTAGCAACATCATCGAACACTTTACAAACTATTCAGCGTAATGCAAAAGCGATTATCAAACTAAATCGTACTGTAAAAGGGTTACTACCGGCTGAAATCAAACCCATGTGCCGTGTTGCAAACTACCGTAATAATATTATGGTCATTGAAGTGGCAAATGCCAGTTGGATGACCCGACTTAATTACGAAAAACTCAATCTTCTTTCTGCATTAAGAACGTCCATTCTACCATCTTTATCTTCTATCGACATCAGAATCAATCCAGATCTTATGCGAAAATCGAGGCAAAATAGCTCAGTAACTAAGCAAACGGCCTCGATGAGTCAAAAAATGAACGAGCGCCAGATAAGCACACAAACCGCACAAGCACTTTTGAAATTAGCAGAGAATAGCCCGAAAGGATTAAAAGAAAGATTTGAGCGGCTGGCTGCACTAGCCGGAGAGAGTACTAGTGCAACCAACAGAAAGGGCTAACTTCGATTAGCTTTCGAAGATAGCTGCATAATTAAGTCTTATGCAAACACCGTTGAAGGTGCTTTAAATGCAACAGGCAATTGAGCTTCGTCTTCAAATGTGACGAGATCCCAAGCTGATTCTTTCGCTAAAACTGCTTGTAACAGCTTGTTATTCAAAGCGTGGCCTGATTTAAATGCGGTGAACGCACCAATAATGTTATGCCCACACATGAATAAATCACCAATTGCATCCAACATTTTGTGACGAACGAATTCATCTTCAAAACGTAAACCATCTTCGTTAAGTACTTTATAGTCATCAACAACGATGGCGCAGTCAAAACTACCGCCTAAGCACAAGCCTTTTGATTGCAGATATTCAATATCACGCATAAAGCCAAAAGTACGCGCACGGCTAATTTGATTTACAAATGATTCCGCTGAGAAATCAAGTGAGTAGCGTTGTGTGCTACTATCAATCGCTGGATGCTGAAAATCAATTGTGAAATCAAGGCTAAACCCATTATAAGGTCGCATTTCAGCCCATTTATCACCATCTTCAACACGTACTGTTTCTTTTATACGTAAAAATTTCTTAGCACAATTTAATTCTTCAATACCGCCATCAAGCAGTAAGAATACAAATGGTGCGGCACTGCCATCCATAATAGGGATTTCAGGCGCATTGACTTCAATAACAATGTTATCGATACCTAACCCTGCTAAGGCAGCATTCAAATGCTCAACAGTCGAAATACGCACGTTATCTTCATTCACTAAGCAAGTACATAACATGGTGTCACGAACTGATTTCGCATCTGCCGGAAAATCGACCGGTGGATTAAGGTCAGTACGACGGTAGATGACCCCGGTATTGGCCGGCGCTGGACGTAATGTAAGCGTAACTTTCTTGCCGGTATGTAAACCAACACCAGTCGCTGTAATAATACGTTTTAGTGTCCGTTGTTTGATCATCGTATTTTTCTCGCAATGTTATAAGTCCTACTGATCATCATACAAGATAATCAGTAGGAAATTTTAGCACAAAAAGCGGAGAAACCAATATAAATAAAATTAATCGGCCTGCTTACGCAAGAACGCAGGAATATCAAGATAATCTGGTTCTTTATTTGTTTGCGTATTTTGGTCGTTGACCGCTTTAGCCGCTGGCTTCTCTTCTGTTAATGAAGACATGCTATTTTGCATTTGCTGATAGCGCTGTTCCATTGACGCCTGCTGAGACATCTTGTTGCTAACTAAAGTAATTTCTGGACGTTTGTCCATTCCAATACCTGTAGCAACAACAGTGACACGCAGTTCTTCGTGCATTTCTGGGTCAAGGGATGTACCGATTACCACCGTTGCATTATCAGATGCGAAGGCACGAATAGTGTTACCTACCGTTTCAAACTCATCTAAACGCAGGTCGAAACCAGCCGTGATATTAACTAATACACCACGTGCGCCAGACAGGTCGATATCTTCAAGTAGTGGACTAGAAATAGCCATTTCCGCCGCTTCTTCTGCTCTATCTTCACCACGAGCAACACCTGACCCCATCATTGCGTAGCCCATTTCTGACATCACAGTACGCACATCAGCAAAGTCTACGTTCATTAAACCAGGGCGAGTAATCAGCTCAGCGATACCCTGTACTGCACCTTTTAGTACGTCATTTGCCGCACCGAAAGCATCCAGTAATGAGATACCACGACCAAGTACTTTTAATAATTTATCATTTGGGATAGTGATCAATGAGTCAACATGTTTTGACAACTCAGTGATACCCGCTTCTGCGAATGCCATGCGCTTTTTACCTTCGAAATTGAAAGGCTTAGTCACAACAGCAACTGTCAGAATACCCAATTCTTTGGCAACTTCGGCAACAACCGGAGCTGCACCAGTCCCTGTACCGCCGCCCATACCCGCTGCGATAAAGACCATATCTGCGCCATCTAAAGCATTACGCAGCGCCTCACGGTCTTCTTCAGCGGCATTACGGCCGACTTCAGGGTTTGCACCCGCACCCAGACCTTTGGTAATACCTGTACCGATCTGGATAGTTTGTCCAACTGCGGTTTTACGCAGCGCCTGTGCGTCTGTATTGACAGCGAAGAACTCAACGCCTTCAATACGTTCACGCACCATGTGTTCAACGGCGTTGCCGCCGCCGCCGCCAACGCCGATGACTTTAATCACCGCATCGTTGGTTAGCTCCATTGGTTCAAACATAATGTCTCTCCGTTTTGTGCTTACTACTTTTGAAGCTAATAATATGCTTCTTTATCAAAATTAAAATTCTTTTCTCAGCCAGCTAGTCACTTTACTGAACCAACCGCTAACTGATGCACGTTTTTCTGTCTCGGTATCATCGCCTAGATGGCTTTCTTTACCGTAATGCAGAAGCCCTACTGCTGTTGAGTAATATGGCTCCTGCGCATAATCCGTTAAGCCTGTAATGTTGAGCGGTGTACCAATTCGGACTTGCGTATGAAACACTTTTTGCGCACATTCAACTAGACCATCAATTTGTGCGGCTCCACCTGTCAACACGATACCAGCAGCCAAATGGTGTTTGACACCTTGTTGACGCAACTGTTCCTGTAAATTTAAAATTTCTTCATTTACTAAGTTTAACAGCTCAGTATACCTTGGCTCGATCACTTCTGCTAAGGTTTGACGCTGTAAACTTCTTGGTGGTCGCCCACCAACACTTGGTACTTCGACGGTTTCATCTTTACTGACGATAGAACCGACTGCACAACCATGGCGAACTTTAATGGCTTCTGCATCACTGGGTGGTGTTCCAAACGCATATGCGATGTCACTTGTCACCACATTGCCTGCATATGGAATCACTTTCGTATGGCGTAAAGCCCCGCCAGTATAAACCGCCATGTCCATTGTGCCGCCACCGATATCGACGACACATACACCTAATTCACGTTCATCTTCCGTTAAAACGCTATAACTTGCAGCGAGACCGGCAAAAATAAGCTGATCAACTTTTAACCCACAACGTTCAACGGCTTTGACGATATTCTTCGCCATATCGTTATGGCAGGTGATCAAATGAACTTTTGCTTGCATACGTACACCCGATAGACCAACTGGGTTTTTAATCCCTTCTTGGTAATCTATTGCAAATTCCTGTGGTATTACGTGCAAAATTCTGTGTTCATCACGTACACGTACCGATTTTGCTGTATGCACAACACTGTCAACATCTTCTTGCGTCACTTCTTCTTCTGAAACTGGCACCATACCAATCTCATTTTGACAACTGACGTGCTTACCCGATAGTGCAAGGTAAACCGATGAAATTTGGCAATCGGCCATTAATTCGGCCTGATCAATGGCTCTTTGTACACATTTTACCACTGATTCAAGGTCGTTTACGCCACCTTTGTCCATTCCACGAGATGGACAACTTCCCACCCCAATAATATTAACCATACCATCGGGCAGAATTTCGCCAACAAGGGCTGATACCTTGGAAGTTCCAATTTCAAGGCCTACCACTAATTTTCTGTCCGTTGCTTTAATCATTTTTTCTGCCTAATTTTTGTTATTAGTCATCGTCTTTATTGTAACTCCGGTGGAGCATCGACCAATAGTGGCGCCCAGCCCACCGCAGCACCACTGGAATAACGTAAGTCAACATAGTCAACGCGTTTATCCGTTGTTTGCTGCAAAAGCGGATACAGTTCAAGGAACCGATTTAACCGCTCTGACACATCTTTCTTACCTAATTCGATTCTAACATCGTTGTCTAAAATAATTTGCCATGCATTTCTGGCTGTCATCGATAATGATTTTAACTTTAGGTTATGTGCTGCTAACGTGTTCTTAAAAACTGCAAATTCTTTAAGGACATCTTTTTGGCTACCTTGTGGCCCATACAGCAACACATAATCCCCTTTACCATTTTCGCTAACTGGCAAGTTAAATACTCTGCCTTGTTCATCTACCATGTTTTGGTCATTCCACCTAGCGAATGGGCGGTATTCAACAATGTGAATTTTCAATTCATCTGGCCATTGTTTACGCACCGTCACTTGGCGTACCCATGGCATCATGCTTATTTGGTTCTGGATAGCGTTGACATCAACGGTCATAAATGTCCCCGGCTGCCCTAACGCTAAAATGGCCTTTCTGACATCATCGTTTTTGGTGTAATGGCGCTCCCCCGTTAACACCAGTTTAGACATCGGCAGCCTGTCAGCATCTTTCATCCAAGTCATCACCATCCAACCACTCCAGAGGATAGTGCCAAGCACAAATAGGAAGAAAAATAACCCACCTAAAAATGCGCCATTACTCGGTCCTGAACGTGGATCCTCGTCATTATTCTGATTATGATGCCTAACGTTTAGTGCTGCTTGTGACATATCAACGAGCCAATTTTAAAATTTGTACAACTAACTGTGAAAAACTCATACCAGCCTGTCGAGCTGCCATCGGTACTAGACTATGGCCTGTCATACCCGGTGATGTATTAACTTCCAGCAGATAAAATTGACCATCATTATCTTGCATTACATCAACTCGTCCCCAGCCTTCGCAGCCAACGGCTTGGTAAGCTTTCAGTGCTAATTCTGCGAGCTCAGATTCGAGCTGTTCACCTAAACCACTTGGGCAAAAATATTGAGTTTCATCAGATAAATATTTTGCTTCGTAGTCATAAAAAATACCCGGTGGTTGAATACGAATTGACGGCAAAGTGTTATCTCCCAACACTGCAACCGTGAACTCCGGGCCACTCAGCCATTTTTCAATTAACAACGTTTCATCAAATTGAAACGCGAGGTCCAATGCCGCCGGCAATGACTCTAGGATATCAACTTTGCTCATGCCAACACTAGAACCTTCTAGACTAGGCTTCACAATCAGAGGTAGCCCTAGCAATTGCACTTTAGCAACAATTTGCTCATGCGATACCTGCTTATACTGCTGCTTTGTTAAGTAAACATATGGCGATACACTTAACCCTGCACCTTGCCATAATTGTTTTGTTCTCAGCTTATCCATACTCAGCGCTGAAGCCATAACACCACTACCGGTATAAGGGAGGTTTAGTGTTTCTAACAACCCTTGTAATGTACCGTCTTCACCACCTCGGCCATGCAATGCAATAAAAACTTTATTAAAACCTGCATCTTTCAATGTTTCTACAGGGAAATCTTGGGGGTCAATAGGATGAGCATCAATACCTGCTTGGCGTAACCCCGCTAGCACAGCATTTCCTGACTGAAGTGAAACTTCACGTTCAGCAGATGAGCCTCCTAATAGAACCGCAACTTTCTCTGTCATTTTTATTCCTCAACCATCGGTGGCTGTAATTTTGCATCGGCTAGGTTTTTAGCTATTTTACCAATATTTCCTGCGCCTTGAACTAAAATTAAATCATTTTCATCAAGAGTTTGAGCTAATATATGCGGAATTTGTTCACTATCGGCAACATAAATAGGATCAATCTGACCTCGACCACGAATTGTTCTGCACAATGAGCGGCTATCTGCCCCCGGTACATGCTTTTCACCCGCAGAATAGACATCTAGCATTAGCAATACATCTACCTGCCCTAAAACATTCACAAAATCATCGTATAAGTCACGAGTACGGGTATAACGATGCGGTTGGAATACCATAACAATGCGTTTATCTGGCCAACCGGCTCTCGCGGCTTTAATTGTTGCGTCAACTTCTGTTGGGTGGTGGCCATAGTCATCGACTAGCATCACTTCACCGTCTTTGCCGTTCACATTACGCAAAGGGAAGTTTCCTAGGAAATCAAAGCGGCGCCCCGTACCTTGAAACTCAACTAGTGCAGATAAAATATGTAAATCGTCAATACCTTCTTCTGTGGCAACTGCGACTGCGGCTGTCGCATTGAGCGCATTGTGACGTCCCGGTGCATTTAAAACCACAGTCAGCTCTGGCATATTTTCACGAGCAATGGTGAAAAAGCCTTGATTTCCTTTTTGCTCATATTGCGTGATACGCACATCCGCATCTTCACTAAAACCATAAGTAGTAATGTAGCGACCAATTTTAGGTAGTAACGAACGAATGACAGGGTCATCAATACACATTACTGCACGCCCGTAGAACGGCAGATTGTGCAAGAAATTAATGAATGTATTCGTTAAATTATCGAAGTCACCTTGGTAAGTATCCATATGATCAGCTTCGATATTTGTCACAACCGCAACTAACGGTTGCAAATGTAAAAACGATGCATCGCTTTCATCGGCTTCTGCAATCAAGTAACGGCTACTACCTAAACGCGCGTGCGTTCCTGCTGATTTAACCAACCCCCCATTCACAAATGTGGGGTCAAGACCTGCTTGTGCATAAATCCCAGAAATCATTGCTGTAGTGGTCGTTTTCCCGTGGGTACCTGCAACGGCAATACCATGACGGTAACGCATTAATTCAGCTAACATTTCTGCACGACGAATAACAGGAATACGCAATTCTTTGGCGGCTTGAATTTCAGGGTTCTCACTCGAGATAGCCGTTGATACGACAACAACACTCGCGTCTTCAACGTTCTCTGGGCGGTGATTAAAGTAAATCGTTGCCCCTAATGCGGTTAGTTGTTGAGTCACTGCATTCGGTGCTAAATCTGAACCACTAATTTCATAGCCTTCATTTGCCAACACTTCAGCGATACCACCCATGCCAGCACCGCCGATGCCGACAAAATGGATGTGCCTAACTCTTCTCATTTCTGGCACTGATGTTCTTAATTTCGCTAATTGTTGTGTATTCACTATATTTCTTCGCTTCTAATTAATTCGGTATCAATTATGGCTAATATTATTTAGCCACTTCGCAAATCACGGTAGCAACTCGCTCTGTTGCGTCTGTAATTGCACAGCTATGCGCTTTTTCGGCCATTGAGAGTAATTCGTTTCTATCCCATTGATCTAATAAGCTCGCCACAGCATCTGCGGTAAATTGTGATTGTTCTAAAATTTTAGCCGCTCCCGCTTTTTCTAGCGGTAATGCATTCCAATATTGTTGACGATCTTTATGTTGAAAAGGCACAAAAATAGCCGGTAAACCTGCGGCTGCAATTTCACTCACCGTTAATGCACCTGACCGACAGACAACAATATCTGCCCATGCGTAAGCTTGCGCCATATCATCAATAAATTCAGTAACTTTATACTCAGAATTGACTGAAACTTGCATATGCTCATTATACAATGCTTCTGTCGATTCCTTACTGCCTTTTCCCGCTTGATGCCAGATATTTAACTGTTTGCCTACTTTTTCAGCAACACACGGCATCACTTGATTTAAAATTCGAGCCCCTTGGCTACCACCAACAACTAATACGCGTATAGCGCCTTCTCGACCGGCTAAACGAACCTGTGGTGTAGGTAGTGCTAAAACGTCTTCACGTACTGGATTACCGACAACTGGTGCGTTAGGAAATGCCCCCGGAAAGGCTTGTAATACTCTTTTTGCGATTCGAGATAACCATTTGTTCGTTAAACCCGCGATACCATTTTGTTCATGAAGCACAACAGGTACACCGCATTGCCATGCTGCAATACCACCGGGCCCCGAAACATAGCCCCCCATGCCTAATACGGCATCCGGTTGATAACGCTTAATAATTGTTTTAGCTTGGCGAATCGCTTTATAAATACGCCATGGCGCCCCCAGTTGCGCTGCAATACCTTTGCCTCTGAGGCCCGAAATTTGAATGAATTCAATATCGATACCATGTTTCGGCACTAATGTAGCTTCCATTCGGTCAGCCGTACCTAACCAACGAATCTCCCAGCCTTGAGCCTGCAAATAATGAGCCACGGCTAACCCCGGAAAAACATGCCCTCCGGTTCCGCCTGCCATGACGAGTAATTTCTTTGCCTGACTCATTTAGTGCTCCTTACAAACGCCTGCGCTTTTTCAAGGCGTGTTTCAAAATCAATTCTCAGTAATATCGCAATGGCGGCAGCCATCACCAGTAAACTCGAACCACCATAACTAATTAGCGGTAGTGTTAAACCTTTTGTTGGTAACATGCCTGATGCGGCGCCAACGTTAACTAATGCTTGGAAGGTAAACCAAATACCAATAGAACAAGCCAAATAACCACCGAATAATTGGTTTGACATCAATGCGCGACGGCCGATCATCATTGCCCTAAATGCCAACATAAAGACCATCAGCAGAACCAATACAACGCCAAAGTACCCGAGCTCCTCAGCTAAAACCGAGAAAATAAAGTCTGTGTGTGCTTCTGGCAAATATTCTAATTTTTGTACTGAGTTTCCAAGCCCCTGCCCAAACACTTCACCACGACCAAAGGCCATTAAAGATTGAGTTAGCTGATAACCACTTCCAAACGGGTCATCCCATGGATTCAAAAATGACGTGACTCGACGTAAGCGGTACGGCTCGAACCAAATCAAAGCCAATACCCCCACCGCACAAGCGGCAATACCAATAATAAAGGGGGCTAACCTTGCTCCTGCTAAAAACAACAACCCGAGAGTGGTAACCACTAAGACGATAACTGTCCCTAGGTCGGGTTGTAATAAAAGCAAGGACGCCATAACAATCAAAATACACATCGGTTTGATAAAGCCAAGAAAGCGGGTTCTGACTTCATCAGATTTACGCACTAAATAACTGGATACGTAGCAAAACAACGTAAATTTCGAAATTTCTGCCGGCTGAATTTTCACCAAGCCGATGTCTATCCAGCGTGATGCCCCGTTAACTGAACTCCCTGCTACCAACACCACGACTAGCATGCCAAGAGAAGCCATCAACAATATGAAGTTGTACTTCTCCCAAACCGCCATCGGAATACGCATAACACCTAGCGCTAAAATAAATGCGATAACGATATACACCACATCACGCTTAGCAAAATAAAACGGGTCTTCGGTTAAGCGCTGGCCAACTGGCATGGACGCAGAGGTGACCATAATAAAACCAACCGCGGCTAAACCGAATGCCAACCACACCAATGTACGGTCGTAAAGCGTTGAGCCTGAAATCACGCCATTTTTTTCACCAATGACCCAATTTTTTAAACGCATCGCACCCGGTATCGTCATTAACCTAGCTCCTGGGCTAATTGAGCAAAGACAGTTCCACGCTGCTCAAAACTTTTAAACTGATCCAAACTAGCGCACGCAGGGGATAACAGCACCATGTCCCCTGCTTTTAGTTGAGGCGCAATTTGGCGTAAGCTTTGTTCCATAGTCTCAGTCAAAACTGATTTTTCAGGTGCCATATCCGCTAATTCTTTGCCATCACGGCCAAAGCAATATAAACGGTAGTTATCCGCAGCAATATATTGTTTTAATGGTGAAAAGTCAGCTGACTTGCCATCACCACCTAATAATAAGTAGATGTTGCCGTCCACATGTAACCCATTTAACGCCGCTTCAGTACTTCCAACATTGGTAGCTTTGGAGTCATTAATCCAGCGTACACCGTTGTTGAATAACACTAACTCGAAACGATGCGCTAACCCCGCATAGCCTTTCAATACTTGAAGGCAAGCTGGGCGAGGAATACTCACGGCATCCGCCAGTGCTAACGCGGCTAACGCATTGAGGTAATTGTGTTGGCCAGTTAAGTGCATCTCATTGACATCAAGCAGCTCTTTTCCTTTAGCCACTAACACCCGTTTTTGAGTATCAAAGAAATAATCACCACTATTTAAGCCAAAGCTAATGCATTCTTCCAAAGTATGATTCGCGGGTAAGGTCAGTGCATCTTGTAAGTTAACAATGCAGTTTTTGGCATTGTGATAAATTTTTAATTTCGCTTCACGATACTGCGCTAGACCTAATGGATATCGGTCCATATGATCTTCACTAATATTTAAGACTGTCGCGGCGGTCGCTTCTAAACTTGAAGTGGTTTCTAATTGGAAGCTGGAAAGTTCTAAAACGTATAGACGATGCCCTGCATTGAGTAATGAAAGTGCTGGCGTACCAATATTGCCACCAACACCAACTGAAATACCCGCAGCTTTAGCCATTTCACCAACCAATGACGTGACGGTACTTTTACCATTTGAACCTGTAATGGCGACAATCGGTGCATCGGCTTCACGACAAAACAATTCGATATCACCCACAATTTCGATGCCATTTTCTGCCGCTTCCTGCAACTGAGGTGTTGCCAACGCAATCCCTGGGCTCGCGACAATTAAATCGGCTGCCTGTAACCAGCTATTATTCAAGCTGCCACTATGGCATTCCACACTCGCAGGGAGTTTATCTACTCCCGGAGGCACTGCACGGGTATCCATAACGCGAGGCACAACGCCGCGCGCAAGGAAAAAATGAACGCAAGATAGGCCAGTGATCCCCAGCCCAATAATAACGACGTTCTTACCCTGATAATCGACCATCTTAACGCACCTTCAAGGTTGCCAGCCCAATGAGGACTAACATTAATGAGATAATCCAGAAGCGCACGATAACGCGAGGTTCTGGCCAACCCTTCAATTCATAATGGTGGTGAATTGGTGCCATGCGGAAAATACGTTGCCCGCGCAATTTAAATGAACCGACTTGTAAAATAACGGACAATGTCTCAACCACGAACACACCACCCATAATCACTAATAAAAACTCTTGGCGCAGTAATACAGCGATAGTTCCGAGTGCACCACCAAGTGCCAATGAGCCAACATCCCCCATAAACACTTGAGCCGGATATGTGTTAAACCACAGAAAACCTAACCCTGCCCCCACAATGGCAGTACAGACAATCACTAATTCACCTGCATGTGGTAAAAATGGAATATGTAAGTAACTGGCAAAATTAACATTACCTGTTGCCCATGCCACTAATGCAAAACCTGCAGCGACAAATACCGTTGGCATGATAGCCAAGCCATCCAAACCATCTGTTAGGTTTACTGCGTTACTGGTTCCAACAATCACAAAATAAGTCAGCAAAATATACAGCATGCCCAGTTGTGGCATCACATCTTTGAAAAATGGCACCACTAGCTGCGTTGCTGGGGTGTCTTTACCAATCGCGTACATGGAAAAGGCAACAATTAACGCAATGACGGATTGCCAGAAATATTTCCAACGCGCGATTAAACCACGAGTGTCTTTACGTACCACTTTACGGTAGTCATCAACAAAACCGACAATGCCATACCCTACTAACACGAGCAGTACACACCAAACATAAGGGTTGTCTAAGCGAGCCCATAACAGAGTTGAAACGGTGATTGAGAATAAAATCAATAACCCGCCCATGGTTGGGGTTCCACGCTTACTAAAATGAGACTCAGGCCCTTCGTTACGAACGACTTGGCCTATTTGCATTTTTTGTAAATAGGCAATTAAATGAGGCCCCATCCACAGAGCAATGGCGAGTGCCGTCAGCAAACCGACAATGGCCCTGAACGTCAAATAAGAGAAGACGTTCAGAACAGAAAACTTGTGGACCAACATTTCGGCAAGCCAGACTAACATTCGAAGCACTCCTTCAATGCATTCACAACATCTTCCATCGCGGAACTGCGTGAACCTTTAACTAAAATAGAAACAACGTCCTTCTGCTGCGCTAGCGGAATTAGTCGGGTTAATAAATCTGCTTTCACGGTGAAATGCTCACCACATTCACTAAATTGGCTAATCAACTCACTTAATTGACCAACACTGAATACTTTGTCTAACCCAGCCTGTTTAGCGGCAACACCAACACGCTGATGGCAATCTTCTGCATAATCGCCCAGTTCACCCATATCCCCCACCACTAAGATGCGGTAACCTGGCATTTTTTCGAGAACGTGAATTGCTGCGATCATCGAGCCATCATTTGCGTTATAAGTGTCATCTAAAACCACTTTGTGCTCCGCTAAGCGCACAGGGTATAACCGCCCCGGTACCGACTTCGTTTTCGCTAAGCCATTTTTAATATTATCGAGGCTAGCACCGACTGAAATGGCTAATGCACTCGCCGCTAACACATTAGCGATGTTGTGCATGCCCGGCAGTGGTAACGTGACATCGACACGACCGACTGGCGTGTGCAGCACAAAATCCGTTGTCAGCTGGTTCACTTGAATATCAGAAGGATAGAAATCTGCTTTTGCTTGTGATGTTAGTGAGTAATACCAAACAGTTTGGCGTGGCTGAAACTGCCACTTTTCACTGTAGCTATCAAGGTTAACAATTGCAGTTCCTTCTTCTGGAATACCTTGATAAATTTCACCTTTCGCTTTAGCAACCCCTTCCGGTGAACCAAAACCCGCTAAGTGGGCAGCAAATAAATTGTTAACTAATGCGGCTTCTGGTTTGACGATATTGGTTGTGTAGGCAATTTCATTTGGATGATTAGCGCCCATTTCTATCACCGCGAAATCATCATCATGGGTTAAACGAAATAGCGTCAAAGGCACACCAATATCGTTGTTTAAATTACCTGCAGTATATAAGGTTTTACCGCGCTCAGATAAAATGGATGCAGTCATCTCTTTGACGGATGTTTTGCCTGAAGACCCCGTCAAACCAACCACTCGTGCTCTGCTCTGATGACGAACCCATGCAGCCAGTTGGCCCATTGCAATACGCGTGTCTTTCACGATAATTTGTGGGCAATCCACTTCCAGTTTGCGCTCAACGAGTAACGCCTTAGCGCCCGCCATAACGACTTGCTGCGCAAAATCATGGGCGTCGAAGCGTTCACCTTTTAACGCAATAAATAGGCAATTTTCAGTAATTTTGCGGCTATCCGTACTCACCGCGCTAACCATTGCATTGGTGTCTGGAGCAGATTCAATCTGCCCTTGGGTAATTTGTGCCAGTTGAGCGAGTGTTAAAGGGATCATGCGACTACTCCCAACAAACGAGCCACCGTTAGACGGTCTGAGTAATCTAACTTGCGCTGACCAATAATTTGATAATCTTCGTGACCCTTACCTGCAATCACAATCACATCATCAGGAGATGCCTGCAAAATGGTGTTTGTCACGGCTTCTGGACGACCCGGTATGGCCAAAGCACGGCTGGAATCTAATAAGCCCGCCATAATATCATTAATAATATCGATAGGGTCTTCACTGCGCGGGTTGTCGTCTGTGATCACGATTTTATCTGCATATTCTTCTGCAGCGGCCCCCATTAGTGGACGCTTGCCTTTGTCACGGTCACCACCGCAACCAAATACACACCATAATTGACCTTTGCAATGTAAGCGTGCTGCCGCTAAGGCTTTTTCTAAGGCATCCGGAGTATGTGCATAATCAACGACGACTGTCGGTTTATTCGGTGCACTGAACACTTCCATACGCCCACATACTGGTGATAATGAAGAGGTAGCAGCCAACAGTTTATCCAACGGATAATCCATCATCAGTAAAGTTGCCATTGCCACTAATAAGTTGCTGACATTAAACGCGCCCATCAACGGGCTTTCAAAGCGCCCATTTCCCCATGAGGAATCAAAATGGACAGTTGCGCCTTTATCGTGATATTCAACTTCAGTGGCTTTTAACCATGGGCCTTGCCAATCATTTGGAATGCGGTTTTCCATGGTCACTGCGCACGCCTGAGGCAAACGTTGTAGCCATTTCAAGCCAATAGCATCATCCGCATTGATGATTTGCGATTTTGTATTATGCGTGGAAAACAACAGCCATTTTGCGGCTTCATAGCTTTCCATATCGCCATGATAATCAAGGTGATCACGGCTTAAATTAGTAAATACAGCGGCATCAAACTGTAAGGCAGCAACTCGGCCTTGCACTAAGCCATGGGAAGATACTTCCATCGCTGTTAATGTCGCTTTTTGGTTCAATAATTGAGTCAATTCAAGTTGGATATCTACCGCAGAGCCGGTAGTATTTTCGCTTGGCGACACATGGCCTAATAGACCATTACCCACGGTTCCCATTACAGCGCTAGTCTCCCCTAGCCCTTGAGCCCACTGAGCAATTAATTGTGTCGTCGTTGTTTTACCGTTTGTACCCGTCACACCAACGAGTTTCATATTTGCTGATGGCTGCTGATAAAACTCCCCCGCAAGGGCTGATAAACGATTATTCAGGTCATTTAAATAAATAACAGGGACGCCATGAACGAAACGAATTTCACCTTCAACAGCTTCACCTTCCGCTTCCGCTATCACAGCAGAAACCCCTTGAGCAATTGCTTGAGGAATATAGTGTCGCCCATCTGATTGATGGCCTTTTATTGCAATAAACAGATCGCCCGCGGCAGCCTTTCGACTGTCTAGCGTCATCTCACGCAGTGAGATTGGAGTTGTGCTCACACCAAAGGGTGAGAGTAGATCACAAAGATTACGATCTGCCACTTTTAACCTCTTTTTGACTATTTACAATTTCATTTTGTTCATTTGGTTGCAATGCATCGGGTTCAACGTTCATCAACCGTAGAACCCCTCCCATGATTGAACCAAATATCGGTGCAGATACCGCACCACCGTAGTATTTACCTGCACTGGGCTCATTGATGAGCACCACTAACGCATAGCGTGGGTTACTCGCAGGAGCCACACCCGCGGCGTAAGCTAAATATTTCTCAACGTAACGCCCTTCAGGACCCACTTTTTTCGCAGTCCCTGTTTTAATAGCAATGCGATAGCCTTTAATTGCTGCTCGTGCTCCCCCGCCTCCGGGTAAAGCCACACTTTCCATCATATGAACCACTGTTCGCATGATCGGCTCAGGAAAAACACGAGTTCCTGACACAGGAGGGTCAACCTTCGTGATAGATAATGGCCGATAAATACCAAAACTACCGATAGTTGCATAGGCTCGCGCTAACTGTAACGGTGTTACCATTTGCCCGTAGCCAAAAGAAAAGGTGGCCCTTTCTAAATCAGACCACCGTGTTTTTTTACTTGGAAAGATGCCACTACTTTCCCCGACTAACCCCAGATTAGTCGGCTTGCCAAACCCAAAGCGGCTATACACATCCACCAGCTCAGTGGCAGGCATCGCTAACGCAAGCTTTGAAACACCTACGTTACTCGACTTCTGTAAAATCCCAGTAATTGTTAGTTCAGCATACCGTGCTACGTCTTTGATCTCATGACCGCTAATACGATATGGATAAGTATTAATTACTGAGTTTTCTTTAATAATTTTGTTATGTAGCGCACTCATGACCACCATGGGTTTCACTGTTGAGCCGGGCTCGAAAATATCGGTGATAGCACGGTTACGCATCGCATCCATTGATGTACCCGTTAAATTATTTGGGTTATAGGATGGACTATTTGCCATTGCTAAAATTTCACCGGTATGAACATCCACTAAAATTGCCACGCCCGATTCAGCTTTATTTTCCTGTACACCACGTGTTAATTCGCGGTAAACAATGGATTGAATGCGTTCATCAATACTTAATGTCAGATTATGCGCAGCTTGGCTGTCAATGGAGGAAATCGTTTCAATCACTCGCCCATTACGGTCTTTGCGAACTGTACGTTCACCCGGTGCACCTTTTAACCAACGGTCAAAGCTTTTCTCAACGCCTTCAATGCCTTCGCCATCAATATTTGTTACCCCCAATAAGTGAGCGGTAACTGGGCCTGATGGATAATAACGACGAGACTCTTTACGTAAGTAAATACCGGGTATTTTTAATTTTTTAACGTAATCGCCAATAGATGGGTTAACTTGACGCGCTAAATACACAAAACGGCCTCTTGGATTGGCCGATATTTTGCTGGTAATTTGTTCTAGTGGGATCTCAAGGGCATCCGCTAATGCTTTCCAGTGCTCGTCATTGCTGATCCCCCCTTTTTCAAACACTTCTTTGGGGTCAGCCCAAATCGCATTAACTGGCACACTCACCGCCAGTTGCCGTCCTTCTCGGTCGCTGATCATGCCTCGGGAAGTTGCGACTTCTTGCACTCGTAAAGAGCGCATATCGCCTTCTTTCACCAGTTTCTCTGGTGCGATAATTTGCAGATAAGCCACCCGCGTCAGCAACCCTGCTAACGCCAAGACAATGCATCCGCACAGCAAAATAAAGCGCCAGCGGACAAAGCTGGTACTTTCTTCTTGTTTCTTATTTTTCGCTGTTTTTGGTGCTTTCATTAGGAACCTTTTTATTGCTTAGAAACAATAATTTTTTCTTGTGATGGTTCAACTTGTACCATCTGTAATTTTTCAACCGACAAACGTTCTATCCGGCTATGGCTCGCAAGGGCGTTTTCTTCAAGGATCAAATTGCGCCATTCGATATCCAATAAGTCTTTTTCTTCATACAATTTATCTTTAGCTGCCGTTAACAAACGCGTTTCATGTGCCGTAGTCACGACAAAAACGGCACTGATTATAATTGCAGCCAATAAAATCAAAGGAACGATGCCATAACGAAATAAATCACGCCCAATGACGCGAGCTAGGCTGTGCCTTTCTGGAACCATTATTCCGCCGCCTTTTCAGCAAACCGCAACACGGAACTCCGTGCGCGAGGATTTTCGTCAATTTCGTTTTCCGAAGGTTTCATCTTACCTAGGTCACGTAACTGCGCTGTGCCTAACTCTTTAATCTGCGCTTCAGTCAGTGGAATACCAGCTGGCACTGATGGTCCTTTACTATTTTTGCGAATAAACCGTTTTACTAATCTATCTTCCAAAGAATGGAAGCTGATAACCGATAAGCGCCCTTGTGGTGCTAAAACGCTCATTGCGCCTTCTAACGCTTTTTCAATCTCTTCCAATTCACTATTGATATAAATACGAATCGCTTGGAAGCTACGTGTTGCAGGGTGTTTATGCCGGTCTTTCATCGGACTGACTTTGGCAATCAACTCTGCAAGATGCCGTGTACGTGTTAATGGCTCTTCTTCTGGATTATGGTTACGTTCAACAATCGCTCTCGCAATTCGTTTCGCAAAACGCTCTTCTCCAAAAGTTTTCAATACCCAAGCAATGTCATCCGCTTCTGCGTCCATCAACCATTGCTGTGCGGATTGCCCTTTGGTTGGGTCCATTCGCATATCTAACGGCCCGTCACGCATAAAGGAAAAACCACGCTCTGGGTCATCTAACTGCGGTGAAGAAACCCCTAAGTCCAGTAATACGCCATCAATTTTCCCTGCTAACCCTTCTTCTTCCACATACTCTGCAATCGCAGAAAATGGGCCATGTTTAATCATAAAACGCGGGTCATCGATAGCCTGTGCCGCTTTTATTGCTTCTGGATCACGGTCAATAGCAATTAACCTTCCTTGTGCGCCAAGCTGGCTTAATATCAACCTTGAATGGCCACCACGACCAAAGGTGCCATCGATATAGATACCGTTAGGTTTAATGTTTAAGCCGTTCACGGCTTCATCCAGTAATACTGTTACGTGTTTAAATTGCTGTTGCGTCATTATTAAAGTGACAAATCCTGTAAGCGGGCTGAAAGTGGTTCATTGGTAAGGCGCTCAGCGGCAATATCATCTTCCACTTGCTGATACCAAGTCTGTTCATCCCAAAGTTCAAATTTATTAATCTGGCCAACCAACATGACCTCTTTGGTTAGCCCTGCGTGTTGACGCAATGTACTGGCTAACAAAAGACGCCCCGCGTTGTCCATTTGGCATTCACTTGCATGACCTAATAACAGCCGCTGCACGCGTCGTTCTGCTGGGTTCATCGTCGATAACCGAGAAAGTTTTTCCTCGATAATCTCCCACTCGGGTAAGGTATAAAGCAACAGGCATGGCTGGTGAAGGTCAATGGTACAAACCATTTGCCCTTTCGATTCCTCGTTCAGCATTCCTCGATAACGAGTTGGCACGGTTAGACGCCCTTTGCTGTCGAGATTAACCAGTGTTGCCCCACGAAACATACCCGATTAAACCCCTTTTATTTTCAACCCACCCACTTTACCCCACAATTCACCACATATAAAGTTTACGAATGGTATGAAAACGTTGTCAAGCCAGTAGCATCCGGCTTTAGCTTTATTTACAGAACAATTCAGAAAAAATAAGGAGAGGTAAAATCTAACTTGGAAATAAAATGGGAAATAACAAGTTGATATGATTAACATATTTTATTAAGTATCACCTAAATAAGCGCGAACATAATAGTTTGCTGCAAAATCATACAAATTAATGGAAATTCAACTTATGTCTCATTTTTAATCAGTGTATCTTGTACCGGTTATTTACTTCTGTTGAGTCCTCAAATAATCATTAATTTTTAAATAGGCCCAAAACGTGCCGCTAATAAAATAAAATCATTATATATCAATAGAGTAAATCACTGTTTTAATAAACAGTAATTTACTTCAAAATATTTATCGCACAAATCAGTAATACAACGATAATAAATTTATATTAATTTATTCATCCGATTTAGCTTTCATTTTAAAATCCGCAACAAGCCGATTAAGATAAATCCTAAAGTTAAATATTTACCTAATTTTAGCCTATAAAAAAAAAGCCCCTACAAGATAGGGGCCGTTATATTACTCATTATTGTGACCAACATCACTCATTATCGTGTAAATATTCACTGTTCGATTAAAGTTAAGTCTATTTTATTACTGCTTACGACCTAAACTTCCACGGCGACATAAATCACGACGAATACGTGTAATACCCGGTTCTGGTTTTTGCTTTTCATCAAGGCTGGCAAGTACCAATTCTAAGATGCGTTCAGCGATGTCTCTATGGCGTTGTGCCAGAGAAAGCACTGGGCATTCAAGGAAGTCTAATAATTCATTATCACCAAATGTGGCAATAACCATATGCTCAGGTAAACGACCACTGCGCTTCAATGCGACATCTAGCACGCCTTGTAGTAAGGAGAATGATGTTGTAAATAGTGCGTCTGGCATCTTGTTACCACTATCAAGCCAATGAGCAAAAACCTCTGCGGCTGAATCGCGTTCATAGCTATTTGCATATAGGTAATCAATCTTGCGCGGGTCTTCATGCCAGGCTTTACGGAAACCTTGCTCGCGTAGATAACTGACTGATAACTCAGGTAACGCCCCTAAATACAATACCGATTCAGCTTTAAATTTGCGTAATTCTGCTGAAATCATGAAAGCATCTTCTTGGTCATCACCAACAACACTAATAAAGTGTTCTTTTTCAAGGGCTCTATCCAGTGCGATAATCGGTAAAGAACGATTCGCCCAACGCTGATAGAACGGGTGTTCTGGCGGTAATGCTGTCGAAACAATTATGGCATCAACTTGTCGTTGTAAAAGGTGTTCAACACAACGAATTTCATTGTCGGGTTGGTCTTCGGAGCATGCTATCAACAATTGATAACCACGCTGACGCGCCTGCCTTTCAAGGTAATTTGCTATACGGGTATAGCTCGTATTTTCCAAGTCAGGGATCACTAACCCAATAGAACGGGTACGCCCTGCTCGTAACCCCGCAGCAACTGCATTTGGATGGTAATTGTGCTCTCTGACGACTGCCATCACTTTTTCTACAGTTTTATCGCTGACTCGATACTGCTTGGCCTTGCCGTTGATCACATAACTAGCCGTTGTGCGGGAAACACCCGCTAGACGGGCTATCTCATCCAGTTTCACGTTAACCTCTTTACAATTTTGGGAATAGCCCCGAGTCATTCGGGGCCTTAAACGCGATTATTCTACCTTCGGAAGATAAATTTTTCATCGCATAATTTTATCACCGCGCGAAACACCGACGATCCCTGAGCGTACAACTTCAACAATTTCAGCAACACCACGCACTGATTCGATGAAAGCGTCCAGTTTTTCGCTTGTTCCCGCTAGCTGAACGGTATAAAGCGTTGGGGTGACATCAACAATTTGCCCACGGAAAATATCTGCGCAGCGCTTCACTTCATCACGCCCATATCCAGAGGCTTGTAGCTTCACTAACATGATTTCACGTTCGATATGTGCTGACGCCGTCAGCTCACTGACGCGCAACACATCAACCAGTTTATGCAATTGTTTCTCAATTTGCTCAAGAACCTTTGCATCCCCTTTAGTTTGGATAGTCATACGTGACAAGGTTGGGTCGTCTGTTGGTGCAACGGTCAAACTTTCAATATTATAACCACGCTGAGAGAACAGACCTATGACACGGGACAAAGCACCTGATTCATTTTCTAATAAAACGGATAAAATACGACGCATGATCAGGTCCTCTCTGTTTTGCTCAACCACATTTCATCCATTGCACCACCACGGATCTGCATTGGATAAACGTGCTCAGTTTCATCAATATTGACATCAACGAAGACTAATCGCTGATTTTCATTCACTTCAACAAGGGCTTGTTTTAGTTTTTCTTCTAGCTCATCAGGTGTTGCTATCGAAATACCAACGTGGCCATACGCTTGTGCTAACTTGATGAAATCAGGCAATGATTGCATGTAAGATTGTGAGTGACGGCCTTGATAAATCATATCCTGCCACTGTTTTACCATGCCTAAGAAACCATTATTTAAGTTGAGCACTAAAACCGGTAAGCCATATTGCAGAGCGGTTGAAAGCTCTTGAATGTTCATCTGGATGCTGCCATCCCCTGTCACACAAACAACGGTCGATTTTGGATGCGCTAATTTCACCCCTAGTGCAGCAGGTAAACCAAAGCCCATCGTGCCAAGCCCTCCTGAGTTTATCCAATGGCGAGGTTTATCAAAGGGATAATACAATGCGGCGAACATTTGGTGTTGCCCGACGTCAGACGTGACATACGCTTCACCTTTCGTTAAACGGTAAATCATTTCAATGGCTTGCTGTGGTTTAACTTTTGTTTGATTTGTTTCGTAACGTAAACACTGTTTACTGCGCCATTGCTCAATTTCTTTCCACCACGCAGTGAGTGCTTGGTTGTCTTGTTTGGTTGAAGCTTGGTCTAACTGACCTAACATTTGTTTTAATGTGAGTTTTGCATCACCAACAATTGGGATATCGGCATTGACCGTTTTTGAGATAGACGTTGGGTCAACATCAATTTGAATGACGGTCGCATTTGGGCAATATTTTTCTAAATTGTTCGTTGTCCTATCATCAAAACGAACACCAACGGCAAAAATTACATCCGAGTTATGCATCACCTTGTTGGCTTCATAGGTTCCATGCATCCCAAGCATTCCGACTGATTGCTTGTGCGTTTCAGGGAAAGCCCCTAATCCCATTAAGGTTGATACCACTGGTAATTGCAGTTTTTCGGCCAACTCTATAAGTTCAGCAGAGCAATTCGCGTTAATCGCCCCTCCACCAATATAGAAAACCGGTTTTTTGGCCGAAACCAATTTAGTTAATGCTTTTTTAATTTGGCCTTTGTGTCCTTGCAATGTCGGGTTATAAGACCGCAGGGAAACGTTTTCTGGATAACGGTAAGCAAACTTCAAAGCCGGGTTAACGGTGTCCTTAGGAAAATCAATCACCACAGGCCCTGGACGGCCACTTGCTGCAATATAAAACGCTTTCTTGATGGTTTCAGGAATTTCTTCTGCGCTTTTAATTAAAAAGCTGTGCTTAACTATTGGCCTTGATATTCCTACCATATCGCACTCTTGAAACGCATCGTTACCAATTAGCGAGCTTGCAACCTGCCCTGATAACACCACCATTGGTACGGAGTCCATATAAGCCGTCGCAATACCCGTAATAGCATTTGTTGCACCAGGACCAGATGTCACTAAAACAACCCCAACATCCCCTGTTGAGCGTGCATAACCATCTGCCATATGAACGGCGGCTTGTTCATGGCGAACTAAAATATGTTCTACCCCACCAACCGTATGAAGTGCATCATAAATATCTAATACCGCACCGCCTGGATAACCAAACACGTGCTTTACTCCTTGGTCAATCAACGATTTGACGACCATTTCTGCTCCCGACAACATCTCCATGAGTTTGCCCCCAGACATTATTTGCAAGTGAAGAGGTATGAACTACCTCTTTATTTTTATCATTAAAATTGTGAAATTCGTGCTATTAACATATCGCTCTGGCTGAAACGAAGCAAACACCATTTCAGTGCAAGGATCACGAAACTTTCACATCATCTTGAACATGGGTATTTGATAGATAAATTGACTGCGTATAAAAATAATGGAAGAAAGAATGACTGCTATGAATGAAAAAACAGTGCAACTTTAATTAGTTGGAAACATTCTGATTTTAATATTAAGTGATAATCTGAATAAATAAATATGAATAGAACAAAAACAAGACCTGACCTACCCATAATACAGGTAAGTCAGATAATTAGATGGTAAATTATTCTTTGTACATCGATTCAATTTCTAATTGATAGCGCTCAGAAATAATTTTACGACGCAATTTCAAAGTCGGCGTTAATTCACCTTTTTCCATTGAAAATGTGGTAGGTAACAATATAAAACGCTTAACTTGGTGGAAATTATCGATATTTTTTTGCAGTTCTTTTAAACGACTTTCAAATAAGGCCACAATATTTGAGTCTTTTAAGAGTTCTAAACGATCTCGATATTTCAGATTTATAGAATGGGCATATTCTTCTAAGCTGTCATAACAAGGCACGATCAGCGCTGAAACAAACTTGCGCGCATCCGCAATGACTGCAATGTGTTCAATAAACTTGTCTTGCCCTAATACGCCTTCAATCATCTGTGGTGCAATATATTTTCCGTTAGACGTTTTCATTAAATCTTTTAGCCTATCCGTAATATATAAATTGCCTTGTTCGTCAATTTTTCCTGCATCACCCGTTTTTAGCCAGCCATCTGATGTAAATGTATCCAAGGTTTCAATGGGTCGATTGAAATAGCCTTTCATGACCACTGGCCCTTTTACTTGTATTTCATCGTCTTTACCAATACGCACTGAAACAGAAGATAGTGGTGTACCTATCGAACCTAATGGGTATTTACCCTCTTCCCAGCAAGATACCGTGGCGCAGGTTTCTGACATGCCATAGCCATATTTAATATTTACCCCTGCTGAAAGGAAAAATGCAATCACATCGTCATCAAGACGGGCGCCAGCGGCTGGCATGAAACGAATTCGCCCCCCTAGCCCTTCGCGAATTTTACTGAGAACCAGTTTATCAACCATCGGAAAAATTGCGCGGTTAACTAAAGAGGGTTTATGGCCTTTTGCTAAGGCTTTCACACGGCGCTTGCCAAGGGATATTGCACAGCGAAATAGCGCCCTACGAATAAGAGGCGCTTTTGCCACTTTACTGTGTATTGCTGAATAAACTTTTTCATAAAAACGGGGAACCGCACACATCACGGTCGGTTTTACCTCAGCTAATGCTTCCCGAACTTGATTGGTGTCTGTTAAATAAACGTTTAACGCCCCAACGTGCATAACGTAAAAGCTCCACGCACGTTCAAAAACATGTGAAAGAGGTAAAAAACTTAAAGAAACATCATCAGCGGTTAGTTGTAATCGTTCGTCATGGAGATACAGTTGGGCAGCCATGTTGTAATAATCCAACATAACGCCTTTGGGCTCTCCAGTAGTGCCTGATGTATAAATGATGGTAAATAAATCACCGAGATTATGTGCAGCGATGCGCTCATCAAGTTCTGTTTGGTATGCGGTTTGTGCTTGCGCCATAAATGTGGATAAATGCAGCGTGTCGATTGAAAGATCAGCCAACTCAACATTGTCATTCATCACGATAATCGTCGTTAATTGAGGGCAAAGAGCTGGTAATTGGCATGCAACTTGATATTGCATATCTTCCCCAACAAACAACACTTTAATATTAGCATCATTAATAATATATGCCGCTTGCTCAACACTGCTAGTTGCATAAAGTGGCACTGTGACAGCCCTAATTTGTAACGCGGCAAAGTCAACCAATGACCAATTCATACTGTTATGGGCAAATAACCCAATATTTTCTTGTGTGATAACGTTTAATGCTAAGAGACGACGAGAAATCGCTGATGTGTGATCGCCTACCTCCCCCCAAGTTAATGAGCTTTGTTGCCCGTTATCCCATTGACTGAAAGCTATCCGGCTCGCCGATTCGTGCGCAGTAACCCTGCTACGTAAGCGATTAACCAAGTGGTATGGATATAGATTTTCAGTAATCAAAGTGTATTCCCTATAGGTCATTATCGATATAAGTTACTCGGTACATTCACAAGCACTTAACTATTTTTATTTCTTATTATTTCAGCTTACAAGTGTTAGCTGAATATTCGCAGTGTATCGACTAAAGAGATGTGTGAAAAGCATTTATATGTAAATTTTGTGCAAATGTTATGTCTGCTACAAAACTCATCATAACGCTCACGATAGTGAGTTAATTACCTTGTTGGCGTATCTATTTTGTTATAAGTACGTCTATAGAAATATAGAGGTTGTTAGCTTTAAGGGATAATTTCATTTGTTATTACCCCTTAACAATATGCGTTATTTCTTACTCACAATGTCTGAGCTTGCCAACAACCTCTAGCAATTTTTAAATAGGAGTACTATGCAGCAACAGCCTGTTCAGAGAGTTCCTCAATCAACTGGCTAAATTGAGATTTCATCCATTGATGGCCTTTATCCCTAACCGTTGATTCATGCCAAGTTAAATAGCAAGGCAGTGTATCTCGAAGCCACGGCAACGTTAATGTCCGTAATTTTAGTTGCCCAAAGTAATGACTTACTAGCCATTTTGGCACAATAGCGACGAGATCCGTTTGAGCAACAATACTCAGGACACTATTTAAGTCAGTACCTTGATAGCTAATCGTATGCGATAACTCAGTATTATGATAATAAGGTTTACTAAATGACCCCATGTTATCCATTGACATAATCGCATGACGTTCATTATTTAGTTCAACTTCAGAAATTGAATTACCAATACGTGGGTGATGATTACTCGCCACTAATACCAATTCATCATCGAATAAAACCTGATGTTGAAATTCTGTCTTTTCTAATTGATTATAGCCAAGGAAAAAATCCATTTCTTGGTATTTTAATTGATGAGCAATTTTATTATCCATAAAAGAATGAATGACTATATTAATATTAGGCGAAACTACCTTAAATTTTTCGACAATAATAGCAGCTAGACGAATATCTAACGGTGAACAAATAGATAAATTAAATATTCTATCACTAGTTTGTGGATTGAAACCTGCACTAGGTAATTCATTATGAACTAATTGTAATGCTTGCCTAATAGGCCCGAACAGTTGCTTAGCACGAGATGTCGGCTGAATACCACGCCCATACCGGACAAACAACTCATCATTAAACATTGATTTTAAACGTGATACTGCGTTACTCACCGCAGGTTGAGACATCCCTAGAACTTGCGCTGCTTTTGTCACGTTTTGCATCTGCATAACCACGTCAAAAACCGTTAATAGGTTGAGATCAACATTACGTAAATGAATATCGCTACTGTCTTTTTTAGCTGTTGAAATTGTATCAAAATCAGTCATTTTTTACTCCACTAATATATTTATCATTTTTCATTAACGAAAAGAGTCATTCATCTTAAAAAACCGACGAATATATAAATTCATTAAATATTATTCTTAAAACAACTTATAGATAATAAGTCATTTCGCTTTCCCTGCATTTATTAAAACGACGTTTATATTACTTTACCTATTAATTAAACTTGCAGTATAAATATCATTATAAAACGTAAATATTCATCAACATAATGAATGATAACCACTTATTAGCCTTGCAATCACTCACCGTAAAAATAATAAAGCAATTTTTGCAAGAAATCATAATAAATCGTATGTAGAATCAATAAATATTCTCATTATCAGATTATTTTTTAAATACTCATTTATTAGATAATTAACTTAATTAAAAAGTATTGGCGAAGATGATTCATTCCCTGCATTAGGTCTTACTTCATACCAAAAAAATAAAAATCATATAAAAATCAATAACTTTAAACAAAAAAGCATTTGAATGAGCATAGCGAAAGAATTTTACCCTTATAACAACGTAAAAATCCAGATAAAACAGAAGGGATACACAAAAAAAACAGCAACAACCACCAGCTAAAAGCCATAATTCATGATTGGTAAAAATAGGCTAAAAATCTATGATTGACATTAACTTTAAGATAACGTATCAATAAATACAGTTTGATTAAGATACTCAAGAGAGACAGTTGAAATGACATTTTCTATTCGCCTACTAAGCCTACTACTACTCGCATTAAATTTGCGCGGTATGCTTATGGACGAAAAATAGAAACAAACTGTCCACAAACATTAAAAACCCGCGCAACCCGCGGGTTTTTTTATGCCTGCGGCTTTGGAAGAACATAACTCTAAGCAAAAAACAAAATTCGATATGAGGAACACAATATGAGCAACCAAGTCATTATCTTCGATACCACCTTACGCGACGGTGAGCAGGCATTACAGGCAAGTTTGTCCGTCAAAGAAAAATTACAAATTGCCTTCGCATTAGAGCGTTTAGGGGTTGATATCATTGAAGCGGGTTTCCCAGTCTCTTCACCGGGTGATTTCGAATCTGTGCAAACCATCGCGAGAGAAATAAAAAACAGCCGAATTTGTGCATTAGCACGTTGTATTGAAAATGACATTGATGTTGCAGCTGAGTCATTAAAGGTTGCCGAAGCCTTCCGTATCCATATTTTCTTAGCCACCTCCAATTTGCATATGGAGAAGAAATTAAATAAATCCTTTGATGGCGTAATGGATATGGCAATTAATTCCATCAAGCGCGCAAGACGCTATACCGATGACGTTGAATTCTCCTGTGAAGATGCGGGCCGTACTGATCCTGATAATTTATGTCGTATCGTAGAAACGGCTATTAATGCAGGGGCAACAACAATCAATATCCCAGATACTGTAGGTTACACAACTCCTTACCAGTTTGGCGGAATTATCACTGATTTGTATAACCGTGTACCAAATATCGATAAAGCTGTTATTTCTGTGCATTGCCATGATGATTTAGGGATGTCCGTTGCTAACTCAATCAGTGCTGTACAAGCCGGTGCCCGCCAAGTTGAAGGTACCATCAATGGCTTAGGCGAACGCGCTGGCAACACGGCATTAGAAGAAGTGATTATGGCCATTAAATTGCGCGAACAAATGTTGAATGTGCATACCAATATTAATCACAAAGAAATTTACCGTACCAGCCAATTAGTTAGCCAATTATGTAATACACCAATCCCAGCCAATAAAGCAGTTGTAGGCAGTAACGCATTTGCTCACTCATCAGGTATTCACCAAGACGGTGTGTTGAAAAATCGTGAAACCTACGAAATCATGACGCCAGAGTCTATCGGCTTAAAAGAACAACAATTAAATTTAACCTCACGCTCAGGCCGTGCCGCTGTTAAACACCGTATGGAGGAAATGGGGTATCACGAAGGTAAAGACTTCAAATTGGATGAATTGTATACTGCATTTTTGAATTTAGCTGATAAAAAAGGTCAAGTCTTTGACTATGACTTAGAAGCCTTAGCTTTCTTTACGAAACAACAAGATGAAACTGACCACTTCGTGATGGACTATTTCAGTACACAATCAGGCTCTAGTATTGTTGCAACAGCAACAGTCAAAATGCAGTGTGGAGATGAAGTGAAATCTGAAGCGGCAACCGGTAATGGCCCCGTTGATGCCATCTACCAAGCCATCAGCAACATTACACAATTCCCTATGAAATTAGTCTCGTACCAATTATCTGCTAAGGGCCATGGTGAAAATGCGTTAGGCCAAGTGGATATCGTGGTTGAATGCCATAACCGTAAGTTCCACGGGATGGGGTTAGCGACAGATATCGTCGAATCTTCAGCGAAAGCCATGGTGCATGTGTTAAATAGCATTTGGCGCTCTGAGCAAGTTGAAAAAGAAAAACAAAAAATAAATCAAGAATCACAATCAAACACAAAGGAAGCTGTTTAACAATGTCTAGTTATAAAATTGCCGTATTACCGGGAGATGGCATCGGTCCAGAAGTGATGGCGCAAGCTCACAAGGTTTTAGCCGCTATCAGCAAACGTTTTGCAATAACAATTAACACCACTGAATATGATGTTGGCGGCGCGGCAATCGACAAACACGGTGAACCGTTACCGCAGGCTACAGTAACAGGTTGTGAGGACGCTGATGCGGTATTATTTGGCTCTGTCGGTGGGCCTAAATGGGAACACTTGCCACCCGATAGCCAGCCTGAACGCGGTGCATTATTACCTTTACGTAAGCATTTTAAATTATTCAGTAATTTACGCCCTGCTCGCTTATATCAAGCATTAGAAGCATTTTGCCCATTACGCGCAGACATCGCAGCTCAAGGTTTCGATATTCTTTGTGTCCGTGAATTAACCGGTGGGATTTACTTCGGTCAACCGAAAGGCCGCAAAGGTGAAGGCCAAGAAGAATATGCATTTGATACTGAAGTTTATCACCGCTATGAAATCGAGCGTATCGCACGTATTGCTTTTGAATCGGCTCGCAAACGTAATAACAAAGTCACATCAATCGACAAGGCAAACGTGTTGCAAAGCTCAGTATTATGGCGTGAAGTGGTCAATCAAATCGCTCAAGAATACCCAGATGTTGAAGTCAGCCATATGTATATCGATAACGCAGCAATGCAAATGATCAAAGCCCCATCTCAATTTGATGTGGTGTTATGTTCTAACTTGTTCGGCGATATCATTTCTGATGAATGTGCGATGATCACCGGTTCTATGGGTATGTTACCTTCTGCGAGTTTAAATGAAGCTGGATTTGGTTTGTATGAACCTGCGGGCGGCTCTGCACCAGATATTGCTGGAAAAAATATTGCCAACCCAATTGCACAAATTTTATCTGCTTCCATGCTGTTAAGATTTAGCTTAGACCAAACTGATGCGGCAGATGCCATCGAGCGTGCAGTCAATAAAGCCTTAGAAGAAGGTTATAGAACATCAGACTTAGCAGGTGCAGGTCAATCAATAAGTACCAGTGAAATGGGCGATATTATTGCTCGTTATATTGCAGAAGGGGTTTAACATGGCCAAGACTTTATATCAAAAATTGTATGATGCCCACGTTGTCCGTGAGGTCGAAAATGAAATCCCTTTGATTTATATCGATCGCCATTTGGTACACGAAGTGACATCACCTCAAGCGTTTGACGGTTTGAGAACTAAAAATCGCCCGTTGCATCAACCAAGTAAAACATTTGCTACCATGGATCACAACGTATCGACGCAAACCAAAGATATTAATGCTTGTGGCGATATGGCTCGCATTCAAATGCAAGAGTTAATAAAGAACTGTGAAGAGTTTGGCGTAACTTTGTATGATTTGAATCACCCATACCAAGGTATTGTCCATGTGATGGGGCCTGAGCAAGGTATTACTTTGCCGGGGATGACTATTGTATGTGGAGACTCCCACACCGCAACACACGGTGCATTTGGCTCATTGGCCTTTGGTATCGGCACGTCAGAAGTTGAGCACGTGATGGCGACTCAAACACTGAAACAAGCACGCGCTAAAACAATGAAAATTGAAGTCGTCGGCAAAGCACCAGCTGGCATTACCGCAAAAGATATCGTTTTAGCGATTATCGGTACAACTGGCAGCGCAGGCGGTACTGGCTATATTGTTGAGTTTTGCGGTGAGGCCATCGAAAACTTGAGCATGGAAGGCCGTATGACGGTATGCAACATGGCTATTGAATTAGGTGCGAAAGCGGGGATTATCGCCCCCGATGAAACCACCTTTGCCTATATGAAAGGTCGCCAATTTGCACCTAAAGGCCAACAATGGGACGACGCGGTTGCGTATTGGAAAACATTAAAAACTGATGATGATGCACAATTTGATAAAATCATTACTATTCAAGCAAGTAGCATCGCACCACAAGTCACATGGGGAACTAACCCGGGACAAGTAATTGCCATCAACCAACCGATACCTGCCCCAGAGTCATTTGCGGACCCTGTTGAACGAGCTTCTGCTGAGAAAGCATTAGCTTACATGGGGTTAGAGTCCGGTATTAAATTATCTGATGTAAAAATTGATAAAGTATTTATTGGTTCATGCACTAATTCGCGTATTGAAGATTTACGTGCAGCAGCTGCAATTGCCAAAGGTAAAAAAGTGGCTAATGGCGTGCAAGCCATTGTTGTTCCGGGATCAGGCCCAGTTAAAGCCCAAGCGGAACAAGAAGGTTTAGATAAAATTTTCATTGAAGCGGGCTTTGAATGGCGTTTGCCAGGATGCTCTATGTGCTTAGCGATGAATAACGACCGTTTAAACCCTGGCGAACGCTGTGCATCAACCAGTAACCGTAACTTTGAAGGTCGCCAAGGTCGTGCAGGCCGTACTCACTTAGTTAGCCCAGCAATGGCAGCCGCAGCTGCGATTAATGGCCATTTTGCTGATGTACGTGATATTCAAATCTAAGGAGAAAATGATGGAAAAGTTTATTACACACGTCGGGATTGTCGCTCCTTTAGATGCAGCCAATGTAGATACTGATGCCATTATCCCTAAACAATTTTTGCAAAAAGTGACTCGCACTGGTTTTGGCCAACACTTGTTTAATGACTGGCGTTTTTTAGATGAGAACGGGCAACAACCGAACCCTGATTTCGTCTTAAATAAGCCAGTTTTCAAAGGGGCAAGTATTTTATTAGCCCGTGAAAACTTTGGTTGCGGTTCATCCCGTGAGCACGCACCTTGGGCATTAACTGACTTTGGTATTCAAGTGGTTATCGCCCCAAGTTTTGCTGATATTTTTTATGGTAACTCGTTCAACAACCAATTATTACCAATTAAATTAAGTGAAACCGAAGTAGATGAGCTGTTTAACTATGTTAATGGCCATGAAGGTTGCCAGTTTACGGTAGACTTAGAAGCTCAAACCGTGACTGCGGGTGATAAAACCTATCATTTTGAAATTGATAGCTTCCGTCGCCACTGCATGATGAATGGCTTGGATAGTATTGGTTTGACGTTGCAGCATGTCGACCAGATCACCGATTTTGAAAGCAAGATTCCATCCTTTATGCAGTAAATCCTTTTCTACGCCTACTTTAGTGGGCGTAGTTCCTCTTTTAGCTCTAATTATCCAACTAAACCGCCTACTTCGCACCAAAAATGCGGAATTCATCCATCATTAAAAATTTACAATCCAAAATCACTTCCCCGTTAATATCTTCCTGTATAATTAACCTAAATATTTTGCCCATCACAAAATTTACTTTTACTTTTACTTTTACTTTTACTTTTACTTTTACTTTTACTTTTACTTTTACTTAACGATTTTTTCTAAATAGTTCGCGTTATAGCAAGGCGGCAAGTGAGGATACGCCTAGGAGCATACATAAGTATGTGACTAGGGTAGCTGAACGAAGCCAACACAGCTATAACGAGAAATATGACGAAAAAAAAGCCGGTAAAAACCGGCTCGGTGAGAAACACCATTACTCTAAATGGGGGAGTTGGTCGGCAACTGCAAACCAAACGAGCTACTTACTGCCTTCTATTATCGTGAGAATTTAGGAAATTAAAATTGATGTATTTTTTGCCGGAGTTCCTCTTTTATGTCTAATTCGCGATTACAAACCCAATTCATTCGTCTCTGGCAACACTTTCAGGGCCAAGACAGTGAAACTACGCTGCAAGATATCGCAGACACGCTGTTTTGCTCTCGTCGTCATGTCCGTACGCTACTCAATAATATGCAGTCACAAGGTTGGCTTAGTTGGCAAGCAGAGTCTGGTCGAGGAAAACGTTCCACCCTTATTTTTCATGTTAATGGCTTAGAGCTACAGCAGGCACAGGCTGAACAATTACTCAAAGAAGAAAGTATTGAAAAACTTGTCGCACTGGTTGGTGACAAAGAAACCATTCGCCAAATGGTATTATCTGAGCTGGAGCGCAGCTATCGACAAGGTAAAAATTTATTACGGATTATTTATTATCGAGATTTCCCGACACTGCTTCCTGGCGCACCAATGCGCCGCTCAGAAATTCACTTGATGAGCCAAATATTTAATGGCCTTACCCATATAAATGAGGAAAAAGGGGAAGTGGAAGATGGCCTTGCCCACCATTGGCAATCCACCAGCGATACCCAATGGCGTTTTTATTTACGCCCCGCTATTTATTTCCATCATGGGCGAGAAATGGTTACCGACGATATTATTTATTCCCTTTTACGCTTAAAAACCTGTTGGCCGCTATTCTCACATATTCAATCCGTTAGCTCACCGCAACCTTATGTCATTGATATCACGTTAAGTGAGCCTGATAAACAACTACCTTGGTTATTAGGTAGCCACCATGCCGCCATTTTACCGAAAGAGTGGGAGAACCTCGAAAACTTTAGCCGTTGTCCAATCGGTACTGGCCCTTATCAAGTAGAAAAAAACTTGCCACAAAAGCTGACCATTACGGCTTTCGACCGCTATTTTGGCTATCGTGCGCTACTCGATGAAGTGACCATTTGGGTGGTTCCTGAACTCTCTGAGCAAATGGTCTGTACAACATTAAAAATGGATGGTGATAAGCACCATAATGGCTCGCTCGAAAGTCGTATGGAAGAAGGCTGTTATTTCCTGTTAATGGATCAGCGTTCACCAATAGCTCAGCGTGAAGATGTTCGTAAGTGGTTATGTAGCTTTTTAACCCCTGTCAACCTGCTTGCACATTGCGAACCTTTTTATCAGCGCCATTGGGCGCCAGCTTATGGCCTGTTACTCCATTGGCATCACAGTAAAATGCTAACCTTGTTCCCCAAACCTGAAGATTTAACGGAGCTTACTGTCACTTTTTATCGCAACCACCATGAGTTCTACGCAATTAGCCAAATTATGAAACGGGTTTTACAGATGCAAGGGGTGGAACTTAAGATCAATATCATTGATTACGATGATTGGTTTAATGGCAATGGAGAAAGTGATATTTGGCTAGCAACCGCTAACTTTTTTAAACCTCTCGAGTTTTCCATCTTTGCGACCTTGTACGAAATGCCATTGCTACGACAATGCCTTAATAGCACTCTCGGCAATGAACTCAATCTATGGCGTAATAACCAATTAGATGTCGAAGCTTGGTGTGAAAGCTTAGTTGACTCGCAAATTTTTCACCCTGTTTTTCATCATTGGCTTGAATTGCAAGGCCAAAAAACCATGCGCGGCGTACGAATGAATACCTTTGGCTGGTTTGATTTTAAATCTGCGTGGTTTAAACCGTCTGAGGATAACCTAGAAAAATATTGATAGTTATAAACAGATGAAATGAATAATAAGGATGTTATTCACTTTTTCTGTGGATATCCATGTGAACAACCTCATGGTAATCAGGGTATATCCCCAAGCCGTTTTTTTATCAAAAAAAAGCACAATTGAATAATCACTGATAAATCAAACAAGTAAATAACAAAATAGCCTTTTATCCACTGACTACTTTTTTAACTAAAATGCTTAGGACTTTAACTGAGCAAAGATCAAACAACGTTGTATTTATCCACAAGATATGTGCTTAACTTACTCATATTTTGTGATTTGCGTCATAAAAACCGTTTCGTCAAGGCTGTAAATACACACAGTAATCTCTGTTTTTCACAGTTATCCAGAAATCCTGTGGATAACCTAGTGCATGATCCTGTGATTATCTTGGGATGAACTTGAATAACCTCTGTAATAATTTATAATTTGGATAAATAAATAATATTATATTCCTATATATCAGATAGTTAAAAATACCAAAGAAAAAGTGTTATACTTCTTGAGTTATATGTATTTCCACTGGCTATTTTTTATACATTACTATTCAAACCATGATGCCATTTATTGCACCACAACCACCTGATAACGAAGCGACCTTAATGAGCCGAGCGCAAGCTCTTGCTGGCTACACGCTTGGTGAGCTCGCCCAACACGCTGCTATCCCTATTCCTCCTGATCTCAAGCGCGATAAAGGCTGGGTTGGCATGCTATTGGAATATTATTTGGGCGCGAGTGCGGGAAGTAAGGCAGAGCAAGATTTCGCCCATATTGGAATTGAATTAAAAACCATTCCGATTGACCGTTATGGTGTTCCACTTGAAACCACTTTTGTTTCTGTTGCACCATTAACGGGAAACAGTGGTTTAACATGGGAAAATAGCCATGTTCGCCGCAAGCTGTCCCGTATTTTATGGTTCCCTATTGAAGGGGAAAGGCAAATCCCGCTCTCACAACGTAGAGTCGCAAACCCATTAATTTGGAGCCCGTCTCCGTTTGAAGAACAGTTGCTACGGCAAGATTGGGAAGAGTTAATGGATCTCATTGTGTTAGGCAAAGTTGAAAGTATTACTGCACGTCATGGGCAGGTATTACAAATTCGCCCTAAAGCCGCGAACAATAAAGCATTAACGGAAGCGGTTGGTGAGTTTGGTCAGCCTATTATGACGCTACCACGTGGTTTTTATCTCAAAAAAGACTTTACCGCGCCCTTATTAGCGCGGCATTTTAGTTTAAGTTAGTCGCTAACCATCGCCTGTACCAAAGCAGACGATAAATTATTATCACTGTTTAATTCGTTAATTAGAAGGTACTAAGATGTTTGAGTGGATACTGGATCCCAATGCCTGGATGGCACTCGCGACACTAACCATATTAGAAATTGTCCTAGGCATTGATAATATTATTTTCCTCAGTATTGTGGTGAGCAAACTTCCGAATCACCAACAAAATAGTGCCAGACGGACTGGGCTTATTGCAGCAATGGTGATGCGTCTTGCATTATTGGCTTCTATTGCGTGGTTATCACGCCTTACCACCCCACTTTTTACTGTCGCTGATCATGTGGTATCCGCTCGCGACCTCATATTATGTGCAGGTGGGATCTTCCTTATATGGAAAGCAAGCCAAGAAATTTTTGATACGATTGAGGGAGAAGGTGAAAGTAACCTAGCAAATAAAAAAGTCAGTTCATTTTGGGGCGCTATCGTTCAAATTGCTTTATTAGACATTATCTTCAGTTTAGATTCCGTGATCACGGCTGTGGGGCTATCAGACCACTTATTTATCATGATGGCTGCGGTCGTCATCGCTGTGCTCATTATGATGCTTGCGGCCAAACCCATTGGCGACTTTGTTGAGCGCTACCCTTCTGTAAAAATCTTAGCCTTATCATTTTTGATTCTTGTTGGTTTCACCTTACTACTTGAAAGTGTTCAAGTTCATGTATCAAAAGGCTATATCTACTTTGCGATGTTCTTTTCCATGGCAGTACAAGTTCTCAATATCTTGCGCAGTAAGAAATGGAAAACGAGAAACCAAACTGATTAAGATGGCAATCTAACCGCTTGTTTAGCTGCTAAAATAGCCCCTTCTACCGCTTTTTTCGCTTGCGGGCTATTTTTCCAACAACTTGAGCCTGTTAATGCGGCCCCAGAAATTAAAATTTCATCGTAGGAAGCTTCGCTCAATTGTGCGAGTGAACTAAACCCCATTTGTTCTAAACGGCTAATCACTGTGGGCCCGACACCTTTAACTGCCAATAAAATCTGTTTTTCTGATTCAGAAAATGCCATTTTACTCTTCTCATTGTTAATGAATTGATATTTATTAAGCTAATATTTTGCATTTTACCTATTTAATACTTTAAAATTGCAACTATAACAATGCCAGTTTTAATAATTATTAACTGACCTATCTTATCACCCAATCTATACCTGCTCTGTGTTAGGAATTCACCATGTATAACGCACCACTGACCAACACACATCAACACACGATGAAATTACCTGATAGCCGCCAATTTTGCTGGTTTGAATCAGGCCCTAAAACAGGTTTCCCTGTTGTTTTTTGTACAGGAGCAGGGATGAGTGGTTCATTAGGATTTGGTTTGGATTTACTCGAACAACTGAACATTCGTTTGATTGTTCCTGAACGTGCGGGCCTTGGTGAATCCACTTTTCACCCTGAAAAATCATTGAAAAGCTTTGCTATGGATGTGCAAACACTGCTAAATGAACAATCCATTACCCAATTTTCTGTCGTTGGTTTTTCTCAAGGTGCTGTTTTTGCCATGGCTATCGCCCACTATTGCCAGCCTATTTCACTGTCTATTGTGTCTGGACAAGACCAATTTGAATACCCTGCAACTCGCGCAATACTCCGCACTGATGTCGTGAACATGCAAGAGCAAGCCCTTAACACCCCTGAAGCCCTGTCAGATTGGCTATTGAAGAATGTCACTGGTGAGTGGTTGCTGGCATTTATTCTTAATTGCAGCGCAGATATTGACCAACAACTTTATAATGAAGAACAATTCCTTGATGCCTATACTGCGTGTATTCGACGCGCTTTTGCCCAAGGTAATCAAGGTTATGTACAGGATTTAATCCTCTCTTTACAGCCTTGGGGATTCACCCCTGAAGATATTCAATGCCCGACATCCTTATGGTATGGCGAATTGGATATGAGCACCGTGCACTCACCCGATTTTGGTAAAATTTTGTCCGGTCGCTTACTAAACTGCAACCACCATTTACATCCGCAAGAAGGCGGCTCTTTACTTTGGACTCAAGCAGACAATATCTTAGTTGATATTCAAAAATACGCCGCATAAACAAAAACCGCGATGAGTTATTCATCGCGGCTATTATTTGCATCCTAAATTCATATAAATGAATTAACGATACACAATCCCGCCATCAGTCAAAATAGATTGGCCAGTAATATAGTCAGAGTCATCGCTCGCTAAAAATGCAACCAAACCTGCCACATCATCTGGCGTTTGTGCTCGACCTAATGCGATGCCTTCCACATATTTTTTATAGGTCTCACCTTTTGGCGTGCCTGTGATTTCAGAAAAACGTTCGTCGATTTCTACCCACATATCTGTTCCAACAATACCAGGACAATAAGCATTCACCGTTATACCTGAACTGGCGTATTCTTTTGCCGCGGCTTGCGTTAATGCGCGTACGGCAAATTTTGTGGCGGAGTAAACGCCTAACATTGCAAAACCATCATGTCCTGCAATAGAGGATGCATTAATGATTTTTCCTTTGTGTTTACGTTCTTGGAATTTTTCACTAGCAGCTTGAATGCCCCACAAGGTTCCATCTACGTTGATTTTGAAGATTAAATCCATATCTTCTTGGCGAACATCAGCGATTGGCTTAACTTGTGCAATCCCCGCGTTGTTAATCATCACATCGAAACCACCCAACTCAGCTTCCGCATGAGCCACCGCAGCAAAAACTTGGTCACGTTGACTGATATCTGCGGCAAATGTTGTTACTTTACGGCCTAACGCTTCAATTTCTTTGGCAACATCTTGGAGCTTGTCTTTTTTCAAATCCACCAGTGCGATATCAGCGCCTTCTTTCGCTAAACGCAATGCGATACCACGACCAATACCTTGAGCGGCACCAGTAACTAAAATAACTTTATTATTTAACGCCATACTTTTCTCCTACTGAATAATAGCCAAATTGACTAGTTCACCTTTAATATTAAGTTAGCAACAATAACAATAAGTTACAAAGTAATAATTTTAGCCTAATATTTATTATTTATAAAAAATATTTCACTATTTACAAGGTTAATATGTTTTTTTTACCGTAGAAAAATACATATAGACGTAAATTATAAGATTATTGTTAATAAAAATCATTCTCAATTCAATAAACAAAAAATGCGATTTGTTGATTTTTAGTATAATTGATAAACACTTATATAAAGTATGGATATAAAAAAGCCACCAATCGGTGGCTTATTGATGCAATTAAAAATAACTTATTTTTTAGCAGCTTGAATATACAGCATCTCTAATGCGATAGATGCTGCGGCTAATGCCGTGATTTCAGATTGGTCATAAGCCGGAGCGACTTCCACTAAATCCATACCCACGATATTTAATGATTGTATTCCACGCAATAATTTCAATGCACGATCTGACGTTAAACCACCAATAACAGGGGTTCCTGTACCCGGTGCAAATGCAGGGTCAAGGCAGTCAATATCGAAAGTCAGGTAAACAGGTAGGTCACCGACAATCTCTTTGATCTGCGCAACCATATCATCCACGCTACGATCATTCACCTGACCTGCATCTAATACAGTAAAACCATTGTCGCTATCATGTTCAGTACGAATACCAATTTGCACTGAATGATTTGGGTCGATTAACCCTTCTTTTGGCGCATGGTAGAACATGGTTCCGTGGTCAAACTTGCTACCGTTACCATAAGTATCGGTATGTGCATCAAAATGAACTAAAGCCATTTTACCAAAATGTTTTGCATGAGCACGCAGCAATGGCAGTGTGACGAAGTGGTCACCGCCAAAGGTTAAGCAACGTTTACCTGATTCAAGCAATTTTTCAGTATGTGCTTGCAGCTTGTCACTCATGTCTTGTGCATCACCGAAAGCAAACACCACATCACCACAATCGACGACATTTAAACGTTCGGTTAGCTTGAAATTCCAAGGCCAACGATGGCTTTCCCATGCAAGGTTAGTAGACACTTGGCGAATAGCGGCTGGCCCATGACGACTGCCTGCACGGCCTGAGGTTGCCATATCAAATGGTACACCCGTGATCACCCATTCCGCATCTGAGCTATATGGTTGAAAATTCAATGGAAAACGTAAAAAACCAAATGCGTTAGAAACCAGTGAATTATCAACTTGATTGCCTAAAGTACTATTAATCATTTTTGTTCCTCAAAATAGGCTTGCCCGTTAGCAAGCCCTTTTAATATTTGGCTCGAATCGTTCTACTTAATTAACTTCGTACAGTATAAATAATAAACAAATCATGTTATTTGCACAAAGTTATTATCTGTTCAGTATCTTAATACGTTATGACTCATATAGTGCGCTAAATAGTTCGTGCTGTCGCTAGGCGGCAAAATACGCCAAGCCCTAAGAGCATACATAAGTATGTGACTAGGGTTGGCAAATGCAGCCAACAACGCGACGGTGCGAAATATAACGCGCATTGAGCATTTATTCGTCTTCTAAATAAGTATACCCATACAAACCATTCTCGAACTCTTCCACAAAGTCTTTTTGTAGCTGCTCACTTAAACCAGTGCCTTTTACTTGCTCTGTGAAGCTTTCTAGTAGGACTTCCGGTACTAATTTGACATATTGCAGCATATCGGCCACAGAATCGCCCTCTTCACTTTGCAGGTAACGCAAGTTGCCTTGGCTATCAACCCAGACATCTATTGCGGCAGTATCACCAAATAAGTTATGCATGTTACCTAAAATTTCTTGGTACGCGCCAATCATAAAGAAACCTATCATTGGCGGCTTTTCAGGGTCATATGCAGGCATTGGCATTGTGGTTTCAACGCCATCGCCATCAACATAATGGTCAATAATACCGTCAGAGTCACAGGTGATATCTAACAGTACCGCACGACGGTCTAATGGTTTATCTAACCCTTCAATCGGTAACACTGGGAACACTTGGTCGATTCCCCAAGAGTCTGGCAGCGATTGGAATAATGAAAAATTCACATAGAACTTATCAGCCATACGCTCTTGCAGTTCGTCGATTATTGGACGATGAGCACGATTGCTTGGATCTAAATCCTGTTGAATGCGACGGCAAATATTTAGGTATAACTCTTCTGCCCATGCTCGTTGCGTTAAATCTAGTACGCCGTGTGCATATTGAGTATGCGCTTCTTGTAAGTCGAACTGGCTATCATGCAGCCATTCACGTAATGAACGGCTATTACCTTGATGCTGCATTGACTCCCACGTTTCCCATAAGGAAATCAATGAACGTGGTGCATCTTCATGAGGCGGTGTTGTTTTAGTAAATTCGTTACGCTCAACCCCGATCACATTGGACACTAATACCGTATGATGCGCTGTTAATGCTCGGCCCGATTCGGTAATTACTGTTGGGTGTGGCAAATCAAATTCTTCACACGCATCCCCAATTGCCCAAATCACGTTGTTAGCGTATTCATTTAAACCATAGTTGACTGAGCAATCGGATTGAGAACGAGTACCTTCATAGTCAACACCAAGGCCACCGCCCACATCAAAGCACTGAATGTTAACGCCAAGGCGATGTAGTTCCACATAGAAACGCGCTGATTCACGGACACCCGTAGCGATATCGCGAATATTGGCCATCTGAGAGCCTAAATGGAAATGAAGCAACTGTAAGCTGTCTAAGCGATTAGCATTGCGTAAAATTTCCACTAATTGCAGTACTTGAGTTGCAGCCAAACCAAATTTAGATTTTTCACCGCCACTTGCCTGCCATTTACCGGAGCCTTGAGAAGCCAAACGAGCACGAACCCCGAGGCGTGGCGTGACATTTAAGCTTTCCGCTTCTGCCAATACCATCTCAATTTCAGACATTTTTTCGATAACAAGGTAAACCTTGTGACCCAATTTTTCCCCAATTAACGCTAATCGGATGTATTCACGGTCTTTATACCCATTACAGACGATAACCGTTTGTGTTTTACCTGCGTTTGCTAAAACAGCCATTAATTCAGCTTTTGAACCCGCTTCAAGGCCGAGCGGCTCGCCAGAATTAACCAGCGATTCAATGACTCGGCGTTGCTGGTTAACTTTTATGGGATAAACCAGAAAGTAATCGCCTTTATAGCCATAAGACTCACGTGCACGTCTAAATGCTGCGTTTATTGAACGTAAACGGTGCTGTAAGATTTGCGGGAAACAAAACAATGCAGGTAAGCGTAAATGCTCCTGCTCTTCTTTAACCTGATTAACGAGGTCAGCTAAATCAACAAAGGTGTCAGGGTTCTCAGGGTTTGGGCAAACACAGACATTTCCGCGCTCATTCACCTGATAGTAACCACCACCCCAATACGCGATGTTGTACGTCTGACGCATTTTGCGAGCGATATTATCATTCATAATAAACTCCTTTTATGGAGGGGTGAGTGACGCGTTCTCCTTCCTGATGCATGTCAGTGAGGACATAACACTGCAAGGCAGTTATGTCGGGGAAACGGCAATACTCAGATTTTAATAAAAAGTGCTTAGAACTTCTAAACAGTGACAATATACGACCTTAAGCTGACAGATTAATGACTCAGCCTCGAAGGTGTATTAAAGATGTGACGGTAACTTCGTGATGAAGTAAAGAATGACAGGAAAGTAAATGCCAAAGTCACGCGGCGATCCGCATATGACGGTTGGATACTGTTATTCAGTAGATTATGGATCATTACCCATTAACCCCCAATATAACTGTTTACCCCTTTAAAATTTCAATGTGGTAGCACTATTTTGGCAGTTTGACCTGTTGATTTAAGCTATATCACCTTATTTTTTTATTGAAATTCAAAAGTTTATAAACATTCCTGATAGATAGCAGAAGTTTTATATCATTCTGCTGGTATATAACGGGAAACAACAACCATCCGTTACGGTCGCAGTTTATACATCTATTGCGCTCAAAAAGCAAAACCAAAATGACTAAATTGCGATAAAACTTTACCCATTGCTGTTTTATGGCTCTATTCCTTTTTTGTATAAATACAGGTAGAAATTTTTACCGTATGGGACTAAAATAGCCGTCTAGATGTTAAAACATCCAATTATAAATTTGCGAATTCTTAAGGTATTAATCTCATGGCTACACATCTCTTTACTTCTGAGTCTGTATCAGAAGGGCATCCAGATAAAATTGCTGATCAAATCTCTGACGCAGTACTTGATGCTATTCTGGAACAAGACCCGAAAGCTCGCGTTGCCTGCGAAACCTACGTCAAAACAGGTATGGTAATGGTCGGGGGAGAAATCACCACCAGTGCTTGGGTTGATATTGAAGAAATCACGCGCAAAACTGTTCGCGAAATTGGCTACACCAGTTCCGAAATGGGCTTCGATGCCAATTCATGTGCTGTTTTAAGTGCAATTGGTAAACAATCGCCTGATATCAACCAAGGTGTTGACCGTGTTGACCCATCAGAACAAGGCGCGGGTGACCAAGGCCTAATGTTTGGTTATGCAACCAACGAAACTGATGTATTAATGCCTGCTCCTATTACTTATGCACACCGCTTAGTTCAACGCCAAGCTGATGTTCGTAAAAATGGCACGTTGCCATGGTTACGCCCAGATGCGAAAAGCCAGGTAACATTCCAATACGACAATAACAAAATTGTGGGTATTGATGCCGTTGTTTTATCTACTCAGCATTCTGAAGATATTCAACAAAAAGATCTGCATGAAGCGGTGATGGAAGAGATCATCAAGCCAGTTCTACCAGCAGAATGGTTATCAAAAGATACCAAGTACTTTATTAACCCAACAGGCCGCTTTGTTATCGGTGGGCCGATGGGTGACTGTGGCTTAACAGGCCGTAAAATCATTGTAGATACCTACGGCGGTATGGCTCGCCATGGTGGTGGGGCATTCTCTGGTAAAGACCCGTCAAAAGTTGACCGTTCAGCAGCTTATGCAGCTCGTTACGTAGCAAAAAATATTGTCGCTGCGGGCCTTGCAGACCGTTGTGAAATCCAAGTTTCTTACGCTATCGGCGTGGCAGAACCAACATCGATTATGGTAGAAACCTTTGGAACAAGTAAAGTTGATGAGTCATTATTAATCCAATTAGTTCGTGAATTCTTTGACTTACGTCCTTACGGCTTAATCAAGATGCTCGACTTATTACACCCAATTTACCAACAAACTGCTTCATACGGCCACTTTGGTCGTTCTCAGTTCCCTTGGGAAAAAACTGACAAAGCTGAAGCATTGCGTGCCGCCGCAGGCTTGTAATCACTTCGGTAAATAAACCATATACAAAAAAACCCATCTAATGATGGGTTTTTTATTGCGCTGAATTAACGGTTAATTTTTTTGCGTAAACTGGAAAATAGCCATTCCTGCAACCATCGCTAATGTAAATATTATCCCTTGTGTTAATCCCATTCCTGTCAACAATAATGCAGGCCCTGGGCAGATCCCTGCTAACCCCCATCCCACACCAAATAACACACTTCCGGTGACTAGTTTTTTATCTATCGTTTGATTGGTCGGAATTTGCAATGGGCAATTTAGTACACTAACAGAGCGTTTTTTAACCCCTAAGAAAGCAATACCACTGATTACCATTCCAACTGCCATCGTAATTAATAAAGAGGGATCCCACGTTCCAGTAATATCTAAAAACGCTAAAATCTTTGCTGGATTTCCCATTCCGGCAATGACCAACCCTAAACCAAACAGTATCCCTGAAATTAATGCGATAAGAATAGGCATGGGTTTATCTCCCTATCCCATAATGGTTAGCTAATGCGACTGTCACAAAAGCCACAATCATAAAGACCAATACCGCAACAATTGAACGACGAGATAACCTTGCCATGCCACAAATCCCATGGCCGCTAGTACAGCCACTTCCAAGCCGTGAGCCAAAACCAACAAACAGCCCAGCTAAAACTAAAATAGGTGTACTGGTTGCAATGCTAACTTCTGGTGTATACGCCAACCAAGTAAATAGCGCTGGGGCGCTCATCAGACCAATAATAAAAGCGACTTTCCACGCCGTATCTCCCTTCGTTGGTTTTAGCAACCCACCTAGAATACCGCTAATACCCGCAATACGGCCGTTAAAAACTAATAAAATTGCAGCGGCTAAACCTATCAATACACCGCCAACTGAGGCAGATAGTGGCGTAAAATTAGCCCAATCGATTGTCATTTCATTTCTCCTTCACAGGGCAGTAAAGCTGGTATAACGTATTGAGCAACGTATATAATTTCTCATCTGCAATCGCATAGTAAATACGCTTTCCTTCTCGACGCGTCATCACTAAGCCTTCATTACGCAATACCGTTAATTGCTGAGAGAGCGTCGGTTGTAATATTCCTAACTGCTCTTCTAACTCACTCACGCAGGCTTCACCCTGTGTTAATTGGCATAATAAAATTAAACGATCTGGATTCCCTAATGTTTTCAATAACGAAGCCGTTTCTGACGCGGCCTGCTTCATCGCTAATAATTGCTGTTCAGGTGTATTATTGTGCATATGTTCTTGCTGATTTATATTATACAAGAATACAATATATATTTTGATATAATAAATGTCAATTATTGCTTGTTTATGTCCATTGCCTTCACGTATCCTTTACTCCATGAAAACAATCCGTGTTCCACTTTTTTTACAACAACAAGTTATGCGCATATTGCGAGAAAAGCTCGCACTTGCAGAGCACAAACTCGAACAGTCATTTCCAGAACCAACAGTTAACTACAAGCAACGGGGAACAACTGCGGGTAGTGCTTACTTAAAAGAATGGGAAATTCGCCTCAACCCCAGTTTACTCATCGAAAATACAGAACAATTTATTGATGAGGTTGTGCCTCATGAATTAGCGCATTTGTTGGTTTTTCGAGTATTTGGCCGCAAAGGTATCGCACCGCATGGCAAAGAATGGAAATGGATGATGCAACACGTACTGGAAGTCACGGCTAAACGCACACACAACTTTGCAGTTACGACAGTAAAAAGTAAAACATTTCGCTACCGTTGTGCTTGTGAAATGACCCATGAATTAACTATACGCCGTCATAACAAAGTGCTACGTGGTGAAAACCAATATTTATGTCGAAAATGTGGGGAAGTGTTAAAACAAGAAGAGGTTTTTGTCGCTGCGGCAGAAAATTAACCTTTCTGCCGCATCAAGTTTGAGGTGTGCGCTTAAGCAAACTCCGTCATCACTAATTTTGCGATTTCAAAGTAAATAATTAAGCCAGTTCCATCAATGAAAGTTGCAATGAACGGTGCAGAAACAACTGCTGGGTCCACTTTTAATTTCTTCAGTACCATTGGGATAATGGAAGAAACAACCGCGCTCCACATTGTAATCGCAACGATGGTTAAGCTAACCACAATAGTCACTTCGTGGCCAACACCTAAAATCCATGCACGGATTAATGCCGCACCACCGATAGTCACCGCAACTAAAAATGAGGTAGAGACCTCTTTCTTTAGTACTGTACCGAGATTACGTAAACTCACCTCGCCCAGTGCCATTGCACGGACTAATGTTGATGTAATTTGTGTTCCACTATTACCGCCTGTACCAATCAACAGCGGAATGAAAAACGCTAACGAAATTGCGGCTTCGAGTTGTTCTTCAAATGCTTTTAATACAGTTCCTGTATACGCTTCGGCCACAAATAGCATCAACAACCAAACGACACGTTTACGCCATAAAGTTACAGGGCTTGTCGTTAAGTAGGGCTCATCTAATGGAGTGGTAGCGCCTTGTAACTGCGCATCAAGTGTATTCTCATCTTCAATCAGTTCGGCGATATCTTGCGGACGCAAAACACCCATCAATTTGCCAAATTGCACCACAGGTATCATATCTAAACCACTATGATTAATCAGGTCATAAACATCATGACGTGATTGTTCTGGGGCGACAGAAAAATAATTGTGTCTCATGATATCAGACACTAATAAATTTTCAGGTGAGGCTAATAATGATTTAACTGAAAGAATACCATTTAAATAATTGTCGTTATCGACAACAAATAAATAGGTTGGGATTTGCTCGCCATCAAGGTGCTCAATAAGATTTTGTTTCACGCAAGCTATTGAGTCTGCGACAGAGACTGGCAAATATGATTGGCTCATATAAGCGCTAACTGTTGCATCATCAACTTTTGGTGACGGTGTATTATTGTCTTTGAGGCGCGCGCCTTTCATTGCGGATTGAGCAATAGCAACTGCTCCCGCTTTGTTCTGGGTAGTGAATGTCATTTTTTTAGTCCCTATTACTGTTGGTTACTCAAACAGTACTCACATAGGGGCGAAACCAGATGAGAGAATGCGAAAGCTATCTCTTCGTCTCGGTTTTAGCACTATACAACGTATCCTGATTTAGCAGGAAGTTACATGGGGATATACCTTCGGTCGATATATCCTGTCCTAATCTTGGGCGTCTCTCGACGTCGTCAGATCAGTAACCTATGTTTGTATAGGAGCCTCGCCTAACGAGATACTGCACTTTGGATGCGGCGCGAATTATACCCATTGATGAATTAATTGCCACCCTATATCTACGTTTTTTTACGCATGAGAAACTTATTGTTTAGGTTTCGTTTAAGTTTATATTAAATATATCTTCACAAAGTAACAAAATGTAACTAATAATAAAATTAAATATTCAAATTAAAATAAATATATTTAGTTACTTATCAATAACCAACCCTTAGATAAATCTAAATAATATTTGTAATATTATTTAGTAAATCTTATCGATAATTAATCAAAACTTACCTGCCCATTTACCTTACAATACAAAAAAACAATATAAAGGAGTAAGCCTAATTAAATATAACTGAAACGCTTTATTAGAGTATACGCAATCACTAATATCAATGAATCATTGGTTTTTTATATTAAAAAAAATCAAATAAGCAAATGATGAGATAAGAAAATACACTTATGTCATTATTTAATTCGAAATTATCATTGAAAACTATTCTTTTAAATTGTTAATATTTAATTTCAGATATCAATACAGTATTAAATATCACAAGAATTATCTTAGAATATTTTTTATTTTATTTAACAGTGAAAGTTTTATTATGGATAAAGTAATTGTTGGAATGTTAACAAACTTAACATTTCGCGTAAATGATGAAATCAAAATTGCTGCCATTTCTGCTTTAGGGGATTTCAAAGCAACGATTGAATATAATGATGCCATCATAAGAATCATAGACTTATGTCAAGACCCAAACAAAGAGGTTGCTGTGTCAGCAATTAATACACTCAGTAAATTATCTATTTATTTTTTACGTAGTTCACTACCGGAACATTAATTACACTCTCATTTCGAGTATTGTAAATAATTACTATGATTTATTTTATAATACTGTCCCATTAATAATCTAATGAGACAGTTTGCACACATGAAATAACTTTACGCGATTTCAGTGTCGCCCTGTAATTGGCAACTACACGCTAAAACATAACCTTCCGCTATTTCTGCTTCGGTTAATGTCATTGTGCTTGTGGTTGTATAATTTCCTGACAACACTTTTGTTTTACAACTGCCACAAACACCCGCTCGGCAAGCCGCAATAACAGGTTGTTTATTTTGTTCTAGTGCAGATAATAAAGACGTCCCCACTGGGACTTTAAAATTGACTAATCGTTGACGAATTTTTAACGTAAGAATATCTTCACTATCAACAATTTCTGGTTCGGTAGAAAAACGCTCCATAAAGAAATGTTCAGCAGGAACACCTAAATTTGCAGCAAATTGCTGTGCATTTTTCATATAAGGTACAGGCCCACACGTCATCACAATTCGTGAATTAATATCGGGTACTAACGCTTTCAATTTCTCTTCGGTTAAACGCCCTTGAGCAATATCGCCATTATCTGGTGTTTCCGCCATGACACACAATTGCAACCGTTCTGGATATAACCGGACGAGCTTTTGCCACTCCTCAGCAAAAATAACTTGCTTATCATCGCGAACATTGAATAGCACTTTTACATGGGAATTTGGGCGATTCACCATCAGCCAACGTGTCATTGACATAATCGGTGTCACTCCACACCCAGCAGCTAGCATCAAATACTGCGAGTTTTTTAGATTGGCACAGGTGAATTCCCCTTGTGCTTCAGAAAGCCAAAGGTAGTCACCTTCTTTAACTGAACGCGTTAGCCAATTTGACCCTTCACCATCGTCTAACCGCCTGACAGTAATGGAAATAAAACGACTTTGTCCCGGTGATGATGAAAGAGTGTAAGCACGCATGACATCATCACTATTTTTAATACTGACCAAAGCATATTGACCGGGTGAATACGTATAAAAATCATGATTGATAAGGTTAATTGTCCAGACATCTGATGTTTCTTGAATAATAGAATGAACTTGCATTCTATTTGGACATAAACTGCTTGGCATGGTCATTGCGCTACTCCTTTAAAGGGGGCCGCAACCCCCGTCTTTCACATCGTTTTTAAGCTTTTTCTATCGGTTTATTGATCATGCAGGTAAAATTTCTGCCAGATCTTGCTCAACTGTCGTAATACTCCGCATGCCAAATTTCTCATTTAGCACATTCAATAAGTTTTCAGTTAAGAAACCAGGCGCTGTTGGGCCGGTATAAATATTTTTCACACCCAACGCTAATAATGTTAAGAGGATAACAATCGCTTTTTGCTCAAACCAAGACAGAATCAGACTCAATGGTAAATCATTAATACCACAACCAAGTTTCTCTGATAGATTCACTGCAAGCATAATGGCAGAGTATGCATCGTTACATTGGCCCACATCCAATAAGCGTGGTAGTCCTTCTAACGTACCAAAATCTAATTTATTAAAACGATATTTACCACAAGCGAGTGTCAGGATTAAGCAATCTTCGGGTACACTACGCGCAAAGTCCGTGTAGTAGCTACGCTCACCGCGGCTACCATCACATCCACCAACGAGGAATACGTGACGTAATTTTTTCTGTGAAACTAAATCAATCACCGCATCTGCCGCACCGAGTAGTGTTTGACGACCGAAGCCAACCGTAATTTTGTGCTCGATTTCGGTATACGGGAAACCGGCAAGCGACTGAGCTTGAGCAATCATTGCAGAAAAATCATCGCCCACTAAATGTTTTGCACCTGGCCAACCTACAATACTACGTGTCCAGATACGGTCTTTATAATCACCAACATCAGGGTCAATAATGCAGTTAGAAGTCATTAAGATAGAACCTGGGAATTTAGCAAATTCCACCTGCTGGTTTTGCCAACCGCTACCATAGTTACCGACTAAATGCGCATATTTTTTCAGCTCTGGATAACCATGTGCTGGCAGCATTTCACCGTGGGTATAAACATTGATACCCGTACCTTCAGTTTGTTCTAACAACATTTTTAAGTCTTTCAGGTCATGACCTGAAATTAAAATACATTTCCCTGCGACTGGACGAACGTTAACTTCCGTTGGGGTTGGGTGACCAAATTCGCTCGTTTCACCTGCATCCAAAATTTCCATGATCTTGAAATTCATCAGACCAATTGCCATGGCATTATCAAGCAGCTCATTCATATCTGATGGCAATGTTCCAAGCCAAGCCATAATTTCATGATATTGGCCATAAACTTCATTATCATACTGACCTAAAACATGGGCGTGTTCCATGTAGGCTGCCGCCCCTTTTAAGCCATATAGGCATAACATACGTAACCCATGAATATCTTCACCGACTTCTGCTTTATCAATATCTAATGAAAATTGAGCCGCTTGTGCCTGTAAGGTTGGAATGTCAGTTCCATTTAATTGCAAATTAATTAATGGATGATTGAAAGCCACTACACTATTTACGGATTGGCAATGCTTGATTAATTTATCACGCAAGTAAATAGCTTCACGGGCATAACCGATAATACGTTCTGAATCAAAGTTGACGTTAGTTAAGGTTGAGAAGAATGCGCGCGGAGCAAAACTATCAATATCATGGTCAATAATACCCAGCGAGCGAGCAGTGACTGCGCTTGCAGATAAGCTTTGCAATACAGCAACTAATAAATCTTGTAGGTCAGATGTTTCTGCTGTTTTACCGCACATACCCTGCGCGTATGCACAGCCATTTCCAGCTGGAGTTCTAATTGTTTGTTCACATTGCACACAGTACATGTTATTCGCCTCTTAAAGTTGCATTTCAAATACAACATTAAGACTACGCTCTTTATTAGAATAAAAAAGTGGAATTATTCATTATCTAATGGTTTATTGATCTATATTAATATTCATTGCAAATGAGAACTATTCACGGTAATGAAAGTATGCTATTCGTGCTGCTGGTTTTTATTTCTCAGTTTCCTTGCTTAAATACACTATTTTGCATTTTATTTTTTTCCTGATAACGTTCTTACGGTAACTCTTGTTATACTTACCTATAACTGATTGTTATTCCATCGTATAAAGAGAATCCAATAAAGATGAGCCAGGTAAATTCAGCAAGTAAATCTATGATAAAAAGCCGGTTACGGATTTTTAAACGGTTAAAAGAATCAGATAAAACACCTGTAAAAATCTTACTACTCGCGGCACTCATTGGTGCTGCAGTCGGTCTTATCGGTTCTCTATTTGAAATAGGAACAACTTGGATTAGCAACTATCGCGTTCAATCAGTGAGTGAATGGGTTGCTCCAAAATGGTTGATGGTTGTTGGGATGTTTTTTATCTCGGCACTTCTTGCCATGTTAGGCTATTACCTAGTTAAACGGTTCTCTCCTGAATCGGGTGGGTCTGGGATCCCAGAAATTGAAGGGGCATTACAGGATTTGCGCCCCGTAAGGTGGTGGAGAGTCATCCCAGTTAAGTTTATTGGTGGATTAGGGACATTAGGTTCAGGCATGGTGTTAGGGCGCGAAGGGCCAACTGTGCAGCTTGGTGCGAACCTTAGCCAAATGTTTTATGATTTATTTCGTTTAAAAGATAATGAGTCGCGCCATACCTTGCTTGCCTCTGGTGCTGCTGCTGGTTTATCTACAGCATTTAATGCCCCTTTAGCTGGCATTTTATTTATTATTGAAGAAATGCGCCCGCAATTTAAATACAGTTTAATTTCAATTAAAGCGGTATTTATCGGTGTTGTTACCTCCACCATTGTCTATCGGTTAATTAATGGGGAAGCTATTATATTAAATATCGGTCAATTCTCTTCTGCACCGATGAATACTTTATGGCTTTATTTAATTTTAGGATTAATGTTTGGTGTTATCGGTATCTGTTTTAATGGTTTTTTATTGTACCTACAAAGTAAATTTTTAGCATTTTACCAAAATAAAATTTCTCGCTTTGTATTGATGGGCGGGCTAATTGGTGGTGCCTGTGGTGCAATTGGTGTTTATCTACCTGAAATTGTTGGTGGCGGCTATTCGGTGATCCACCAGATGGTTGCTGGCCAATTTACCATCACTTTATTATTCATATTTTTTGCTTTACGGTTTTTAACTTCGACGATTAGCTTTAGCTCTGGTGCTCCTGGGGGTATCTTCTCCCCTTTACTCGCACTAGGAACCTTATTTGGTGGCGTTTTTGGCTACGCTGCCCTCGAAATATTTCCTAATTACCAAATTGAAGTGGGAACTTTCGCTATTGCAGGTATGGGAGCATTATTTGCCGCAACCGTCAGAGCGCCATTAACTGGGATAGTCTTAGTTTTAGAAATGACAAATAACTACCAGTTAATCTTACCGATGATTATTACCTGTATTGGCGCCACAATGATAGCCCAATTTTTAGGTGGTAAACCGCTATATTCTGTCTTGCTCGAAAAGACTTTAGCCCGAAGCGAAAAAGAAACCGCTAATTCCGCCGCTAGCAAACCTTAACGATTAGAAATAAAGAAGAGTTGCCACCCTCGGCAACTCTTTTACTAAGGTAACCTATACTAACCTCTTACTTACTTTTTCCGCGCAATGAGTGTTGCAAAGTTTAATTTAATACGATTACCTTGTGAATCAGTGCGGTGTAAGTGCCCAGGGTTTTCGTTATATTTTAAAATATCCCAATCTTTATAATACCCTTCAAGCTCCCCTGGTTTTAAGAAACATTTAAATGGCACTAAATCCAGTGGCGCATCTGGTGTTTCAACGGCACACACAATAACGTTAACGCCCCCTGACAGGGTATGTTCTTGCATATTGGTAATAACATTGGCAATTTTCTCTCGCTGCAAAAACATCAATACGACAGTAGAAATAATGAGTTCGTAATCCTCTTGTATCTGGTGACTATTAATGTCATAAACAGCCGTATGAATATTTTCCACCCCAGCTTGTTTTTTAACAAAGTCAATCGCTTGGATATGTTGAGGGTTGATATCTACCGAGGTCACGTCATAACCTTGTAAGGCAAGATAAAAGCTATTGCGGCCCCTTCCCGAACCTAAATCTAATGTTTTACATGGCTTACTAAGGTGGTTCTCACACAGGTAACGCACTTCTGAATGTGGAGTCGTTAACCCGTGTTCTTTATAAAATTTCAGTTCTGGTTTGCATAAAAAAGCCAGTTGGCATTCCATGTCATCACTACAAGCAGAAATACGATGCCAAACTTGAGGTTCGATAATAGGCGGCTGGTTATGAATATCAAAAGTAAAATGTTGTTCACTGCCATCCTCATTAAAAATGATAAAATCTAAAGAACCTTTTAGCATTTTCAACTGTGCATATGTATCTTCTTTTGTATTATGACGCTCTTGAAACATTAACGGTAAAGACGCTTTATTCCAAACCGGCATGGTTTTGTAACACACGAGATTATTCATATCATCACCAATAAGTTGTATTTTAAATACATCTTATACCGTTCATTTGCTATCTGCAAAACATTCATGGATAAATTATCGAGGACTTGATTCATATCAACCCCCTATAGATAAAGAGGGCTGATACGCGTTATAGGCAAAGTTAGTAACCTAACTGTTTTGCACTTAACCCTAAGAATTCAAAAGGTTTTGTAACCACATAATTATTAGTCGCATCCCCTGAATAAATATGGCTCTGCTCTTCACCAAGGTCCAACTTTTTCACTTGTCCAGTTTCTGCTGAAAAGTCAATTTTAGCCAAATCAGTCCAAAAAATGTTTGGCGTTAATGCTGATTCGAAAAAGTAGAGCTGACGTTTATGGTCAACTAATGTCCGCCAGCGTGTTGACGATATTTCAGGTGAATTTTCGGACGTTAATCCGTAAGGAACAGACACATTACGTACGACACTGAAAACACTGGCTACTGCTTTATTAGGCGTTGTTTTTTGAGGAATTGCATTAATATAAAACTGTGCACGAGCAAATCTATCTGCGGAACGGTTTGTCCCCGGTAACATGACAGTACCGCCAATTCCTTGCCAATATTCCTGCATTGCTAATTGCTTTTCATAAGTAGGCGAGTTAGTCATAACTTGATACTTACGACTATGATGAATGACCTGCTTACCATCAATATATTCGATAATTGCGCTATCGCCACTCGCATCTGATAATGATAAATGTAAAGTGGCTAACCTATCCTGTCCTGGAACATTATCCGTTGCCACTACCAGTGGATTTTTTTCTAACGCTGCAACTGCCTCTTCCACTGTCGCATAATTATCTAGCACATATTGCGCCCATAACGATATCGACAACGCAGGTTGTTTATTATCTACTTGAGGGTATTTTGATTCAGCAAGCCATAATAAATTGGCAACTAGACCTTCTTCGTTCACTCCGTCAGTCGTTGAAATATCATAACCCGAAGCGATCACACTACCGTATTTTGATTTCCATTTTAAAGAGTTAGGCCCTGCAATGCCATCACGCTCCATGCCTCGAGGAAAGATCCATAGATTAGTGCCTATATCATATTTCCAATCCATTGTTCTTCCGGTCATTATCTGTTCATTTTCACCTAAATAAACAACCCGAGTACAAGCTTGACTTACTGCAATTGGCATTGATATCGCAGCAGCGGCGGCAAGTGCGATGATACTTTTCTTAATAAATTGCATGCCATCTCCAAAATAGTTAAAAATAAATTTATATAATAAGCATACTACATAAATACGAACTATTTATGCTCAAATAATAATGCATTAAAAAAAGTGCGATTAACGCTATGAAATGTAATACTTAATGACACAAAATGGTACCAATATTAACCAGTACCATTTTGCTAAAAAGAATTAATTATTTACTGATGAAAATAAAGAACGTAACAATGCCGCTTTTTTCGGATTATCTGGAATAGATAATATTTCATCATAAAAACTAATAGAAATACGGCACGCTAGTGCAGGTGATTTCTTCCCTGCTTCTAAATTCCCAAGAATTGCAGTATCTTCACCATACTTTGCAGAAAGCCCGCTAGCAAGTTGGGTTAATTCCTCAGAATATTCTGTCGGGGACATTAACGCCTGTTTTACGCCAGCTTCACTTGAAATTAAAAGTTCATTGGTTGCTTGAATTTGTTTCAACAAAACAGCTTGGCTTTTTTGTGGTGGAATAATTTCTGCTGTTTCTCTCAAGTGTGGAAATAGTGAATAAAAACACGTTTTTCCCGTTGGATCTTCTTCCAATAAGATTTTTAGGTAATCATTAACTCTGCTAGTAAAATTAATCACGGAGTCATCAGAGGCATATTCCATACGCTCTAGTACTAACTTCATGACATTCCCGACTACTTGGTCAAACAGTTGACGGCGTAAATCTTCATTAGTTGGGTCGTATTGTGTAATTAGATGCTCAAAACTTTGATAGGTTTCAGGGCTTATTTTCTTAACCGTCGCGATAATCGGTAATTCTTTTTCAACTTGAGCAAGTGCCTCTGAATGAATTGCACTATTATTTTCTGTAGATAACACATTGTTATCTTTACTTAACCAATAAAAACCGAATGCAAATGCAATAAAAATAATGCTAACAATTAATGCGGTTTTACGTGAGTTATTTGTATTCAAAGTTACCCTGCCTTTTCTTGTAAAACGGTTCCCCACAAACACTTTCAAGCTACTTATATACTGTAGAACCAATTGCATATAATGCCATGGCATCTAAAACCGATAATATTCACGTATCTAAAGTGTTAATGCCACGAATTGAACGATAAAAAGTAATAATGCTTATTTTAGCTTGTATTAAAGTCGTCTAGCTATAGGAATAAGGGAAATTGCGAGGTTCAGACGGGGGAATTTGCCACAAAGAAACAATTTATAATACGCTGGATATAAAAAAACCTCCAGCACTCGAAAGCCTGAAGGTTTTTTATGATAAAAATCTTATTTAACTTGAACACCTTCAACTGAAATCAACAGTTGTGCTTCTTGAGATTTAGGACCCAAATCAGATTTGATGTTAAATTCTTTTAACTTAATATTACCTTCTGCTTCAAAACCTGCACGGTATCCACCCCAAGGATCTTTACCTTCGCCCATTAATTTAGCATCTAATGTAATCGGCTTAGTGACGCCATTTAAAGTGAAATCGCCTGTGATTTTGTAAGCTTCACCATCTTTCTTCACTTCTGTTGAAACGAATTTCGCTTCAGGGAATTTGGCTGCGTTTAAGAAATCACCACTGCGTAAATGTTTATCACGCTCTGCATGGTTAGTATCAATGCTGCCTGTCTTAATAGTGACTTCGACTTTATCTTTTGACGGATCTTTTGCATCATAAGTAAAAGATCCATCAAAGTCTTTAAAACTACCATATACCCAGCTATAACCTAAATGCTGAATACGAAATTCAATAAACGCATGTTGGCCTTGCTTATCAAATTGGTAAGTTTCTGCTAATGCTGAACCTGCCGTTAAAAAAAGTGCACCAGTAGCCAGACCAAGAACCGTTTTCTTCAACATAATTATCTCCACGTTACTTATCGGGGTTAAAACCCAACATTCTTTTTAATGTAATATCACGATCAAAAAAGTGATGTTTAAAAGCTGCAAAAGCATGCAACACTGATAATAGAACCACTGCCCAAGCTAAATATAAATGAACCTCACCTGCGGTATCTGCTTGTGTCGCAGCACCAGTAAACAGAGCAGGAACATCAAACCAACCAAACACACTAATAGGCTGTCCATCCGCGGTTGAGATTAAATAACCACTGATCAAAATACTGAATAAAATAATATAAATCAGAATTTGAACAATAATAGAGCTAGCTTTCGTTAATTTACTGTAGCTTGCTAATGGCTTCGGCGGCGGTGAAATAAATCGCCAAATCACACGAAATGCCATAACAATAAATAATAATATTCCTATACTTTTATGTATCTCAGGAGCTTGATGATACCAACTATCATAATAGCCTAGTGTCACCATCCATAAACCTAAAGCGAACATTCCATATACGACAATTGCGACTAGCCAATGTACGAGCAAAGAGATATGCCCATAGCGGCTTGCATTATTTTTCCATTGCATGATAAAAACCATTTAGAGAAGAAGGTAATATTTTATTAACTAAGCCGTAATAATCATAAGGTGAAATTAATTTTATTCCTATCCCAAAGTTAAACAAATATTTTGTTGAAGACATTCAAATACGATCAACATAATGAAAAATAGATTACCATTTGATTTTGTCTAGTTTTAATTATGAAAGTTGAATAAAGATTCTTCCACTTTTGTAAATGGTCGTAACTAAATACTTAGTTCATTTATTTATTAATTTCAATTAAATCTAACTTATTCCTAATAAATATAAGCTATTTCGATAAAATAACATTTGTAGGTCTGCCTTTTTCCCCATACATTGGTATTCTTCCTTTTAACATTGCGCGAACTGACTGATAGGTTAAATACTATGTATAAACTTTGGATAGCAAATAAAAACTACTCTTCATGGTCATTGCGCCCATGGGTTTTACTAAAGGTATTACAGATCCCGTTTGAAGAAAATTTGTGTTTATTTGAAAACGGTAAAAGCAGTCATGAAAAATTCAGTCGTTTTTCCCCTACCGGTTTAGTTCCTTGTTTAATCGATGAAAACCAAACAATATGGGATTCATTAGCCATTTGCGAATATATTGCAGAAGACTTCCCGCAAGTCTGGCCAAAAGATCGCAAAGCCAGAGCATGGGCTCGAAGTGCCAGCGCAGAAATGCACTCAGGTTTTAGTGCGTTACGACAGCAATGTCCGATGGATGGAGCTCATAATGCGCCACTTAATAATATTCCAATTGAATTACAAACTGACTTAAACCGCTTGCAGAAACTATGGCAGGATGGGTTGAACCAATTTGGTGGCCCTTGGCTTGCGGGCAGTGAATTTACGGCTGTAGATGCCTTCTTTGCACCCGTAGCCTTCCGAATCCGTAGCTATCATTTACCTGTAAACCCAGCGGCTAAACAATGGGTTGACCGAGTTTTAGTTTTGCCTGCAATGAAAGAATGGCATGACGCAGGTTTACAAGAACCGAATATTGAGCATTTATAATAGGCTAATAGGGAGGCATTATGTGCCTCCGATTTTATTTGATTAGTAAAAAATCACCTGCTCGAACATCAAAATTAATATTTAACCAATTTGTCGGCTATTCAAGCTACAGTCGATTATTTAACAGACAAATAACAACTATAATTTCTCATCCCACGGGTCTGCCGTCATAACATCGCCAAGTGGTGTGTGTAATGTAACCTTTTCATTTTTAAACCATTCTGCTAATGAAAACCCACCCTTAGGCGTTTCAACATGGATATCGATTGGGCAATAGGGTGTATTCGCCTTAATAGCAAACTCAGCAAAATCTTCTTTTTCTTGAGGGTTCGGACAGCGAATGACCACATCAAGGTCGCAGTCAGACAACATACTTTGGATATCTGTCGCTAAAGTGTAAGCACAGCTGCCTGTGACTCCCCATTGCCAAGGCCATTTAGTCTGAGAAATGATCCATAAAACCTGCACAGGTGGTAAAGCAATAAACATTGAACGTTGTAGTTCCACCGAATTTGCCACCAAGGATTCCACATTCATAATATGCGTGATTGTCGATTTTTCAATTTGTGTCGTGATGCGTTGGTGTGGCTTAATTCCTCGAATTGCGACAGTCAGTTTATTCTCATCCGCTTTATTTCGATATACCGTCAACGGTAATTTACTGTTCCATTGTGAGCCAACCCATTCAGGAAGTGACTCTACCGCGACATCATTATTGCTGCGGACCCAAACAAAATCATGAGGATTGATTATTTGCATTTTATTACCTTTCTGATTGCTACGACTGCTCTTCCCTATTATGCCTTTTTTGTCACATAAAAACAGAATATCGATACCACCAACTTCACGAATACCATTTAATGGTAACTTGTCATAAATACTGAGTTATCGCCTTGAAATTTCATGACGTATAATATTTAATTACGTTATTAATTAATGAGTTAAGTTTCTATTTACGAGCATCGAATTATGAGAACGTTTCCTGCTATTCATGATGGGATTATTTTTACCAGCTGTATGTTTTTTAGTGCCGCAACTGCTTTCGTGATTTTAGATGCGCAAGCAGCGATGTGGGCGACATTCTCAACACTGTATTCATTTAATTTATTCAATGCAGCAAAAGAATATAAAAACTATGCTTACACCGCTTGTTGTTTATTGATGATTTTAGTGGCTATTTTTATCGGTGATACCTTGCGGCTTGGTACGGCGTATTATATTTATCTGGCCATTTTTTCGTTCATTTATTACCAATTGTATGGCACAGATCCTGCAATGGATTTAACGATGAAGTTTATGATTATCATGTCGACAATTGGCACCATTTTACCTGATATATCAAGAAGTTTGGCATTAGGTTTTATTATTGGCAGTGGAGTAACGCTAATCACGTATTATCTCCTTAGTCATAAAATGACACGCCATAGCGTTATTACGAGTGCTTTAGTTGAACAAAATTTGTTTACGTTGAGAAAAAATATTATTCCCCGTTCGATGATTTATGCTTTAGGGCTATTACTCGCACTTGCCATTCCACGCAGTATAGATCTAGGGCACTTTTATTGGACATTATTGACCTTTGTTTTTGTATTGCATCCAAAATCACAAAGCATCGTTAAAATTACTTTGCAGAGAGTCTTAGGCAGCCTTATTTCTGTTTTATTGCTGTATTTTTTATTCAACCTACCACTTATGCCATACATCGGTTTAATTGCAGTTGTGGTATTCGCCTTTTTAATGCCAATGAGTTTTCATCATGGATATACGTTTATGACATTTGTCGTGACAAGCTTAATTTTATCCATTCTTGAGCTCGTTATATATTGGCGTCACCCAACCTATGAATTATTGTTTGACCGCGTTCTTGAAACCGCCTTAGGAGGAACCATCGCCATCATGACGAGTATTATTTTAAAGTTATTTAGAGAAACAAAATAAAATTAAGCATATTCCCCAATAAGAACGTCTGTTCTATACTCAAAAAAGAACACATTGGGAAAAGAAGTCTTAGTCCTAAAGCCTAGCCCTATCAGTATCATTATTCTTGAGTGTGACATTCAAGCAAAGAGGAACTGAAGATGAAAATATCGATTATTGGCGCAACAGGTTTTGTTGGCAGAGCATTAGTTGCTGAAGCGCTACTTCGGCATCACCAAGTAACAGCGATTTCTCGTCATAGTAATCAACTATCTCAACACGCTCACTTAATCACCGCGGCTGGAGATATCACCGATATTCCATGGTTAACCTCTCGGCTAAAGGGGCAGGATGTTGTCATCAGTGCATTTAATGGCGGTTGGCAGAACCCTAATTTGTATCAAGATACTGTCGCGGGTAACCTCGCAATTTTACATGCCGTACAAAAATCCATGGTCAAACGGTTCATTGTGGTGGGTGGTGCAGGAAGCCTAAAAACCACTGCAGGTATTGATTTAATTGATTCCCCTGATTTTCCAGCTGAAATAAAGCCTGGCGCCCAAGCAATGAGAGAATTTAAAAACCAATTACAATCCATTGATTCATTAGATTGGACCTACGTTTCGCCTGCCGCCATGCTTGAAGAAGGAGAAAGAACAGAAACCTTCCGTCTTGGCGGGGACCAATTATTAATGAATGGTAATACCCCTGCTAAAATCTCTGTTGAAGACTTTGCAGTTGCTGTTCTTGATGAAGTGAATAATTCACAATTTATTCGCCAACAATTTACCGTAGCCTATTAAGTTTAAGCATAAAAAAGCCGGTAAATACTTTACCGGCAAAGATAGATAACAGAACTTAATTCACTCATATATCACTATTTTTGACTTATTTTTCACGATGTTTCGCTGCATAGATCTCACTATTCACCCAGTTATGGTCTTTTTCCCATGTAAATAACCACTTACGTGTTGGCCCCGCCATCACATTAAGGTAATAGTTATCATAACCAGCCACTGTTGCCATTGGGTGATACCCTTTTGGCACCATAACAACATCTTTGTTATATACCGCCATGCACTCATCTAACTCGCGGTCATCAGTGTAAACACGCTGCATACAAAAACCTTGAGATGGATTCAAACGGTGGTAATAGGTTTCTTCCAAATAGGTTTCATTGGGTTCATTATCGGTGTCATGTTTATGGCTTGGATAAGAGCTGGTGCAGCCTTCATCTGTAAAGACCTCCACAACTAATAAGCTGTCAGCGGCTTTATCATCAGGTAAAATATTATGCACATAGCGCTTGTTGTAACCATGGCCACGCTGTTCGGCTCCAATATCATCTGGACCAATTAAACGTGTTGGATAGGTGCCCTTTCCTTTAGCACTGCAAACAGCCAATTCAAGGTCAGTATCTGCGATGACCTCAGCAAACTCTTGGGCTGTCACATACACAGCATAGGGTTTTTTACGTTCGAAAGGATCCATTCGGTCGCCAATGTTTTCAAACGTTTGATTAGTTGTTTTAATCGTCGCTTTACCTGCTACTAAGACTAAGCACATTTCATTTTCAGAAGCAGGTAAGGAAATAGACTCACCTTGTTTTAATTCGTAAACATCAAAGTGAACATAACCCCAGTTAGCGATTTGTGGAGTGATATGCTGAGTACGCTTATGTGCATCTGGAGCATGGTATTTCGACAATAATTTTGACATAACTTTCCTCTGACACTTTTTAGATTCTAGATAGGCAATTCTTTTTAGTCACTAACCGTTTCATCAATCAAATAGTTCAGTTTGTGGCTAGAGTAGATAAACAAAGCCAACAACGCCACAGACTGAAACAGAATGCATAATCGTCTAAATAGTTCAGTTTGTGGCTAGGCGGCTAGCGCACCAATCCCTAGGAGCATACACAAGTATGTGACTAGGGGGGGTAAGCGAAGCCAACAACGCCACAGACTGAAATATGACGACGATTTAGATTAAACCCGCATCCTTAGCAAACTTAGACAAATTGTTGTAACCCAATGTGGCATAAGTCAATGGATGCGCAATCGCAGGGTCTTGCTCTGCTTCAACTACCAGCCAACCATTTTCGTATTGGCTATTTTTCAATACTTTAAACACTTCAGGGTAGTTAACGCAACCATCACCCGGTACAGTAAACACACCGGCTAATACGGCATCTAAGAAGCTGGTTTTACGGTTTTTAACATCTTTTAGGACATCTGCACGGACATCTTTGCAATGTACGTGATTGATACGTTTTGCCCAACGCTTAGCCACTTCAACCGGGTCTGCACCTGCAAAGGTTAAGTGGCCAGTATCTAGCAATAAACCAACTTCATCGCCAGTGTACTTCATTAGGTTATCAACATCTTCTGCTGACTCAATCACGGTTCCCATATGGTGGTGATAGGCAATCTTTACACCTTGAGATAATGTATATTTTGCGAATTCGGTCAGTTTCTTACCGTATTCTTCCCATTTATCGGCTGGGAACAATGGACGCATATGAACAGGTTTGTTTTGGTCGCCATGAATACAGTTGGTCACTTCTGCAAACACCATCACTTTAGCACCTAAGTCACGCAGTAACGCTAAGTGTTCTTGTGCCGCTTCAATTTCTTCTTCCACGCTGCGAGTTAATAATTCTCCCGAATACCAGCCTGAAACCAGTTGTAAGTCATGCTGTTTTAAAATCGGTCCTAAAACTTCCGCTTTGCGTGGAAATTTATTGCCTAATTCGAAACCAGCGAAACCTGCTTGACGACCTTCAGTTAAACATGTTTCTAGAGATGTTTCTGCCCCTAAAGTGGGTAAATCATCATTCGTCCATGTCAAAGGGTTGATACCAAGTTGGATTGCCATGATGAAGCTCCTGTGTAGGTAAAAGTAATATTATTTACGCTGACGCCATAGGGCTATCAGGTTTAAGTAATTAGCTTTGATTTTCTGAACTAGCTCATCGTCATTGATTTCGCCTTTCATCCACTCCAACGAAGGCTTACCAAATAAGGTACGACCAACAGCAAATCCTTTGACGATGGGTTTCCCAGCTGCGGCATTAAAACCTGCTTGTAACTCAGCTTGTGGCGCATCAAGCCCTAATAGCACGACACCGCGGCAGTATGGGTCACGCTCTTGGATCAGCGCATCGACTTCATCCCAATTTTCTGCTTGTAGTGGTGGTAATTTCCACCAATCAGGCTTGATACCTAAGTTATAGAAACGTTTGATTGCGCGTAAATACAGCTCATCATTGCGTTCCATATCCGCGGGTAATATCACTTCAAGCAATAATTCATGGCCTGATTGGCAACAAGCGCTGTACACTTCCTGAACAGTTTTTTCTTGTTCTAAACGCAGAGGATGGTTGTCTTCTGGATGGAAAAATACCAAACATTTCACAATATGCTCTTTTGGCCAACTGATCAGCTGAGAACCGATATTGCCATGTTCTAAGCACAATGGTCTTGATGCCGGTAGCTCAATTGGACGGCCTATCCACCAACCACGACCAGTCACGTCATTCAATACGTCTTGGCCAAAGGTACTGTCGCAAAGTAGCCCAGCTTTACCTTGTAAATTTGCTTCTTCAGCCACTTCACTGCTAGCACGGAAAATCAACTTCTTCAAATAAGGAATACAGGAAATATCAGCACCAGCATTACGAGCCATATCAACGAATTGGATGCGATGGTCGAATGCCATGACACAGAGCTCATTCCACTGTGTGCTACGTGAAGTCACTCGATGCAGATGGTTGAGTATAGGATCGAGATCTGGACGTGGTACTGCCGCAGCACGTTCAAGGTAATTATCTAACTCGATTTTTGTTGGCATTGCAGGCGCACAGCCATGGCGAGAAACCACTAAAGCCCCACAAGCGTTCGCATAAGCACAGGCTTTTTCCCAACCATCACCGTTTAAATAACCGCGTAGTAGACCAGACATAAATGCATCACCAGCACCTAATACGTTAAGTACTTCAACTCTGACACCATGAACAGTGATCCCTTCATCTAATGTTTCTGGGATCGCACCGCTAAATACGGAGCAGCCAAGAGAACCGCGTTTACACACCAGTTCCGCATCCGTCAATTGGCGAATGTTCTTGAGTGCTTGTACCGTATCCGTTGTCCCGCCTGCAATATGAAATTCTTCTTCTGTCCCGACAATCAAATCGAACATCGATAACACATCTTGCAGTTGTTGCGTGACACTATCGGAAGCAATAAAGCGCGTTTCCCCGTCACCGAGAGACGTTAACCCCCATAAGACTGGGCGATAATCGATATCAATGGCTGTTTTGACGTTATTACGTTTAGCATATTCCAACGCTTTCAATACGGCCGCGCGAGTTTTCGGATTCGATAAATGCGTTCCTGTAATTGCCAAGCAGCGTGCGGATGCAATATATTCTTCGGTAAAATCATTTGGCGTAATCGCCATATCTGCACAGTTATCACGATAGAAAATTAATGGGAAAGTATCCTGATCTTTGATCCCTAAGATAACTAATGCCGTTAATCTGTCTTTGTCTGTAATAAGATGGCTGGTATCACAGCCTACACGCTGTAATTCCTCACGTAAAAAACGCCCCATGTGCTCATCCCCCACGCGGGCAAGCATTGACGATTTTAATCCTTGTATTGCAGTGCCGAATGCCACGTTTCCTGAAGAGCCGCCTAAATATTTGGCAAACGAGCTCACATCTTCTAAACGAGAACCTATCTGTTGTCCGTACAGGTCAACGGCAATACGGCCCATACAGATAACATCTAACTTCTTCTGCTTATCCATTAATTACCCCTTAACTACAACAGAATTAATTGATTTCTTTAACGTTAACCCAACGTTGTTCATCATATGAACGTGCTATCGCGTCTAATATTCGTGATACTTTCCAGCCCTCTTCAAAATCAGGCCACATTGGCTGCCCTGTTGCAACGCCATCAATTAAATCACGCACTTCAACTGTTTTTTGGTCATTAAAGCCAATACCATGACCTGCACCATTACAAAATGGCGCATAATCCGGGTGCTCTGGCCCCACAAAAATGGTTTTAAAACCTTGACGGTTGCTAGGTTCATCATGACGATAGAGCTTTAGCTCTGCCATTCTTTCTTGAGTGAAAGACAGTGTCCCTTTGGTGCCAGTCACCACATAGGTTAGCCCCATTTTACGGCCAGCGGCGATTCGTGAAGTTTCTATAACGCCCATTGCGCCACCAGCAAAACGCACCATGGCATGCGCCTGATCTTCATTTTCAACCGTAACCATGACGGCTGAACCCACTTTTTCTGGACGCTGTTTAATGACAATTTCCATATCACCACAAACGGTTTCAATATCCCCTACTAGGAATTGCGCCATATTAATAATATGTGCAGATAAATCCCCCAAGGCACCTAGGCCAGCTTTTTCTTTAAAACAATGCCAGTGAATCGGCGCGCTAGGGTCAGCCATATAATCTTCATTATGGGTACCATAAAAATGGATAACTTCTCCAATTTCGCCATTTGCAATGATTTCTTTGGCTAGCTGAGAGGTAGGGTTTTTCATATAGTTAAAACCCACTAACGTTAAAACACCCGCCTTTTTAGCCGCTTCGACCATTTCTTTGGCATCTTCAGAATTGAGCGCTAATGGTTTTTCGCAATAAACATGTTTACCGTGCTTAATTGCCTCCATTGCCATTTCTTTGTGCAGGAAATTAGGCGAACAGATATCCACCACGTCAATATTTGGATCTGCAACTAATTTTCGCCAGTCATCGGTTGCACGATTAAATCCCATTTCCTGAGCTCGGGTCTGTGCTAACTCAGGGGTAATTTCTGCAATCATTTCACGAACCAATTTCCCCTGTAATGGAAAAACGGTTGCTGCTTGTGCATAAGCAATGGCATGAGCTCGTCCTATATAGCCAGTACCTATCATCCCGATACGGATCTCTTTCATCTGTTCTACCTCTCGCTCATTTTATGTAACACAATGGCTGGCCTAATACTTGTTCCAGATTTTTATTTCAATAATCATGTTATACGGAACATTCGTTTCATTTTCAATATTATTGGAAATATTAATTTCATTATGTGATCCAACGTGAATTTTTAATGTAATCAATTAATATATAAGAAAATAAATATTAAATTTACGGAAGGGAAAAACAATAGAAGCGTCATAACGTGGAATGAAATGAAATAGAATAACTAAAGATGAAATTTATTGGGTATGGGATCAGGTAAAGATCCCATACTCTCTTCAGAACTCAAAACTAGCGATGAAGAATGCTTAAAAATTCTTCTTTACTTGATGTCAAAGACAATGCATTGGCAATAAACTCATCACTGAAAATCAGTGCGATTTCCCTAAGTACATCAATGTGTTCTCTTGATTTTGCAATCACACCTATTGCGATAAACATCACATTGGTCCGGTCCCATATCACACCGTCAGGGAATTGAAAAATTTCAACACCAGTATGCAAGATAATATCATTAGCAGACTTAGGTAGATGTGGCAACGTGATGCCATTCCCCAAAAATGTTGATATTTGCTGTTCCCTTTCCGTTAAGAAATGCACACAATCCCTATCAACATAACCTTTATTTTTAAATTCCGTACCCACCATTTTGAGTACTTCAGCTTTATTTCTTGCCTGACAACCTAAATGCAAATTACTTGTGGTTAGTTGTTCTATCATATCCAACCCTCGATTAAGTTAATTAGGTATATTCACACCACCAATAAGTAATAATTACATTGATGAGAGCTCTTCTTCTAATTGCTCTAATGATTTGTTTGATGTTTCTGGTAATAACTTCACCACAAAAACGATAGCTAAGTAGTTTATTACCGCAAAAATTAAGAATACTGGACCTAAACCAAGTTCTGCTTGTAATACAGGGAATAAATAACTCACAATCGCATTCATAATCCACATAAAGAAGACTGAGATCCCCATAGATAACCCGCGGATTTTAAGTGGAAATAGCTCTGCAAGTACTACCCAAGTTAAAAAGCCCATTGTTCCTTGCATAACCCCAACAAACACCGCGCCAAGTAACCAAATTAATGTTGCTTTAACATCCCCGGTTAAGAAGTAGTCTGTTGCTGCAATTAATAAGTGTAACGATGCCATTAAAGCAAAACCACCAACAATCAGCGTCTTACGTTTAAATCGGTCAACAAGGAATAGAACCCCTATCACCATACCACCGACAGAAAATACACCATTTAATACGTTGAAAACTAAAGAAGTTTGCTCAGAAAAACCCGCTGTTTTGAGAATTTCTGTACCATAATACATAATAACGTTAACCCCGGTCGTTTGCTGTAATGCCGCCCACACCATCCCAATTAATACCAATTTAAAAATCCAAGGCGTATTAAAAATTAACGCTAAATTTTGTTTATTGGCATTCGGGTGACGTTTAGCTTCCGCAGCTTCAACATCTAATAAGGTCACGATATCTTCATATTCTTGAATGGCGCGTTTTTCAGGGCGAATTTGCTTCAAGATTTTCAGCGCTTCTTCACGACGGTTTTTACTCATTAGCCAGCGTGGGCTTTCAGGCGCTTTCCACATACCAAATAACAGGCACAGTGCAGGTACCGCCTGCACTAACAGCATATAACGCCAGACATCCGGTAGATGCCCCCAAATAGAACCGATAATTGCATTGATAGCAAATGCCGCTAGCTGCCCGATAACAATAGCAACTTCATTGAGTCCGGTAAGTTTTCCCCGCATTTCAGTCGGAGCCACTTCCGAAATAAATGTCGGTGCTGTCACCGAAGCCCCGCCCACCGCAAAGCCCAATATAAACCGAGCAATAAGAAGAACTTCAATATTTGGAGCCGCCGCAGATAAAAATGCCCCAAATAAAAATAGAAATGAGAGGTAAAGCAAATAAGTACGGCGCCCGACAAAGTCTGCTACACGTCCACCACAAACACTGCCTAATGCCGCTCCCACTAATAGGACACTCATTACCAGCCCTTCCGTGGTTGGCGTTAAGCCCATGTTTTCTTTCAGTGATGAAAATGCACCGTTAATGACACCAGTATCATAACCAAATAGTAATCCACCAAAGGTTGCAACCAAGGTTATTTGGTGCAACCTTTTTCTCTGTTGTTGATTGAGATTCATGATTAATGACATATTATTACCTTATTATTTGAATCATTATGTCTTACCAAAAAAACAATTTTTCAATATTTAAATAAATGTTTAATGTTAAATGTTAAATGTTAAATGTTAAATAATGAAATAAGTTTCTGGCACTCTGGTTTGAATCGCTACTTTGCTAGCTTTAGGCCTGATCGATAAACTCTTTGAAAATAGTTTTCGCGAATTTAAAACGATAAATACATCAGTTAAATTAAAAAAAGTAAGATTATAAAAAGCCTCAATTAATCTCAGAACATTGAAAGCCTAAAGAGTATTAAATAAAAGTAAGGTCAGTATTTTATATACTCATTGATAAATGAATATATTTACAATTGCGGCCAAAAATAGATTTTTAACCGCAAGTCTATAATTAAGTTAAATAGTATTACCGTATTAATTACAATTTAACTTCTTTACCTGTTTTTAATGATTCCAGCGCTTTGTCTGCAAGATATAAAGCCAATTCACCATCGGTACCTGTCGTTTCAGATTCCGCACGACCAGCTAAGATATCAACAAAATGCTGCCACTCTGCTTGGTATGCCTCATGGTAGCGTTGTAAGAAGAAATACTCTGGCTTGGCGGATAAGCATCCAACTTCACTTAACAGTGCAACACTATTCTCTTTAATATTACCTGCCGTTAATAAGCCTTTTTCACCATGTAATTCAATGCGTTGGTCATAACCATAACCTGAACGACGGCTGTTAGAAATGGTCGCCATTGCGCCAGATGGGAATTTTAAGATGATAAACGCAGTATCAATATCACCTGCTTGACCGATAGCAGGGTCAACAACATTGCTGCCTTGTGCGTAGACAGAGCAAGGCTCTTCGCCAATCATAAAGCGCGCCATATCAAAATCATGAATCGTCATATCTCTGAACATACCACCGGAGACTTTCACGTATTCCGCAGGTGGTGGTGACGGATCACGAGACGTGATAATTAAAGATTCTGCTTTACCAATAGCGCCTTGTTGGAATAAATTTTTCAAGTGGCGAAATTGAGGGTCATAGCGACGATTAAAACCAATAAACAGTGGAACATTATGTTCTTTCACGCTTTTTAAACACTGCTTCACACGCTCAAGGTCGAGATGAACAGGTTTTTCACAGAAGATCACTTTTTTATGTTTGGCGGCGAGTTCGATTAAATCAGCGTGAGTATCTGTGGCTGAAGCGATTAAAACCCCCTGTATATTAGGGTCTTGCATTGCTTCTTCTGTCGTCTGTACTTTTGCTTGGTATTTTTCAGCCAAGGCAACCGCATTCGGTTGATAAGGGTCGATAACAGAATAAAGTTTGGTTTCTTTATGGCCGGCAATATTAACAGCATGAACCTGTCCGATACGTCCTGCGCCGAATAGTGCTATATTGAACATTCAAATGCTCCTTGATACCTTAAATCCACTATTTGGATATTACGGAATATACCAAATAAAACATTCATTTCAATTTATAATTTTTTGAAAATTATATTTTTGGGCTCTAGATAACAAATGTTATATTAAAGTGTATTTTTAGTGTTATTCAGATCACAAATTGACAATGTAAGCGAACAGCATTTAACAATAAAGTCAGTGTTTGCTCGCACATTAAATTTTCATAACTTCTTTTTTTGATCTTTTCTTACCTTAAAATAAAACATACATTTCAATAAAATAATTTTCAAACTATAAGAACCATAAAAAAACCCAGCCAAAGCTGGGTATATAATCCAAATGATCCGAGTTGTATTGGCGATTAGCGTAGTGCTGTCCCCTATACAACTTGAAGTATAGCGAATATAGAACGGCAAGTAATAACCACTATGCAAATTAAAACCAAAGCAATCCCTGCTAATTTTCCAGTAACTACCCTACTTAGTTACACATCTGACCCATTAAGAAAACGAAGAACATTCCTCGACGGTAAAACACCGTCGAGTTATTTGGATACTATAAGACACTAACGCAATATATTGATTAATAAAGACGTACTTTATGTTCCACCATCTCTTTAATCTTTTCAGCAGAAGCAACTATTTGAGGCTTTTTAGAAATTTGTGCCGTTCCTGTCCGCCACCAAGCTTCATAACCATTGGTCATTGTTTTCGGAAGTACTTTAATATCAATCAATACACAGCCCGAATGGGACTTCGCGTCTTTCAGTGCGGCAATCAATTGTTCCTCATCATGTACTCGATAACTTTTACAGCCATAGCTTTCTGCGTTTTTAGCAAAATCGACCTTCACTAACGGCCCATCCATCAACCCCGTCTGTGGGTTTCGATGGCGGTTCTCTGTACCAAAACTTCCCATGCCTTGGCTCATTTGCAGATTATTAATACAGCCGAATCCCGCGTTATCAAACAATAAAATGGTGATCTTAATATTCTCCTGAATCGCGGTTTGCAGCTCACTGTGTAGCATTAAATAAGAGCCATCTCCAACCATCGCATAAACAGGTTGTTTCGGTGCAGCGATTTTAGCTCCAACAGCGGCGGCAATTTCATAGCCCATACATGAATAGCCATATTCAAGATGATAGGTATCCCTTTGTTTTGGTAACCAAATACGTTGTAAATCACCCGGTAATGAACCTGCAGCACCTACAATAATGGCATCGTCTTCCATGCATTGCTGCATCAAGCCTAACACCCGTGTTTGCGCCAGTTCTGTACCAAGCGTTTTACGGTACTCTTCAAGCTTGTCATCAAGATGGCCTGCAATTTCAGGAACAAAATCTAATGGCCGGTACTGTATACTAAACAAGCGCTCCAGCTCATTTTTCCATTGTTGTTTAGCCTGCTGAATTTCATCCCCCCACTGAGTTTCATAGTGAGAATCTTTCAATTTTATACTCAGTGCTTGTAACGCTTCTTTGGCATCTGCAACCACTTTCAATGCATCTAACTTACTTGCATCAAACTCCGCAACATTGATATTTAAGAATGTTACATTTGGATGGCTAAATAATGACTTCGAGGCGGTGGTAAAATCCGTAAAGCGAGTCCCCACCCCAATCACTAAGTCAGTTTCTTTAGCCAACAAATTTGCTGCTAGCCCACCTGTTGTACCAATTCCGCCCATATTCAAGGGATGACTAGCAACGACGGCACTTTTACCCGCTTGGGTTTCGCCAAATGGAATACGGTAATCTTCAGCAAATTGCAAAAATGCGTCGTGAGCTTCGGAATAACGTACCCCACCACCACAGATGAGTAATGGTTTTTTCTTGCTACGAATTAGATTTACGGCTTCTTCGATACTCACTGTTGTCGGTGGTCTACGTTCAATACGATGGATGCGTTTTTGGAAAAAATAATCGGGGTAATCCCACGCCTCGCCTTGAACATCTTGGGGTAGGCAAATGGTTACCGTGCCAGTATCCGCAGGGTCAGTTAACACTCGCATGGCATTGACCATCGCCGCCATCAGCTGTTCAGGCCGTGAAACCCTATCCCAATAACGTGAAACTGGGCGAAAACAATCATTAGTACTGATAGTTCCATCACCGTATTGTTCGACTTGCTGCAATACTGGGTCGGGCTGACGAGTCGCAAAGGTATCCCCTGGCAACAATAATAATGGAATACGATTGGCAGTTGCCGTTGCTGCTGCGGTGATCATATTTGCGGCACCAGGGCCGACTGAGGATGTCACAGCAAAAATTTGTTTACGTTTTTTTTGTTTAGCAAAACCCGTCGCAATGTGCGCCATACCTTGCTCATTACATCCTTGATAAACGCGTAGATGACCAGGCGCTTCTTCAAGCGCCTGACCTAAACCCACAACGTTACCATGGCCAAAAATCGTAAATACTCCCTGAATAAACGGATACTGCTCACCATCGACATCAACATATTGTTGGTTTAGAAATTTAACCAACGCCTGAGCGGTCGTCATTTTCTGCTTATTCATACGGGTCTCCGTTTATTCCATGGTTGGCATTGTGAAACTACTTTCATGGTGCTCTAAGCGAACACTTGCAGGCCAACGGCTAGTGACTGTTTTCATGCGAGTATAGAAGCGAACACCGTCATTTCCATGTACATTTAATGGACCAAAAATAGACCGTTTCCAACCACCAAAACTGTGGAATGCCATCGGTACTGGAATAGGTATGTTAATCCCGACCATTCCCGCCTGAACATTTTCTTGGAATTCGCGCGCTGTTTCGCCATCACGAGTGAAAATAGCCGTTCCATTACCATATTCATGTTGGTTAATCAGTTTCAAACCCGTTTCAAAGTCTGGAACTCGCACTACGGCTAATACAGGCCCAAAAATTTCTTCTTGATAAATGTCCATTTCAGGCGTGACATTATCAAATAATGTTGGCCCTACAAAATAACCATTTTCGAAGCCTTTCACTTTAAAGTCACGGCCATCGACCAATAACGTCGCACCTTGTTTTTCACCGCTGGTAATATAGTCGCAGATTTTTGCTTTGTGCTGTGCTGAAATTACGGGCCCCATGTCATTTTCTTTGCCTTCCGTCATACCAGGACCCACGGACATTTTAGCAATTTGGCCTTTCAGGTTAGCAATGAGCGCATCTGCCGTTTCATCACCGACAGCTAAGACAACGGATAATGCCATACAACGTTCACCTGCAGCACCGAACGCGGCGCCCATAATAGCATTAGCTGCCTGCCCCATGTCTGCATCAGGCATTAAGATACAATGGTTTTTCGCGCCACCAAGTGCTTGGCAGCGTTTACCATGAGCGGATGCCGTCGTGTAAATATATTCTGCAATAGGCGTTGAGCCAACAAAACTAACGGCTTGAACTTCTGGTGCAGTTAAGAGTACATCGACGGATTCTTTGTCCCCTTGAACAACATTAAATACGCCATCAGGTAAGCCAGCTTCTTTTAATAATTTAGCTAATGCTAATGCTAAAGAAGGGTCTTTTTCTGACGGTTTTAAAACAAAGGTATTACCTGTTGCAATAGCCACTGGGAACATCCACATCGGTACCATTGCTGGGAAATTAAATGGCGTTATCCCCGCACAAACGCCCAAAGGCTGCATTAATGAGTGGCTATCAACACCTGTAGCAACATTGGCTGAGTGTTCACCTTTTTGTAAGTGAGGAATACCGCATGCAAATTCAACGACTTCTAAACCTCGGGTTAATTCACCTACCGCATCAGAAAAAACTTTACCGTGTTCTCTTGAAATTAAACGCGCCAGTTCATCCATATTCTCTTCAAGTAAAGCTTTAAATTTGAATAAAACCCGAGAGCGTTTTAGGGGAGATAGTTTTGACCATTTAGGAAATGCTTTATTCGCAATCTCAATAGCTTTTTTTGTTTCATCGGCACTACTGAGTACAACTTGAGCAATTTGCTCCCCCGTTGCCGGGTTGAATACAGGCGCAAAACGCCCACTTTTGCTGGATACTATTTCACCACCAATGAAATTATGAATCTGTTCCATGTTGCCTCTCTTTAGCTGACAGAGTTACCTTGTTACTCAATGTATATGAAATATTTGTTTCATTTACAACTAAATTTGAAATAACATTCAATTTATGTGATCTAGACAAAGTTTTTGCGAAATTTTAATCGCGACTAAAAAAATACCAATCCTAAACTTATATCCATCACCTATTTATTGGCTATTTTGCCGTTGTATTGAGTTAAACAGGGCTTTCTTTCAATCAAGAAAACAAGAGAACAAATTGATGTAAGCTGTTCAATTTATTATCCCAAATTCAAATTATTTCGCGATCCTAAAAAAAGAAAATTTTTAAATATGAACTAAGTGTTTCAAAAAGATTCGACTAACGCTGTAAAACAACTACAATTAGAGCCAAATTCTGGAGGTTATATGTCAAGTGCATCAAATTTAAATGAGTTTCAAGAGCAAGTTCGCTCGCGATATGACGAACTAAGTAAACGGCTACAGCAAGTGGCACGCTATGTATTAGACAATACGAATAGTGTCGCGTTTGATACCGTTGCCGTCATTGCAAAGGAAGCTAAGGTTCCGCCTTCGACGCTGATCCGCTTTGCAAATGCTTTTAATTTCAGTGGGTTTAATGAAATGAAACAATTATTTCGTATGAACCTTGTGGAAGAGACGGCCAGCTACACAGATAGAGCCCGTATGTTTCGTGAAATGGATGGTTCCCAAGAACTGAGTGATGACCCTTCGCAAATTTTGAAGGAGTTCGCTCATTCTAACGCCCAAGCGTTACAACAAATGGCAGCTAGAACCCCTGCTGAAGATATTGAAAAAGCTGTATCGCTTTTAGCGAATGCACAGAATATCTACATTATCGGTTTGCGTCGTTCATTCAGCGTTGCAACATATTTAAGTTACGCACTTAGCCATTTGGAATGCCGTCCTGTCCTTATTGATGGGCTTGGTGGAATGTTCAAAGAGCAGATCAGTCGGATCAGTGAAAACGACGTTGTAATTTCAATCAGTTTCACACCTTACGCCTCGGAAACTGTCATGGTAAGTGAGAAAGCGGCTCAAGCGGGTGCACAGCAAATCGTTATTACTGATAGCCAAATCAGCCCGTTGGCAAGTTTCAGTGATGTTTGTTTTGTTATCAAAGAAGCCCAAGTAGATGCATTTCGTTCGCAGTCAGCCACCTTATGTTTAGCACAATCACTGACCGTTGCATTAGCCTATCGTCAAGGTAGCAGCTTAGTCTAGTTATACGGCTCTGTAATTAAACACCTCCATTAATTCAGAGCCTCTTCCTACCTTTTCCCTGATTAACATACACGTCATTATTGAATACTTATTAAGTTTCATTTTTTTCTTTAATTTGTGAATCCCATCAGAAAATACAAATTCTAAAATGACAATAAAATGAAATTATTATTTCACCCTGCTATGTTGGAATTATATCGCGTGTTAGATAAACTAAGAATAAGGGCTAAGCATGTTAAATACACACTTTCTTTATTTACTCGGCCACCTGCGTTTACTTGAAGAACAGCACTCTGTCACATCAATTAATCGTTCTGGTATTGGTTTAATCGGCACTGCTCCTTATAACCAACTTTATATAGATGCGATAAAATGCTGCACCCATCATAGTGAGCTAAAGTCAATTTGCCATTTGTCCCCATCTCTTCCTTCTATGACTGACTTCATGTGCCAAAAGAAAAAGATAGAAGCGCTAATCAACAATGATGACGTTGATTGCATCATAGTGACATCCACTTGTAGTGATGAATTACTCAAATTTGCTATTCAAACAGCGGTAACTGCAGGAAAAGATGTTCTATTAAATGATATCCCTAACTTTAGTGAAAGCGAACTGAATGAAATATTAAAGCAAGCCATGCGCCATGACGTATTTATTGACTACAACCAGCCTTTGAGCTTTGATAACCAGTTCAATCAAATAAAAGCATCTTTAATGCCTAAACAGGGTAGCGAAACAGGGTTATTACGTATCACAACACACCGAATAGTAGAGCCTGAAAACCAACTACCATTCAATATATTACGAAACACCATCACAAAGAACATAGAATTATTGTTATCATTAATGCCTGATTTTGTCCTTTCACTCCCTTCTATTCAGTTCTCGCATCCCTTTACTCAAAGAGCCGATGGCGACGTATTAATAATTAATCTACGCCAAGAAAACGGTTTATTGGTTTCATTTGAAATCTTTTTCAATACAGGAAAGATCTCAGATAAACTATCATTGAAGCAGTGCAATAACCGCTATGAGGTAGAGAAAAAACTTTCTTTTAATGAAAAATATCAAGAGGTTAATCAAGATAATTTCATTGTAAAGCAACTTGACCAATTTGTTTTAAGACTCAGTAGTAACACAAAATTAGCTAAGATTAATCAATGGAGCCACGCTAATGAGCTAACAGATAAAGTAATAAAACAGCTAAATATCTATGGATATATTTGATTACCATAAAATATAAAGATTATTCTGATAGAAACAGATCACATTATTATATTAGTGGGTTATATAATAGTACCGTAAAATTTAATATAACATAATCAAATTACTTACAATCAGTGTATTAATCTACACATTCCACTATTTACATTGACAACCCCATATAAAAAAGAAGCCGGGTCAACATTGAAGAGATATGCAAATTGAAATAATGAATCAACATCAATACAACTCTCTCCTGTCTCAAATCGATTCATTTCTTCTTCTGTTACACCGATTAAGCTCGCCATTCTTTCTATCGATATTTTATGGTTTTCTCGTTGTTTTCGGATTTTTATCCCTAGCATTTTAGCAATACTTTCTTTCCCCATAATAACCTCTACTAAATATTAAAATTAATATAATTAACCGGTGCGTAAATTATCACCAACCATAAATTTATAAATTGACTTAAAATAATAAAAACCTAATTAAATAAGTCATTTAAAGACCATTCATTTATGACTTAAAAAACCAATTTTTAGCTAATACAATGATATAAATAGACTATATAATTTCACCATTACATTTAACTCGTGAAGCTGGTCACATTGTTTAATCTCACTATCAATAGCTAAATTTACATTATAATCAGTCGACGACTAAACGTTGTATTTTCACGTTAACTAAAATTCTAGCTTAGATCTTCAATTAGATAAAACCATCTTGCTTGATTTAATGTTATAACCTTAAGAAATTAGTGACAATTTGTATTCATGCGTATCAATAAGTTTCCAGAGGATAATTATAATAACTTTAATTTTTTCACATCATAAAAAAAGACGTTTTTTTTTATTTATTAGTCGGAATTACAACATTAAATTTAGATGATAAAGCAAAATATTTCATGTTATGCTTATAATACTAAATGACCTTTTCAGATTAATGGTTTACATTACACACCTCTTATATTGAGCCTCCAAAATAGATTACTTCAACAGGCTGTTTTCGATAAAAATAAAATTACTTCACCCTATTTATGCCATGTTCATTACTTTCAGTCCATACTGCAATATGTAAAAATTAGATAAATTACACAAACTCTAAATAGGTGTATTTAGGTAATATTCCTACTTTTTTACTTCCCAAAACTTACTTAACTTCACATCTTTTTAATAAAATTGTCAGTTGGCGTGGTATCATATTACGAGCACCTATGAATACTTGCCAGTCATAACCTTGATGTATTTTATGGCTTATTATTTTATTGGTAAGTAAAAGAGACCTGAAAGGAAAATCATGCTACAAGAAAGTGTTATCAGGGAAATCATTCTCTGGATAGAACAAAATTTAGAATCTCGCCTATCCCTAGATACTGTTGCCGATAAATCAGGATACACCAAATGGCACTTTCAGCGCCTGTTTAAGAACCAAACAGGGCTCGCGCTTGGTTCCTATATCCGAGCCAGACGCCTTTCTTGTTCTGCTGTCGCATTACGGCTAACAAATGACAGCATCATGGACATTTCTCTGAGGTACCGTTTTGACTCACAACAAACTTTTTGCCGCGCGTTTAAAAAGCAATTTAATCTCACCCCTTCTGAATATCGAAAACGCGAAGGTTGGAAGATTGAAGGGTTCTGTTTACCTCTACGAGAAAGTAAAGAGTTAAATGTTCGAGTTAAATTGACTCAATTACCAGCCATTAATTTACTCGGCATTAAACATCGTTACACTAAAGATATTAATGAGTGGAACCTAAAAACAGATGAGCTACGCCGATACTATTGGAAAGCTTTTTTCGATAAAAACCCTTATGTCACTCAGCATTTATATGCAATTCATGGTGTAGACCAAAGTGCGAATGCAGAAGGCCATTTCCTATATACCACGGCTCTAGATGAACAAGATGTAGAGATTGCACTTCCCCAGACAACCCATTTACAATTACCTGCAGGTAATTATTTAGAAATCAAGATAACCAGTAGCCTTCATGGTATAGATTACAATGATATTATTTATACTGCTTATGGGAAGGTACTTGCTGAAATGGACATCGTCCGTGGCGAAGGACCAGATGTAGAACAATATGTCCTGAAATCGAAGCCCTCTTATGAAGCGTTCGTGAATGACTCACGAAATTTTATTCAAGAGCTAAATTACTATATTCCTGTTATTATTTAATAAATAGCAAACAACCCATACGGAAACTGTACGGGTTGTTTACCTAATAATTAAAATGTCACATTAATTTTTGCCCAGAAATTTCTTCCTGGTTCATTTACTGGCACATTGGATGAATAACCAAAACCGCTATTTCCAGCTAAGTTAAGGTGCTCACTGTAGGTTTTGTCGAACAGATTATCAACGCCTGCGCTTAACTTCATGTTTTCATTAATTGTATATGCTGTATTTAATGAAAAAATCGTGAAACCTGCACTTTTACTGAAGTCTTTACCCACCACATTACCATCATTTATAGCAACGCGATTTTGGCGGCTAACAACGCGTACTAAACCTGTCGTGGTCCAATCGCCTTTTTCCCATGATAAGCCAAAACGGCTTTCCAACGGTGGCATCTGCGGTAATGCCTTTCCATCTGTGCGATTTTCTCCCCACGAATAAGCCAAGCTTGCATCTGCTTTCCATTCATCACTGAGTTTTTGTGCTACACCGAGCTCGCCCCCCATGATTAACGCATCCACATTTTCAACCTGACTCATTCTTGGATTTGTTGCGCTATAACGGAAGAGAATAAAATCATCGACACGACCCACATATGCAGAAACCCATGCATTGGTATCTTCATGGCTATATTTAGCCCCAATATCTAACTGAGTCGTTTTTTCTGTTTTTAGCTTATCAAACACATTATTACTACCATCTGGGCCGAGTTTAGGCGAGAACAGCTCCCAGTAATCCGGAAAGCGTTCGGTATAGCCAACACCTACATATAACATAACCGGCGTACCAGATAATGAATGCTCATAACGTGCAAAGCCTGCTGGCATCACCGTATTTCGCCCTGAAGAACCCACGCCTGTATTATTTTCAACTATCACGCGATCTAAACGAGCTCCACTGACCACTTTACCTTGTTCAGTCGCATGCCAAGTTAATTCACTAAAAACACCATAGTCTTGGAATTGTGCATCTTTTTTCCAACTATTATTATTGTTTTTACGGTGTTTATTGGTCTGCATGTCAGCCCCTGCACGCAGTTCATAATCTTTCCACAGCCATGTTCCCATGGTACGGCCGCCCATGGTTTCACGGTCAACGCGCATTTTCATTGGCATATTCATCATACCATGGCCTCCATGCCCCATATGGCCCCCCCCCATTCCACCGCCTGATGGAGAGCGCAGCGAGTAGTTATCCATAATATGGTCGGCATAATTGTAGTAGATATTAGCTTCAACTTTATCTAACACATCACCGATATTACTCTTTTCAAAGCGCAAACCTAAGCTTTCGCGTTTAAACTGAGACCCATCCATTCCTCTCCCCGCATAGCGAGCTTCTCCATCACCTTTACCGGCAGTCAGTTCTAATAATGTGTATTCATCAGGCGTCCAGCCAACAGCAATATCTGCATTCCACTTATCCCATTTCGAAGGAACCTTATCACCATTGCCATCTTTATAATCATTTGAACGTGATTTATTACCAATGACACGAATATACCCCGTTTCATTACCTAAACTGATATCTGCATTACCATCCCAACGCTCATTAGATGCCGTTAAGGCACTTGCGTTGCCTTTAATAGCCGCTTCAGTAAATAACGGCTTTTCGCGCTCAAAACGGATTGTTCCAGCAGAATTTCCAGGCCCCCATAAAACAGTTTGCGGGCCTTTAATCATATTCAATACATCAAAGTTTTCCGGTGAGATATAAGAAGTCGGCGCATCCATGCGAGAAGGACACGCACCTAACATTTCACTATCATTGGTTAAAATACGCAAACGAGAACCGAACATGCCGCGAAAAACCGGATCACCGTTAGTTCCACCATTACGTATTTGTGAAAAACCAGGAATGGTTTTGAGGTAATCAGAACCATCACTTGCAGGGACTGGCTGCCTTGGTGTTTTAGGGGATGTCGTAATGGTTAATGGTGAGTCGACCGGCGCAGTAACAATCATCACTGAACTATCTGAAAGTAGGCTTTGGTTTATTTCAGTTTTAGCAACTGTAGACGCCGTAAAAATTGCACTAATGACCAGTGTCGCAATAGGAGCCACTTTAAAAACGTGTGTATTCATTTTTCACCTGTTTCTTAGAAAAGGAAGATGCTGCCTTCATCTTTTAGGCTGCAAACACATTTCAGCTCCCACAGATAAATTGCTTAATAAGCAAAAAAATTCAAGGTGAGCGAACGCGTTTTGCCCAGTGAAGGCAAAATAGCAATAAATTGATTTGTAATATTTACAATGCTAAGACATCAGGAAATAGGCGGGGCTCGAGCAAGGTGTAATGACCATGGTCTAAATAACCAAATGTGAACACAACGTTCAAAAGGAATAAATAGTGTCAGCGTGGCTAATTGCCGAATAACTGCAGCAATAAATAAGATAAGAAATGGAAAGTGGATCAATAATTGGCAGTAACCACATGCAATGTCTTCCATCGGAGATTGCCCAATCCCCGTCATTAACATGTGATTCATTGGTGCAGAAACGTCACAATTTTCAGGCATCAGCATACCTTGATGCGAGTGCATCGAATGGCCTGCCATTGATGAATGCTCAATTGTACTATTAGGGTTAGTGCTCACGCAGTGTTCCATCAGCCTCATCGATTTAGAGAACAATGGAGCGATAAACAGCATAACCACAGCCAATAGTGCAAGATAGGCAGCAAATTGTCTGATTGAAGTGCGCAGGTGCAACGTTTTTCCGTCATCTGAGTACGAATTTATAGAGCAGAATTGTATCTTATTTAGATACCCATTGTTATTGATATTTACCGAAAATGTTAATTTAAGATGAACTTTATTGATAAAATTGATTATCTATCATCAATACAAACCCATTGAAAAATCAATCAATTGACTGATTTATAGTATTAGGTACATTTCTCTAAGTCAGCAAACTGTTTTAAAGGCGCCATAAAAAAGTAGCAACCACAAGTGATTGCTACTAATTTTCCATCCAAAGAATTCTAAAAATAACAAAGGGTATTCTATGCTAATAAGTTTGCAGGGTTATCAATACAAAGGCGGTTAATCATCGATTTATCCACCCCTTTTTTGGCCAATAACGAGAGAAAAACATTGGGTACAAATCCCCAGCCATTACCCCCATTTTTTGCCCACATTTGTTTGAGAAAAACATCATGACTCAACACGATTTGTGCCCCATACCCCATCTCAATCAGTTTACAAACCGCATCCGCAGTTTCTGTTACTGTTGGTGCAACACCTTCTTTTGGAAATGAAATATCTAGACCAATCATGTCAAACTCAAGCCAAACACCTCTATCAAGCATACGGCGTTGATAGTCAAAATCTTTACCTGACGGGTCTGAGTGTGCCAATGAAATTTTAGCGGGATTAACACCCATTTCTTTGATTAAAATATCGAGAACTTCATCTCCCCGACGTTGCCAACCAGGCATATGAATATTCATTGAAACATGGTCATTAGCCAGTTGCGCTACTGATGCCGCTCTTAGGCTATTCTTTTCACCATCAGTAAAAAAAGGAGATACCCCGATTTCACCAATCATTCCTGCACAAATATCCGTTCCATCAATGCCTACATTGAGCTCATCATCAATCATTTTAGCCATAGCATCGATATCATTGACTAACCGGTTACCTTCAAACTTTTCAATATACAGGCCAGAAGAAGCAACCACATTAATACCCGTTTTAATGGCAACTTCGCGCAGTTGATGTACATCTCGGCCAATCGCTTTAGAACCTGTAGCATCTACCAATGTCTTACCACCAAGTTCCTTAAAATTATTGACTTCATAAATCACATCTTCGATTGGCTTTTTATCCATATTGTCACAGCAGCAATATGGGTCGTACTTCAGTCCCCATTGAATATCGGCACTGACTTTTTTATCAACCAACACATGTGAGAAGTCATAAAATGGCTCATCGACAACCGTTGATAAATCATTAAACAGATGTTCATGTGGTAATGTCAGTCCCATATCTTCTTTTTTAACGGGCCCTGTCACCGTTTGGATATAACCTTTCATTTTATACTCCTGCGGCTTTTGTCGCTTTGGCTTCTCTAAACTCAGGAATGGTCGTAATAATTGCGCCGACTAAAGCAAATACTGTTCCAATAATAGTCACTAAGTACACGGTATTGCCCAAAGACGGTAGCAATAAGTCAATCAGTACCGAACCTAATAACTGCCCTGCCGTTGAAGCAACACCGAGCATCAACAAACCTAATCCGCGGACTAAGATTGCCATTAATGCGATGGACATTAAACCTAACGGACCACCTAGATACATCCACCAAACACCCGGTAAATCTAAAGTGAGATGACCTAATGCCATACGGATCACGAGCGCTATCGTCAGTACGGTAAAACCAACAATAAAGTTCCACGTAATAGAAACCATCATTGAACCTGTTGCTTCTGCAACTTTTGAGTTACCTGCAGGTTGCCACCCTGCTAACAAGCCAGCTAAAAAAGGTAAAATAGCTAAATAAATGGCAGAACTTGAATGCCATTGTGGTGAAACCACAAATAATGTTGCGACAACCGCAAAAACAGCACCTAATACACGAAAGGTAGTGAATGGTTTTTTCTCATCGATACCAATACCAAAGCGGTCACACAGCAAGCCTGATAATAATAGTGCAGAAATCAATGCAGTTTGGAAAGTTGCGATACCTAATGCACTCGCGGATGCGCCTTCAGAAAACACCACCATCGCACCGCACAGGCCTGCAAACCAATTCCACAATGGAATTTTTTTATTTTTAATTAAGCTAGGAATTGCTGCAAATTGTTGTCTGGTTTGTTTCTTCGCAATAATGATAAAAAACATCACCACCAAACCACTGGCAAATGAAATAACGGCGCTCGCATTTCCATCTTTTAATACATCACCCAGCTGCCCATTCACTGCGGATTGCATTGGCGATAACATACCGGCTAATACCGTCGCTATCATTAAAAAAGGGGTAGAATAACTTTTAACACTCATAAAATATTCCTTTTGGATTTTTGACTATGAGTCATTATTTTTTGTAATCGGCTTACAAGGTGCTGAATTAACTCAGCACCCATTTTCTTTATTTTGATTTTTTACTTTTAAAGAATTAATTAACGAGCGATTTGCTTAAGAATATTTACCCACATATCTGAATAATGCTCCCAAGCCATAAACTCACGACTTCCCCAGTGTGGCGAGCAGTCACTCATAAAACAGCCTGTTTTTCCTTTGTCATATTCACCGAATACCAATAATGGGTCTTCACCAATATTTAAAACAACTTGTGTATTTTCTTTAGCAGCAACTTTGTTATAACCTAAAAACATTGGCCAATTACCAAAGTTTTTAATTGATTCATGGCCTGTATTAGCGGGTGTTGCAAAAACTCCCTCAGGGGTTTCAACGCGGTCGTCACCATCTAACATTTCAACCGGTAATACATCGGCTAATAATGTATTTTTATAATTAGCTTTGGCTTCAATTCCCATAAATGACAAGTAACCACCGATCATTAATAAACCACCACCTTGGCTAACATATTGTTTAATTAATCCAAGTGCGTTAGGTAATACTTTCATATTATAGAAAGTGTCATTTTGTAATAAGAAAGTATTGGCACCGATATCGCTAATAACGACAACATCGTACTTCTCTAATTCCTCTACGGTTTTAGGGAATGCCATTTGCACGGTATGTGCAGGCATATAATCAATTTCAACGCCTTTATTTCTTAAACATTCTAATAAGAAAGTTGCACCTTCTTCATATTTACTTGAAGTAAAGCTGTCATAACCTTTAGTGTGGATCATATGGATATGCCATGATTCACCAATAAATAGAATTTTCATTTTTTTCCTCTTTTCAGAATATTAATTTATTCAGGGGATTGAGTCACAACCTGAGAATAGGTTGTTTGATTAATACGATACATAACATTTATATCTTCAGGCATTTCTGAAGCATTGCTCGTTTCAACAGCAAGGGATGAAAACGCCGATGCATAGCGCAAGGCATACGAAAATTGTTTACCTTTCGCCAAAGATGCAGCAAGAGCCCCATTAAATGCATCCCCTGCACCCGCGGTATTTTTAACAACAGCAGTATAAGCTGGAGAATAAATAAATTTATTACCATCAAATGCAATAGAACCTTTACTTCCGAGTGTAATAACCACTTTTTTCACACCTTTGTGATAGATAACTTCAGCGGCTTTTTTAGCACTTTCTAAATCAATAACATTAATGTTAGAAAGCAGACTTGCTTCAGTTTCATTAGGGGTTAAAATATCAATATTTTCAATTAATTCATTAACGATGTCGTTATACGGAGCAGGATTTAAAATAATTGGAATTTTATATTCATTACCAATCTCAATAATTTCCTTTAACGCTTCAATATTAGTCTCTAACTGAAGAAGAATAATATTTGAGTTAACAATTTTATCTTTTTGAATTTTCACTTCGTCAGCAGTAATATCCATATTAGAACCTGGATATATAGAAATAATATTTTCACCACTATTTTCAGAGACAAATATAGACGCTGTGCCTGTTTGATATTTTTCAGTTTGGTATATGGTTGACGTTTTAATTTTAGATGACGATATAAAATTTATTGCATATTCACTAAATTGATCTGTTCCTATCTTAGTAATAAAGTGTACAGGAGAGTCTGAATAACTCGCTGCTAATGCTTGGTTACACCCTTTACCACCAGGAGAAAAAATAAATTTATTTGATAATAATGATTCGCCTGCCTCTGGTAACCGAGGTAAGTAACTAATCATATCTACGTTAAATGAACCTAATACACATACTTTACCTAACACGGCATCATCCTTATCTGTTCTTTCATTAAAACTTTCATTGCACTCAAGAAATTGAATTATCTCTTTTTTAGCAACTTTATCTAGTGTTTCAAATTCGATGTATGCGCCACCATGGCAACGGCTAATAATTCCTTTTTTTGCTAACGAATTTAAATCTGCTCTAATGGTTTCTTTAGTGACATTAAGTTCTTTCGATAAAACAGAAACTTTGGCTGATCCGGTATTTTTTAAAATATTAATTATTTTCTTATGTCGTTCTGCTTTCATGCCATTTTACCTCATGGCATTTACTCTAATTTATACCTTGTTACATTAATGTGATTGTACTCATAGGTTCTCCCTGCAAAGCAAAAAAAAGCAAAAAGCATAAAAGTAAAAACAAAAAAAACCAAAAAAGAATAACCAAAGGTAAATCTTCTATTATTATCAAAACAATATAAGAATTGATTAGTTTATTTTATGAAATTTAAACTAAGAGGAAAGTACATAAGTAAATATAATAACTCGGATTATTTATTATATATTTCATAAATATAAAAACTTTAAAATAAAACAAAGTTAAATTAATAATTTATATTTAGAGCTTCATTAATTAAATTAGATAAAATAATCTTGATTAATCGTTATAATCTATTATGGGTAAAATAATGATAGGTTGAGAGAAGGATCACAAATTGAGTAAATGGATTATTCACCAGATAAACAAAAGGGAGCGGTTGCTCCCTTTTGGTCATAGTAATTGACTGCCGTTAACTATTCCGCTTTCGCTGGCAACCCTTTCTTTTCGTGTACCATCATCAGTGCTTGTTCAACACTGCGCTCGATGATAGGGCGACGTTGGTCATTCTCTGGCAGTAGTTTTAACATCATTTGCCAAGCAGAAATGGCTTCAGCGTAGCGTTCTTGCTCAAACGCATTGAATGCAAAAATGCTCAACGCTTTCACATTGGTACGGTCTTCTGCAATCAGCTTTTTAAGTAGTTCCGCACCTTGACGGTTATCTTCTGGGTCAGAAGAGCGCGTCAAAACTTCCGCATAGCCCATCACTACATTTTCATTTTTAGGTGCTAGGCGATAAGCACGGCCATAGGCATCGGTTGCCATGGTCGCATTCCCCAACACCATACCAATACGGCCTAGCATTTCCCACGCTTCTACATTTTGCGGGTCTTCTTGAAGGCGAGTACGTAGACCTAAGGCGAGGTGTTCCATTTCCGCATTATTAAGTGGCGGCTCTGACGGGTCTAGCGCTCTATCTAGCAAGGCCGGAGCTTGTTGGTAGGCATTATTCCAATCCGCCACTTTCTCGTAGCTACCTACCTGATAATAAGCACCGCCCGCAACACCTAATGCAATGATAAACCCGGGTAAATAAACCCAATTGCTAGTGCGAGAGGCCTCAGGTAATGCTTCTTCATCACCCTGCTCAACCTGTTTCAATCTAACGCGTTTTTTAGAACGGGCAAAAATGATCCAGCCGCCTACCGCTATCGCAATAAACGGCAATCCCCACAGCATAACCGTTAGTGGTGTCAGCGGTGGGTTATAAGTGACGAAGTAACCATAACGGGCAACCATGTAATCAACGATTTCATCACGGTTCTTGCCTTCTTTCATTAACTCATACACTTTTTGGCGCAAGTCCAGTGCAATCATTGAGTTAGAATCCGCAATGCTGTTGTTTTGGCATTTAGGACAACGCAGTTCTTCGGTTAATTTACGGAATTGCTGCTCTTGCTGTTCATTATCGAAAGTAAAGACTTCTGTCGATGCATATGTCACCGTTGCACTTAACGTTAACATCAATAAACCCAATAAATACCTCATTGGTTCGCCTCCTGATTATAGCGCTCCCAAAGGGGTTTAAACTCTTTTTCCCAAACGCGCTCGTCCATTGCCCCTGCGTGACGATAACGGATCACACCATTGCCATCAATTAAGAACGTTTCAGGTGCCCCATATACCCCTAGGTCAAGGCCTAACATCCCTTCACCATCAAATAAGCTTAAGGCATAAGGGTTGCCCAACTCACGCAACCACACAATGGCTTTATCCCGTTTATCTTTATAGTTCAACCCAACCACACGAACACCCTGTGCAGACAATTTATTCAAATATTGATGTTCTGCACGGCATGTTGGGCACCATGTTGCCCAAACATTCAACAAGATAGGTTGCCCTTGTGTTAATACATCGGATTCGTAGTGCTGGCCTGGGTTTTCTAGTGATTCAAGGCGAAAAACAGGCACTGGCTTACCAATTAAAGCAGATTCTAATAAACGAGGATCATCCCCTTCTGCATTACGCATCAATTGCCATAACAGAACCGCGGCAATTCCTGCAAAAATAATAAAAGGAATTAAGAAGACTTTGCGGTTCATGCTGTTTCCCCTTGTAATTTGCGACGACGATAACGTGGGTCAAACAAGCAGAATAACGCACCAATAGCCATTAATACGCCACCAGACCAGATCCAACGAACAAACGGTTTATAATACAAACGCATAGTCCATGTATCTTTAGCGATTTCCTCACCCAATGCAGCATATAAATCGCGAGTAAAACCCCCATCAATCGCCGCTTCAGTCATAACAGCTCGACTAACACTATAAAAACGTTTTTCTGGCATTAAAACACCGATGACTTTGTCTTTTTCCTTCACTGAAATACTGCCAATAACACCTTGGTAGTTAGGGCCATCAGCTTCTCGTACTCCGTTAAATACAAAGGTATAAGCACGAATTGAAATGCTATCACCCGGCTTCATTTTCACGTCACGCTCAATACTGTAATTTTGGCTAAAGGCAATACCGACGATAGTTACCGCCAAACCTAAGTGCGCCAGTACCATTCCCCAGTAACTTGGTGTGAGCTTGATTTTCTTACTGATGCGGACTCGCATTTCTGCGAAGGCAAGAATAGCAATCCAGCACGCCATCATTAAGCCAACGACCGTCAGGGCTTCTACCCTATCTTCCATTAATAATGGCAGGGCAAATGAGAGAATAACGGTTAATACGGTTGCAATGATTAATAACTTTTTAATCGCCGCAGGGCGGTCACGCCCCCAACGTACGAGTGGTCCAATCCCCAGTAGCAAGGCAAATGGCACCATCAACGCGATAAACATGGTATTAAAGAACGGTTCACCAATGGAAATCGTACCCAGACCAATTTGTTTATGGACCAACGGTAGCAATGTACCGAGTAACACGACTAACATCGCTGCCGTTAGGATAACGTTATTGCCCAGTAACATGGATTCACGGGACCATAGCGCATTGTTCACTCTTGAGCGTACCTTGTGCCCACGCAGTGCAAACACTAATAAAGAGCCGCCAATCACTAACACCATGAAGGCTAAGATGAATAACCCTCGAGATGGGTCTGAGGCAAAGGCGTGTACGGAAACCAATACCCCCGAGCGGACTAAGAAAGTCCCGAGCAAACACAATGAGAAAGCAAAAATCGACAATAATAGTGACCATGCTTTAAAAGTGGCTCGCTGCTCAGTCACGGAAAGTGAGTGGATCAATGCTGTTCCCACTAACCATGGCATAAAGGAAGCATTTTCCACCGGGTCCCAGAACCACCAGCCCCCCCAACCTAATTCATAATAAGCCCATGCGGAACCTAACATGATCCCTAGCGTTAAAAAGAACCATGCTGCCATCGTCCAAGGGCGAGCAAAACGCGTGAAAGAGCTATCTAACCGGCCACTTAACAATGCAGCAATCGCAAAGGCGAATGCCACTGAAAAACCGACATATCCCATGTATAACAATGGTGGGTGGAAAATCAGCCCAGGATCTTGTAGTAATGGATTGAGGTCACGCCCTTCAATCGGAAAGGCAGGCAGCGTGCGCGAAAACGGATTTGAAGTAAAGATGATAAACAGCAAAAAACCAACGCTAACCATCCCCATAACAGCTAAAACACGGGCAACAATGTCGAGCGGCATGCGATAACTGCAAATTGCCACCGCAAATGTCCAGCCACTCATTAATAATACCCAAAGTAATAATGAGCCTTCGTGAGCTCCCCATGTTGCCGCAACACGATACCAAATAGGTAATTGCGTATTAGAGTTATTGGCAACATAAGTGACTGAGAAATCATTAACAACAAAGGCATTCACTAATACTAGGAATGCCCCTGTTACACAAAGAAAAAGTAACCATGCTAATGGACGTGATGATGCCATTAAGCGTGCATCATTGCGTGCCACTCCCCATAGCGGGTAAAAAGACAGCAAAACGGCAAGCCCTAATGCCAAGCACAGTAAAACGCTACCAATTTCAGGGATCATGATGCATTGTCCTTATAGGCAGCAGCTGGCCTGCGATGGTTTTCTTGCATCGCTTTTTCAACCTCTGGTGGCGTATAGTTTTCATCATGTTTCGCGAGCACTTCTTTCGCTAAAATATGATTATTCTCTTGTAATTCCCCTTGAACAACGACACCTTGCCCTTCTTTGAATAAGTCGGGCAAAATTCCATGATAACTTACATTAACCTCGCCTTCGGCATCATAAACAGTGAAAGTGATATTGACAGCATTAGAGACAGGGTCAGAATCACGTACTACACTGCCTGGCATGACCATGCCACCGACACGTAAACGTTGCCCAACCTCAGGGACTTGCTGAGTTTCTCGCTTACCATAAATGATTTCACCGGGGGTATAAAACAAGTCAATACTTGAGCGCAATGCATAGAGAATCAATGCGAGGGTTAGCCCCACACCAACCAATATGGAACAGATCAGCCAAAGTCGGTTACGACGACGAATATTCACACTCCCTCCCTACGCGCTCTTGCTGCTTTTTGCCTGACTTCACGAGCTTGCTGTTGAATAATTGCATTTATTATCATTTTTCTTTGTATATACGTATGCAAACAGAGTAATAAAATAGGTATTAATGTCAGCGCAACCGCCAGCCATACATAAAAACCATAGCCGCCCATCGCCCAAAATTCACTCCAAGATGCAAATGCGCTAGTCATGATTGACGTCCTTTTTTATTAACAATATCTAATACCCATGGACGGTTACGTTCTAACATCAATAATTGACTACGTAAACGGATTAACGTTAATGAGATAAAGAGAAATAGGTAACCAAGGATAGCTAAACGAAGTGGTGTACGCATAGCAGGGTTGATACTTTCTTGCATGCGAGTCGAAGGTTGGTGCAAAGTTTGCCACCATTCAACTGAATAATGAATGATAGGTAAGTTAATCACACCAATTAATACTAAAATCGCAGCGGCTTTTCCTGCGGTGCGACGATCATCAAAAGCATGCCATAAAGCAATAATCCCCACATACAGAAAAAATAGAATTAATTCAGAGGTTAAACGTGCATCCCATACCCACCATGCACCCCACATTGGTTTACCCCATGTCGCACCTGTAACCAATGCGATAAAGGTAAATACCGCCCCTACTGGTGCCATCGCTGCTATCGCCAATTCTGAGACTTTCATTTGCCAGACTAGACCGACAAAAGCCGTAATGGCCATCGTGGCATAAATTCCCATCGACCACATTGCAGCAGGAACATGGATATACATAATACGATAGCTTTGACTTTGGACTTTATCAGTTGGCGCAAAACCAAATCCCCAAACCCATCCCACCGCTAAACAAATTACACTCAATATAATAAACCACGGTATTAGACGCCCACATAACCGATACAGGTTGGCTGGGATGGCTAGTTGATGAAGCTTTTTCCACATAGTTTAATTACCCTGATTTATTATATTGTTAGTAAATGCTGCGTGACAGCATCATACAATACACATTAAAAAAGCAAATATATTGATTTAACACAAATATAACTTAGGCTGATCATACTCAAACGCATAACCAGCCTATTTATTGATCATTACTTATAATTCATCGATGTAACTCATCATAAAATGATTACCTTGAATTAAAAGCCAGGTTCAACTTCACGCATGTCCGGCAACTTATGGGCGATCCCTTTATGGCAGTCAATACAGGTTTTACCATCCGTGATGGCTTGGTCATGCATTTTGGCTGCGACCCCTTTTTGTGCAGTAAAGTCCATATACTCAAAGTTATGGCAGTTACGACACTCTTGTGAGTCGTTATTTTTCATCCGCCGCCATTCGCTTTGCGCCATCGCTAACCGATGGTCTTCAAATTTTTGTGGCGTATCGATAATGCCAAAAATTTTTCCGTATAACTCTTTACTCGCTTGAATTTTACGCACCATTTTAGGGCCAAACTCATGCGGTACGTGACAATCTGGGCAAGTTGCACGGACACCACTACGGTTAGTATAGTGAATAGTATCCATATATTCTTCATAGACATTCTCACGCATTTCATGGCAGCTAATACAGAACTCTTCCGTATTGGCCATTTCCATACCGGTATTGAAGCCGCCCCAGAAAATAACACCACTCACGAAGCCTATCAGTAATAATGTTCCTAACGCTAAGCGGCTTGGCCTACGCCACCAGCGCCATACTCGGCCGATTAACCCAAACAAGCCCTTTTTCTTCGGCTTGTCATCATTTGTTTGCTTTTCATTGTTATTTGACATAATTCCCCCTTATTTCCCAAAACCTTTGGATGGGGTAAATGTGTTATCAACAATCGGTGCCGTGTCTGACTGAGGCACGTGGCACTGTAAACAGAAGTAGCGATTTGGCGCGACTTCGCCAAGAACTTTGCCTGTTGCATCCATAAAGTGTGTTGGGCTAACTCTTGGTGCCCCTGTAGTGCGATAATTTTCCACACCATGGCATTGCAAGCAACGATTAGTATTAGTGGTAATTTGATAACCTTCAACACTATGTGGGATCATTGGTGGTTGATTCACATAGTTTAATGCCATTCTTTCTTGCTCTTTCGGAATATGAATGCTTCCTTCTGACGTACCGGATACTTCTGGTGATTGGGTCAGGTCTACACCATTAGCAGCCCAAACAAGGCTGCTTACAACAAAGGCCATTCCAGCCACCCAACGGCTGATCGTCTTTTTCAGGACAGGATTTTTCATGATTTTGCTCCCGAACTCCATCTTAGTGTTATTTTAAAAACATCCTCAGAACAAACATCGATGCAACGACCGCAAGTGATGCAATCTTTATCGGATATCTGCGCTGGAGCTTGTTTATCTAGGACCGGTGCGCGCAGAACTTGCGGCTCCGGACAAATGTGGAAACAGTCCATACAACGGCTACAGTTTTCTTTATTTTCCGCTGTAACAACCAATGCGCCCTTACACCCTGCCACGCCATATAGCGCACCTAATGGGCAAAGGTGACCGCACCAACCATGTTCCACAACTAATAAATCGAATAAAAACAGTGCAACTAAAACCAATGCACCGCTGCCAAAACCAAAAATTAAACTGCGCCCCATTAATGAAACTGGATTAAGCCATTCCCAAAGTAAGGTACCTGTAATAGCAGAACCGATCAGGATCACGACCAGCAATACATAGCGAATATTGCGCGGTATGGTTGCGGATTGGTTAAAATCAAATTTACGTCTTAACCACGCCGCCGCATCCGTCACTGGGTTTACAGGACAGACCCAACTACAGAAAATGCGCTTACCCAGCAGTGCATAAACCCCGAATACGATAGCAGCCCCAACTAATGCTGAGATCCCCGGTAAGTAACCACTTGCTAAGCTCTCTAAGGTGATTAATGGGTCAGTCAAAGGTACGGTGTCTAACAATAAGCTACTGCTGTAGTTACCATGTAAAATCCATACCCCAAACCATGGCCCACTCAAGAACATCGCTAACACCAGCAATTGGCTTATGCGTCTAAACACCAACCATTTGTGGCTCTGCCACCAGCCTTTTTTTGCCTGAGCTTCACGTCCGGCATCACGTTTACGATTCGCCATTGTTACCCTCCAGCCAACCAAAGCGGTAATGGTGTCCTAACTCACCTTTCGCCAGCGACCTTGGTAATACCTTGATAGCCGCTTCTTCCAATACACATGCCTGTTCACATTTACCACATCCCGTGCAGTAGTTGCTATTGACGGTGGGTAGGAAACGCGCGTGCTTACCGGTTCGGTGGTTTTGTTCAAGTTCCAATGTGATGGCTTCATCAATCAATGGACATACGCGGTAACATACATCACACCTTAGCCCTTGAAAGTTCAGGCAGTTTTCCTGATCGAGTAAAACGGCTAACCCCATGCGTGCATCGTTAATCGACTCAATGTCTTTATCCAATGCACCACTTGGGCAAACCTTGGCGCAAGGAATGTCCTCACACATTTCACACGGATTTTCTCGGGCGATGAAGTATGGCGTTCCGGAAGCCAAACCGGATGCCAATGTCGCTAATTTCAACATGTCATACGGGCAGGCTTGAACGCATTGCCCACAGCGGACACATGCACTGGCAAATACTTTTTCATCAAGGGCTCCCGGCGGGCGAAGCTTGACGCCACTCGCACGGGAAGTTTGTTGCTGAAGCCCCAGCACCACACCAACAGCCGCCAACCCACCCGCAGTGCGGGCAACATCGCGTAAAAAGCGACGACGACTGTTCTGGGACTTAGCCTGTTGAGACTTAGCTTTCTGGGGCATGAGCAATTACACCTTTTCCAGTTTAACGGCACATTTTTTGTAATCCGTTTCTTTTGAAAGCGGATCGGTTGCATCCAGTGTTAAGTTATTCACTAGCTGCGCAGCATCGAAAAACGCCATGTAAACTAAGCCTTTTGGTGGTCTATTACGGCCACGTGTTTCGACAATCGTGGTTACATCACCACGGCGTGAAACCACTTTGACTTTATCACCACGGCGTAAACCTCTCTCTTTCGCATCGATTGGATGTATAAACACAAGAGATTCAGGGAAAGCACGGTGCAGTTCAGGAACACGGCGTGTCATACTACCGGTATGCCAATGTTCTAATACACGGCCTGTTGATAACCATAAATCATATTCTTTATCTGGCGATTCTGCAGCAGGCTCAAATGGCAGGGCAAAAATCACCGCTTTACCATCTGGTTTACCGTAGAATTGATAACCCTCGCCAGCCTTAACGTAAGGGTCATTTCCTTCGCTATAACGCCACTGAGTTTCTTTGCCATCAACCACTGGCCAACGGATACCGCGTGCTTTGTGGTAGTCATCAAAATCAGCCAAGTCATGACCATGGCCGCGACCAAAGCCAGCGTATTCTTCGAACAGCCCTTTTTGTAAGTAGAAGCCTAATTCACGAGACTCATCATTAAGTTGGTCTTCTGCTAACTCGCTCACAGGGAACTTCGTTACAGCTTGGTTAGCGAATAACACGTCATACAGTGTTTTACCGCGTAACTCAGGTTTTTTCGCGAGTAACTCTTCAGGCCACACTTCATCCGTTGTAAAGCGTTTAGAGAACAGTACCATCTGCATTAAGTCAGATTTCGCTTCGCCAGGTGCTTTAACTTGCTGGCGCCAAAATTGGGTACGACGTTCCGCATTACCGTAAGCACCTTCTTTTTCTACCCACATGGCTGTCGGTAAAATCAAGTCAGCAGCTAACGCACTGACCGTTGGATAAGGGTCAGAAACCACGATAAAGTTGCGAGGATCACGCCAACCAGGCATACGCTCTTGGTTGATATTCGGGCCCGCTTGCATGTTGTTGTTACACATTACCCAGTAGAAATTCAATTTACCGTCTTTTAAAGCACGGTCTTGAGCTACGGCGTGTAAACCCACTTTTTCAGGGATCGTCCCAGCAGGTACCCCCCACACACCTTCTACTTTCTCACGGTGTTTTTCATTGGTAACCACCATGTCTGCAGGTAAACGGTGTGAGAACGTACCAACTTCACGAGCAGTACCACACGCTGATGGCTGGCCTGTTAATGAGAACGGCCCACAACCAGGTTGAGAAATTTTTCCTGTCAGTAAGTGCAAGTTATACGCTAAGTTATTCGCCCAAACACCGCGAGTGTGCTGGTTAAAACCCATGGTCCAATAAGAAACCACTTTCGTTTTAGGGTCTGCGTAAAGCTTAGCAAGTTCCTCTAACTGATCTTTTGGAACCCCGGTCATTTCTGCGGTTTTGTCTAGCGTATATTCTGCAACAAAGGCTTTATATTCGTCCCATGTCATTGGCTCAGACGCATCAGAACCTGCATTTTTCGCATTTTGTTCGAGTGGGTGAGTTGGGCGTAATCCATAACCGATATCTGTTGCACCACGACGTAAATTCACGTGTTTATCGAGGAATTCCTGATTAACTGCATTATTTTGAATGATATAGTTTGCAATATAGTTCAGGATCACTAAGTCAGATTGTGGTGTAAAGACGATGCCGTTATCCGCTAATTCAAAGCTACGGTGTTTGAAAGTCGATAACACTGCAACACGCACGTCAGGGTTAGACAGACGGCGGTTGGTGATACGAGACCACAAGATTGGGTGCATCTCAGCCATGTTTGAGCCCCAAAGGACAAACGCATCAGCATGCTCAATGTCATCATAACAACCCATTGGTTCATCCATACCAAAAGTACGCATGAAGCCCACGACCGCAGAAGCCATGCAGTGGCGTGCATTCGGGTCTAAGTTATTAGAACGGAAACCACCTTTGAACAGTTTTGATGCCGCATAGCCTTCCCAAACAGTCCACTGGCCCGAACCGAACATACCAATCCCTTCAGGACCTTTTTCTTTTAATGTGGTTTTGACCTTTTCTTCCATAACATCAAAGGCTTGTTCCCACGTGATCGGTGTAAACTCCCCATTTTTGTCATATTCGCCGTCTTTCATACGCAACATTGGCTGCGTTAAACGGTCTTTTCCGTACATAATTTTTGGTAAGAAATACCCTTTGATACAGTTTAGACCACGGTTTACAGGAGCTTCTGGGTCACCTTGACTGGCCACAATACGACCATTTTGAGTTCCCACCAGTACCCCACATCCTGTACCACAAAAACGACAAGGGGCTTTGTCCCATTTAATACTTTCTTGTTGACCAACCACTGCTTTCGCAATGCTCGGTGCGCCAATACCTGCCGCCGCAGCAGCGGCCGCTATCGCATTGGCTTTCATAAAGCTACGACGACTGAGTTTCATAATCTTCCTCACCTTGCTCTTCCTGCTGATGGTAAACCAGCGAAACATCTAGTACGCCGTCAATATCGCGTACTAAATCAATAGTATCTAACAACGTTCTACTACCTTGCCCTTCAACAACCACAATCAGTTTTCCGTTTTCCGGGGCGCTTAGCGCCACTTCACAATGGGAAAGTTGATTAATTTCTTCGGCCACAGTAGACAGTCGCTCACTTTTTACTTGTACTATTAAACTGCACACTTGATAGTTACTGTGCATGTTCATGCTCCACGGTAATGGCTGAAACTGGGCAACCTGCGACGCAAGCACCACAGCCTGTACAACCTGGTGTTTCTACTTTTGGCTGGTATATACCGGCCATTGACGGACGAAAAGAGATGACTTCAGGCTCACAACTGTCTTGGCAACGACGACATTCAATCGAAAGATAAGCAAGACAATTTTGGCCAATCGAAATTGAGATATCCCAAGGTTGGGAATGTTTTGGTAGGAAAATAGGTTCTGGACATGCTGTTGCACATGCATAGCAAAATGTACATTCACCACGCTTAAAATCAACAACAGGGTAGCCCCCTGCTCCTGGTTGGATAATTGCCGTTTCGCAACTTTCAACACAGGCATTGCAACGGGTACACAATTCGATAAATTGCGTTTCACTACCACTCCATGGCGGCCGAACCACTGGGGCTGCACTACGCCACGCACCAGTTAATACTCCCCGACGGGTGAGATCAACCATGTTTTTTTCCTTTACATTGCCAACAAAAAAACTAAAACGTATTGATAAACCGCATTTTTTATATGTGTATTTATGAGAAATATTAACGATAGAGGTTATAAAAATACATACTACCAAGTGGGTAAAAGAGGTAATTACCCGTATACGACTAGAAATGACAACATTTACGTTATTTACTCACCATTAGCTAAAAATAGCATCAAAATGACAAGCGAGTAGGCCTTTTTAATTATTTATTAACATTTTTTTAATATGTATTATTAATTTAAACTCAAGTTTTAATTTTTTAAATTATAATTCCAGCTCAAAACTACCACTAAAGTGGTATACATAATGTCATTTAGCAAAAAAATATCTGTATTTTTTTTGATATTAAACAAATTTCATTTCTAACTTTATTTCAAAAACAGCAATCAAATATTTAAAATAAAAAAATTATTTTAAAATCAACAAAATAAAATCAGACAACGCCAAACATCAAAATAAGAATCATTACTAATTAATTGTTAAAAGTAACAGTTAAAAACCACAGAAAAATAACCATATCAATTTCAATAATACCTATTTTTTATTATTTCCTCACATTCTATTTCCTTATTACAAATTATCTTTTGATCAAAAACAATATTTTTAGTGTGGTTTTTTGTTACACATATAAATTGGCAATGTCTTGGTAGCAGATGAAAGCTTGCTATCAAACCTAAATAACAAAAAGATACCCAAAATAGTTCGAGTCACAGGTCACAATATAACAACAACTCGAAAAATGAAGGGATGACTGGCTAAAATTACTCGAGGCCCTTTTTATGGCAAACATAAGAAATAATGCACTATGCTTATTGAGTCTGGTTGCAGGAATATTTCTCTTTACCTCTGTTCATGCTCAAACTCCGACTAAAGATAGTACATCTACCATCAACGCTCGAAATGAAACTTTCGAAGCCGCTCACCCTGATCAATACCACTCTTGGCGAGCAACATCCGAGCAATCAAACCGAGAAGACGCATTAGCGGAAGACCCTCGCTTAGTCGTACTCTGGGCTGGATACCCATTCTCACGCGACTACAACAAACCTCGTGGTCACGCCTATGCCATTATTGACGTCCGTGAAACCTTACGAACTGGTGCTCCGAAAGATGCCCAAGATGGCCCGCTTCCGATGGCATGTTGGAGCTGTAAAAGTCCCGATGTGGCTAGACTTATCCAAGAACATGGCGAAGATGGCTATTTCGAAGGTAAGTGGGCGAAAGGTGGCCCAGAAGTGGTGAATGTCTTAGGTTGCGCGGATTGCCATAAAACCGACTCAGCGGATTTTGCAAAAGGTAAACCAGAGCTAACACTTTCTCGCCCTTATGCAGAGCGTGCAATGGAAGCGATTGGCAAACCGTTTGATAAAGCCAGCCGGTTCGACCAACAGTCCATGGTGTGTGGCCAGTGCCACGTAGAATATTATTTCTCTGGTGATAAAAAAGCCGTGAAATTCCCATGGGATAACGGCACCAAAGTGGAAGATATGGAAGTCTACTACGATAACATTGGTTTCTCTGACTGGACCAACTCACTGTCGAAAGCTCCAATGCTAAAAGCCCAACACCCAGAATATGAAACTTGGAGTGCGGGTATTCATGGCAAAAATAACGTGACCTGTATTGATTGCCATATGCCAAAACTGCAAAACGAAAAAGGCGAACTGTACACCAGCCATAAAATTGGTAATCCATTCGACAATTTCGAACAAACCTGTAGCACTTGCCATACCCAAAGCAAACAACAACTGCAAGATGTGGTTGCTGAACGTAAAGTCGCTATCCAAGAGATGAAAATCAAAGCGGAAGACCAATTGGTACGCGCTCACTTTGAAGCGAAAGCTGCATGGGATGCAGGCGCAACCGAAGATGAAATGAAACCAATTTTAACCGATATTCGCCATGCACAATGGCGCTGGGATTTAGCTATCGCCTCCCACGGTATTCATATGCACGCACCAGATGAAGGCCTACGTATGTTAGGTGGTTCGATGGATAAAGCGGCAGATGCACGTACTAAACTCGCTCGCCTGTTAGGCTCTAAAGGCATCACCCATGAAATTGCCATCCCTGATATTTCAACCAAGGAAAAAGCACAACAAGCCATTGGTTTAGATATGCAAAAAATCAACGCGGAGAAACAAGAGTTCTTAAAAACTGTCGTTCCGCAGTGGGATGACCAAGCTCGTAAAAATGACCTATTAGCCAAATAACCATGATTTGCCCCAAATAATGGGGCAATACCAACCAATGGAGTGAATATGAGCGTACTACGTTCGTTATTAACTGCTGGGGTGCTGGCAACAGGCTTATTATGGGCAACAGCCGCATCCGCAACCCCACAAATGGCACAAGAAAATGCCGAAGGCCGTTGGGTTGTCACGCAGCAACGCAGTGCTGACAGCGCCTGCTTAGACTGTCATAAACCAGACCAAGAAGGCATGCATGGCACTCACGCAGAAGTGGTTAACCCTAACAATAACTTACCCGTGACTTGCACCAACTGCCACGGTAACCCAGGGCCTGATCACCGTGAAGGCGTCAAAGATGTCATGCGCTTTAACAACCCAATGTATAGCGTTGAACAACAAAACAGTGTCTGTCTGTCATGTCACTTACCGGAGCAACTGCAAAAAGCGTTCTGGCCTCATGATGTCCACGTCACCAAAGTGGCCTGTGCCAGTTGCCATGACCTTCATCCAAAGCAAGATACGATGAAGGTACTGACTGATAAGGGCAAAGTAAAAATATGTGTCGACTGTCACTCAGATCAACGCAATAACCCTGATTTCAATCCAGCAGCGGTGAAATTGCGTAAGGAGCAGCCATGAGTTGTTCTCGTCGTCAATTCATTATCTACTCAGGAGCACTGGCGGCGGTAGGAGGGGTTGCTAGCCATACGCTAGCTAACACCATAAAAATAGATGGCGTTCGCTACGGCATGGTGCACGATGAAAATCTGTGCATCGGCTGTACGGCGTGTATGGATGCGTGCCGAGAGGTTAATCAAGTACCGGAAGGTGTTTCACGGTTAACCATCATCCGTAGTGAGCCTATAGGCCAATTTCCTGATGTTAAATACCGTTTTTTTCGCCATTCCTGTCAACATTGTGAAAGTGCGCCTTGTGTTGATGTTTGCCCTACTGGTGCCTCTTTTATCGACAAAACAACGGGGATTGTTGATGTAAACCCTGACTTATGTGTCGGCTGCCAATACTGTATTGCTGCCTGCCCTTATCGTGTCAGATTTATTCACCCTATCAATAAAACCGCGGATAAATGTGATTTTTGTCGTAAAACGAATCTAAAAAAGGGTAAGCAACCCGCTTGTGTCGAATCTTGCCCGACCAAAGCATTAACCTTCGGTAATTTAGATGATCCTAAGAGCGATATTTCGTTGATGCTAAAAGAAAAGCCGACTTATCGATTCAAAATTGCACTCGGTACTCACCCCAAAATGTATCGAGTCCCGTTCAAATATGGGGAGGTTAGCCAATGACAACAGCTTCTGCTTTCCATTTTGAATCCTTAGTGTGGGACTGGCCCATTGCCGTTTACTTATTCTTAATTGGTATTTCGGCTGGGCTAGTAGTACTTGCGGTACTTATGCGCCAGTATTATCCCACTGCGGCTGGCAGTGATAGCACTCTCATGCGCACAACACTGATTTTAGCTCCGACAACAATCATCTTTGGGTTATTGATCTTAATTCTCCATTTGACGCGTCCATGGACATTCTGGAAATTAATGTTTCATTACAGCCCGACTTCGGTGATGTCAATGGGGGTAATGTTATTCCAAGTGTATATGGCTGTACTTGTTATTTGGCTTGCTAAAATCTATGAAAAAGAGCTCATTGTTTTACAGCAAAAATGGCTACCTAAATTTACGCTTATCCCAAGAATATTGACCCTGCTAAATCGTGCGATGCGTTCTCTGGATATTGTGATGCTAGTCTTGGCTGTTTTGCTTGGGGCTTATACTGGTTTTTTACTTTCAGCATTAAAATCTTATCCATTCTTAAACAATCCACTATTACCGGCTTTATTCCTATTTTCAGGAATATCGTCAGGTATCGCGGTATCATTAATGGCAATCGCATTACGCTACCGTAAAAATATCCATAACGGCGAAACCGCATTTTTACACCGTATCGAAGGCTTTGTTATTTGGCTGGAGATATTCCTATTAGCGGCCTTTTTTGTTGGGTTAGCGTTAGGGGACGATGGAAAACTTCGCTCATTAATTGCCGCATTAGGCGGTGGTTTCTGGACTTGGTGGTTTTGGATTGGTGTTGTCGGATTTGGTTTTATTATTCCTCTGCTATTCAAAAAATGGATGGATAAAGGCCAAGGTGCAGCAAGAGTATTGATTATCAGTGGTGCAAGCTTACTGGGTGTCTTCTGCTTACGCTTCTTTGTGCTATATGCAGGGCAGTTGACCATTGCATAACTCACTAAATAATAAGGGTAATCATTGGAACTAATACTCCCAGAAATTGGCTTTCTCTGCCTCACATTGGCACTCTGTATTGCCTTTTTTCAAGCATTGTTTGGAGTTATTGGTTTTTTCCGCCATATTCCGAGGCAAATGCCTCGGAATATTTTTTGGACCTACTTACAATTTTTTTTCTTGTTCGTTGCCTATGTTTGTTTAACTCTCAGTTTTATTCAAAGTGATTTTTCAGTTGTATATGTGGCACAACATAGCCACCGGTTATCGCCGTTATATATTAAAATTGCGGCAGTATGGGGAGGCCATGAAGGCTCAATATTTCTTTGGCTACTGTTTATCTCTGCTTGGAGTTGCCTATTTGCATGGCGTTATCGTCAGCAAACTCACTCCGTATTTCCTCTCACTTTAACCTTACTTGCTATTATTAGTACCGCATTATTACTGTTTATCGTCTTTTATTCCGACCCTTTTGTCCGCATTTTCCCACCTGCTGTTGAAGGGCGAGATCTCAACCCAATGCTGCAACATTGGGGATTGATATTACACCCCCCACTACTTTATTTAGGTTATAGCGGGTTAATGGTCGTGACCTCCTTAGCACTGGCATCCACGCTGTGCGGGCAATTTAACCAAACTATTGCAGGACTCTGTTGGCGCTTTACAGTGCCAAGTTGGTGCATACTTACTATCGGGATAACACTGGGCTCATGGTGGGCATACAGTGAATTAGGCTGGGGGGGTTGGTGGTTTTGGGACCCAGTTGAAAATGCATCGTTGTTACCATGGTTAAGTGCAACTGCGTTACTCCATAGCCTCACCGTTTCACACAAAACAGGTCATTATCGCCATTGGTCAATATTACTGGCGATCCTCACGTTTATTTTATCTCTATTAGGCACGTTGATTGTACGCTCAGGTATTTTAATGTCTGTCCATGCGTTTGCTTTGGATAACGTTAGGGCTGTTCCTCTCTTTTTATTGTTCAGTTTTCTGAGTTTTGGTGCTTTATGTATATATGGTTGGAAAGCTAAAAACATCGATAATTTGCCAACTAAAACTAATCGCCGTCAGCTTCACTTATTACTCACTTTAATCTTATTTTCTACTGTATTATTTATTGTCCTGACGGGCACACTTTACCCGATGATTTACACGTTATTTGGTTGGGGAAAAATATCGGTTGGGGCACCTTATTTTAACCAAGCATTATTACCATTTGGTATTTTGATGCTAATCATAATAGCAGTAAGTGCCATTTATCCGCTTAACAAAACTCGGATTAAAGCCCAATGGCGTATTCTTTTAATTATACTTCTCAGTGTGTTAGTAAGCTTATCTCTTTGGTCTAAAGGGCTTGTTATCGCTCTTTCTTGTGGTTTTTTATTTGCGATTCTACTTATCTTTTGGCTACGCCCCATCGATGCTATCCGCCAACAATTCCCTTCCCTTATCGCTCATACAGGGGTTGTGATTTTTGCGGCTGGCATTGCCTTATCAATTGGTAGCCACCATGAAACCAGTGTTAGTCTTTCTGTTGGGCAATCTATTTCACTCGCAGGTTATCAATTTCAATTCAACGAGTTACAACTTGAAGCTAAATCTAATTACACTACCGAAAAAGCCATTATACAAATTCGCAAAGCTAACCAACCATTACACCAGTTAATTACCGAGCGCCGGTTTTATACTGCTCGCCAGCAATTAATGATTGAACCTGGTATATATTGGGGGTGGCTACGTAATTGGTATGCGGTATTAGGTGAAAAAACGGGAACAAATAGCTATGCAATACGCCTTTACGTACAAGATGGCATTCAATGGATTTGGAGCGGTGCGTTTGTAATGTGTTTTGGCTTATTAATAAGCTGGATAAAAGGGAGAGTAAAAAATGCTTAAAACCCTATTAGCACTATTTTTCCTATTTTGCTCTTTTATATCCAATGCTCAGATTGTTGATGTGTGGCAATTTAATTCTATTGAAGAACAAGAATATTCTTTGCACATAGCCTCACAATTACGTTGTCCGCAGTGCCAAAACCAAAATTTACTCGAATCCAATGCACCCACTGCAGTAAGTATGCGCCACCAAGTTTTTAAAATGGTTGCAGAGGGAAAAGATAAAGCGCAAATCATGCATTATATGACCGAGCGATATGGTGATTTCGTGCTGTATAACCCTCCCCTGACTATTGGCACCGCACTGCTTTGGGGATTACCGGGTATTGCTCTGATTGGTATTTTTTATTTCATTTTCAAATTTGTTCGGTCACAAAAACAGCCGCTTATAGAGAACAATTTTCACCATCAGCAGATATTCGAGCAATTATTGCCAGAAGATGTAACAGCGCCATCAGTTGCAAAGCAATGGCATATGAATAAGTTACTCGCCATATTAATTGTGTCAGCTGTTATTGGTTACTTTTTTTCACCTCGGTTTGAATTAGCCTACCAGGAATACCAACGTATTTCAGATCCTCTACTCTCATTCACACCATTGCAGCAAGAACAAAATGATTTATTCCGCTTGCAAGATGATATTCGCCAATCACCTAAAAATAGTGAGCTTTGGGCTACACTAGGTGAATATTATCTCTATCAAAATAGTTATGATAACGCATTAATTGCTTATCAAAGAGCGTTAAAATATGGTGGAGAAAATGCTCAGGTATACTCCGCTATTGCAACCGTTTTATATTACCAAGCAGGTCAACAACTAACTGAAGATGTTAGAGCGGCAATCAATAAAGCATTAAGCCTTGATAAACAAGAAGTTACTGCTTTAATGCTAGTCGCTTCAGATGCTTTTATGAATGCAAATTATGAGCAAGCAATTGATATTTGGCAAAAATTATTAGATAGTAATAGTTCTCGTATTAATCGTTCTCAACTCATTGAAGCTATTCATATGGCAAAAATAATGAAGAACAAAAAATAATAATCTTATTTAATTATTATTTTTTTTGTTACTCTAGGGATTAATACATACTGAATTATCACAATAGTGATAAAATATTCTTTATGAAATGTCTATTTATTTAAATGTGTAATTTTTCGTTTCTTATTGATTACCATTGTTTCCCCTCTATATTACTTCAAATAATCTTATGTTAGATTGGTAACCGTTAATTATCCCAAATGTAATCCAAGTATATCTCCGTAAGTGAAATTATCAATTAAAAGTTAGCTTATGGCAATGAATTTTCATTTAATTTTTATATTTTGGCATTCATTGGGAGGTTCAAAAATAATAACATAAGAAATAAACACTATGAAAAATAAAATATTTTCATTTTTAGTCATTGGCCTAATTGCAGGCGCTTCCTTTATAGGAGGCGTTGTAAGTAACTATACACCTGATTTAGATATTGTAGAAAAATCTCAAAAAGCGGTAGAGGATTTTTTAGCATTTCCCAAAACGGCCGAGTATAAAAATGTTAAATATCATGAAATAAGAGAAACCTTAGACCATGGTATGCTAGGTTATGTATGCGGTGAAGTGCTTATTTTCACTAGCCAAAACTCATATTCATTTAAACGTTTTGTGGTCAAAACCTATCTTCATGATGACGGCCGTAATGTTGTTTCTATTCCATTAATTGATAGAGATGATAAAGAATTTCCTAATAATGATTTTAATGTAATTTGGAATAAATATTGTAATAGTTAAAAATATATAAACCAAACTATTTAAATAAGATATTTCCGAGAACCTCTTTAACATTACATTAAAATGTTAAAGAGGTGGAAAAATCAAATATTACATTACAAACCACACTCTATATAAAAATAGCTTTAAATAATCTTAATATTATCGATAGGTATTTTCACTCACCCACCTTAAGCTAAATTAATTATGTTCTTTTTATGAATATCAATAACGCAATCCTTCAACAATGATTGCATTTTGTCATAGTGCCTCCGTGCTTTCAGAGTATCTAGACAACATGCGATCAATTTATGCTATCTCCTTTTGAGTTTTCCCCTTCATATCGAACTATTTTTTCGATAGTAATTCATTCCTGCTTGATATAAAGTCTCTGCCTTTTTTCAACGTCGTTACTCTTGGAGGCGAAATGTTTATTGGTTTTGATTACGGTACATCTAACTGTGCTGTCGCAGTCATGAAAAACGGGGTACCCACACTATTACCATTAGAAGGCGATAGCGTTTATATTCCATCAACCTTATGCGCGCCAACAAGAGAATCAGTCTCTGAGCATTTATTTCGCCATTGTAAAATCTCCCCCTCGAATGAAATCGGACAGCAAATTTTAAAAAGATCTATCGCGTTTAACCGTGATGAAGGGATCGATTTAATGCCCGAGGACATTGTATTTGGGCAAGCTGCTTTAGATTTATATTTGAGCGACCCTAGAGATGTTTATTATGTAAAATCCCCAAAATCTTTTTTAGGGGCTTCAGGCTTACATGATACTCAAATTAGTTTTTTTGAAGACCTTGTCTGCGCCATGATGAAAAATATAAAGAATACTGCAGAACATTCTTTACAGCAGGTTATTGATGACACGGTTATTGGCCGGCCAATTAACTTTCATGGACGTGGCGGGGAACTTTCAAATCAACAAGCAGAATCCATACTCTATCGTGCGGCAAAACGTGCAGGTTTTAATCATATTGCTTTCCAGTTCGAACCTGTTGCTGCCGGGCTTGAATATGAATCAACATTAAGTAAAGACCAGATTATCTTAGTCGTTGATATTGGCGGTGGAACAACGGACTGTTCATTGATTCAAATGGGACCTACTTATCGAGATGCACAGGACAGAACACAATCCTTACTTGCACATAGTGGCCAACGAGTGGGTGGAAACGACCTTGATATTTACCTAGCATTAAAACAATTAATGCCACTTTTTGGAATGGAAAGCCAATCTTTATCAGGCATTAAAATGCCATTTCTACAATTTTGGAACCCGATTGCTATCAATAATGTTGAAGCGCAAAAAGAATTTTACTCACGACAAAATTTGACAGCGTTAACACGCTTAAAACAAGATGCAAAAGAACCTCAAATAATATCTCGATTGTTAGAAGTTTATAATGAAACATTAGGTTATAGCTTAGTACGTAAAGCTGAAGAAGCTAAAATTGCTTTGTCGAACGCCTCAAGTTATTTAGCTCAAATTAAATTAATTTCTGAAAAACTAGATGTGAATATTCCACATGAACAAATGGTGGAATCAATTGAATCACCAAAAAGTAAAATGATTGAATTAGTTAAAGAGGCTGTCAACCAAGGCGGGGTAAAACCTGATGCTATTTACGTTACAGGTGGAAGTGCTCGCTCACCAGTATTACACCAAGCGATTAGCCAAGAATTACCTAATATTCCGATAGTACGTGGAGATGATTTTGGTTCTGTTACTGCAGGATTAACACGCTGGGCGGAAACCTGTTTTAAATAAAGCTGCAATAGAACAATAATGCCGCAGAATAAATTACTCAATAAATGAGCTTTATATCTAGACTGCGGCATTGGTTTAAATGTTATTTTTTAACTTTATGGACAATATCAAAGTACTTATCTTTGCTATCTTGCTCTGGATAAATACGATACGTATATTCTTCAGGTGTTACTGTCACATTTTCAACGACACGAGTAAATAAAACTTTACCGTCATCATCCTTCGCTGTTAATGAACGGCTTTTGCCATTTTCATCAAATGACCAGTCACCTTTCATTTTAGGTTTGCCATCGAACGTGGTCATATTAAAAGTCCCGTCTGGATAATATTCGGCAACCCCAAAGAAGTTTGCAACTTGCTTATCTTCTGCGCTAACTTCTTTTTTATCTTGATCTAAAGCTTCTGTCGTTACCCAGACTTTGCCTACCATAATTTCTTCGTAAGCATTTAATTTATGTTCTGCCTTCTGTGATTGGCTTGCTGCTGGAGTTGTCGCTGCATTAACAGCAAATGACATAGTAGATACAACAGCAAAGAGTGTAGGTACTAATAATTTTTTCATTTTTATCCTCTAATAAATTAACTCAAACAACAATTTGATTAAGTTCAGATTAGCGATATAAAGCCAACTTTAAAAATTATATTACGTTTATTTACAAGATAATATCTTATTACATTTAATATAGACTGTTTTACAAAATAAAATATAGCGCAAACACATTGATTTTAAAATTAATCTCCTTAAATTTAGCTATTAAGTAATTTATTAATCAGCCAGTAACCTGCTTTTCCCGGTGGATTATTCTTAGACCAAACTAAATCCACATCAATTTTACGTGGCCATAAATCATAATTAATACTCATTAAACGGTTATGGCCGAATTGCTTAACTAACCATGTCGGTAATATTGCCCATCCAGCACCTTGTTCTGCCATTTCTAATAATAGTAAATAATTAGGCGCAAACCAGTTCTTTTCACTATTAATAATAATTTGGCTACTACTGCTTAGCCGTAGTTGGCGAGTCATTGTTAAATGCTGATAAGTAATTTTTTTCTCTTTAGCTAATGGATGGCTATTTAATACATATAAACCTAATTCACCTTGAATAGGTAAACGGGAAAAAGAAATATCTGCAGGATATTCTGTTCGAGATTCCATCATACCAACATGAGCCTGCTGGTTTTGGATCATTTCAATAACCGCATTATTTTCTGCAATTAAAAACTCGAACTCAAGATGCGGAAATTGTCTATCTAATGTCGTTACAATATGTTCAGCATGAGGGGGCTGATAAATATCTGAAAAAGCGCAGCTTAATCTTGGTTCAATATCTGGAAGCAGTTCAACTCGAAGTGCTTGAAGACGCTCATCTGCTGATAAAATATCCTCAACTAAACTTAACACTTTTCTACCTGCAAAAGTTAATGTTGATTCACGTCCCTGCCTATCGAATAACGAAAAACCCAAGTCATCTTCAAACCCACTGATTGTCGTACTCACAGTTGATTGGCTTTTATTTAATTTACGAGCCGCAGCAGAGAATGACTTTAAGGATGCCGCCTCCACAAAGGTACGCAATGTTTCTATAGAATAATTCATGAGGTATCGCTTTTTCCGATGGCTGCCATTTTGTATATATATAAAAAAAAGCAAATAATTGCACCCGATTTTTACCCAAAAAATAATTTTCCATATCTTTGAGGTAGTTATGAGCAGGTATACAAAAACATTAACTGAACGAATTTTTCATGCGGTTTCATTTGAAGTCATCGCGATCGCGATAACTGCACCGGTCAGTGCGTGGCTTTTAGGACGCTCAATTTTCCAAATGGGAACAGTCGCTATTGTCTTATCGACACTGGCAATGCTATTAAACTTATTTTATAACATGGTTTTTGACCGTTATTGGCCCTTATCTAAGGGGCCTCGCCCAGCCAAAGTACGCATTTTTCACGCCGTTGGATTTGAGTTGAGCTTTGTGATCATGGGTGTACCAATGCTGGCGTTTTTACTTAAAATGACATTCTTAGATGCATTCTTACTTGAAATCGGCTTTTTTGCCTTTTTCTTATTTTATACTTATGCGTTTAATCTTGGATATGACATCTTACGTGAGCGTTGGTTTGCGAATAAAGAAAATACTATACGCGTCTCAGAAACAGCGGTTAAACGTTCTTAATTTTAATTAAATATTCAAACACCGTGTAGCTTATCTATACGGTGTTATTTATATATCATAAATACAATAAACATGCCGAAATAACTCTCTCTTTTTTGCAAAATGATGAATGCGTTTTATGCACTCATCATATGCATAGATATCAATTTCATCATTGAACACGATCACCTATATTTACGGCATCGTAATGATGAGTTCTACGATAACTTTATAAAAATACTACTTAGATACGTTTATCTATCAATAACAAACCTAAGTTCGAGTGCAGTAAATGGAAGTTAAATATTAGATTACTTCTATTTTTAAAACTTATTTATATAAAGTTATCCATTATTTTGTCCAAAATTTAGGCAATGTTATTTAAAGGTATTCCGATGAACAAATTATTTATTTCTTCTGCACTTTTTCTGGTATTTAGTTTAAGTGCTCAAGCAGACGTAACCACCCATAAAAATGCCATTATTTCACTCAGTTTTATTGAAAATAATACCGCTTACGCAAACCAAATCGCTATTGCTAACCATGCAAAAGCCGCTAATTTATCGCCTAATGGCATCCAAGGTATTACGAAATCTTTTGCACAGATGAATTCGCATGAAAAGGCAGTTACTGCATTAAGTTTTAATGAAAATAATATGTCCGCAGCGAACCAAGCAGCCATTAATTCACATCTAAAAGCTGGTAATTTAGCAACAGATAAAGTTAATGGTATTAGCAAAAGTTTTTTAGCAATGGATGAACATGAAAAAGCCGCAGTCGCGTTGAGTTTTACCGAAAACAACCAATCCCCTTCTATCAAATACGCTGTACAACAACACTTAATCAGGAGCCAGACAAAATAATAAAATAGAGAAGGATATTTAACTGATTTATCACACAATTAATCTTATTAAGACTTGGTGACTCACTAAGTCTTTTTTATCTAAAGAAATATTTCATTAAAAATCAAAGCATTAAATTCTAATTATATACACCCACTAAAGTTGATAATAACTATCATTTGCAATTGATAATTATTAACATATAATTCGAATCGTTATTTTATCTTATGAGTTATAACTCAAGCATAACTACTTAGTACCTGTTTTGGTCTATCCTCTTTAGGTTCAACGAGAAAGAATATTGAGGTCTTATGATGAGTCGGAAATTAATCACTTTTACGCTATCCATAACACTGCATATTCTTGTTATTGGGTACTTAACCTATGTTACTGCTCAATCATTATCCTTAAAAAACCAAGCACAACACGATGCGCCGATTATATCGATCGCATTGACTCAAGCGGTCAACGTTGCAGAACCTGAAGAGCTCCCTCAACCTATAGAACTCCCTAGTGAGGTAAAAATAGAGCCCAGCCCAATTATTGAAAATGCCGCCATTGTTGTACCTAAAAAGCAAAAAAAGGTGATCAAAACACAAAAAGAACCTGTAAAACCCAAAGAACTCACTAAAAGAACTGAAAACACCCGCAAACAAGCTGACTCCGAAATTAAAAATGATTTGCCGATCGCACAACAACAAAAAACCGGTGACCTTGTTTCTTCTCCATCGGCAGGAATTAAAGGCCCCAAAAACCAACATGCGACTAGTGACACTAATAGCCAATTAATTAATGCCTATCGAGAAAAACTGCGCCAAGAAGTTGAGCGAAATAAACAATACCCTCGCCGTGCGAAAAAAATGAAAAACCGTGGTATTGCAACCATTCAATTTCAATTAAGCCAAACCGGAGAAATTAGCTTAATTCGTTTAGCAAGCAGTTCAGGAAATGATTTATTAGATCAAGCCGCTTTACTTGCAGTACAAAAAAGCCGCTCTGTCGGTAAGCCACCAGCAGGTTTTGCTCAATCTATCACTCTCAATATTGAATTTAATTAACCACCATTAATAATAACAATTATTTTCAATAAAAAATCACACCTTAATTGGATATTAGATATTCACTTTTTAGTTAGTTATTCTGTATTTATGTTTCATTCCCCAAAATAATAATAAATTTCATTGATTTTTCAGAGCAATGAATAGTTCTAGAGAAATATATTATTATTTTCCAACTATACGACTAAAAGTCTTCTCCTTAATTTCCGAAAAATCACCACCGAGAGAAATATTTTCTCTACAAAACGCAACATTAACATTTCTAAATTTTCAACCATGAACAAAAAAAAGAAAATTTCTTTTTATTCATAATGTTATAATGATATTAATTATCGTTAATATTTATTTATTACAAAAAAGTTACCAGTTTTACAAATATAACTTCATTGATATGGCGCAAAAAAAACTAAATATGACAGAGTAAGATAGCCCTTGAATAACACTATGTTTAATATGGTCATAAAGGCTAATATCAATGAATACAAAAAATAAATTATTAAATAGCCCTATCTCAAGGCGCAATGTCGTGAAATCTGGCGCTGCTGGCGGTTTATTTGCTGCAGTTGGCGGTTTATCACTTCCTTTTAATGCAAAAGCAATCGATACCACTCAAAACTCAACATCCCCTGAAGAAAAAGCCGTTTGGAGTTCATGTACCGTTAACTGTGGTAGCCGTTGCCTATTACGCCTCCATGTGCGTGACGATGAGGTATATTGGGTTGAATCAGATACGACGGGGAAAGATGAATATGGTGATCATCAAGTCAGAGCCTGCCTGCGTGGTCGTTCAATCCGCAGAAGAATGAATCACCCGGACAGATTGAAATACCCAATGAAACGTGTAGGTAAACGTGGTGAAGGCAAGTTTGTCCGAATTTCATGGGAAGAAGCCCTAGATACCGTTGGTAATAGTTTGCGCGATATATTGCAAAATTACGGCAATGAAGCTGTACATGTTCTCTATGGTACTGGCGTTGATGGCGGTAATATCACCAACTCAAATGTTCCTTATCGCTTAATGAATTCATGTGGTGGTTTCCTGAGCCGCTACGGCAGTTATAGTACTGCACAAATTCGTGCAGGTATGAATTACCTATACGGCTCCCAAGAAGCAAATAGTCCCGATGATATTGCAAATACAAAGCTCGTTGTGATGTTTGGTAATAACCCTGCCGAAACTCGTATGAGTGGCGGAGGTGTCACTTATTATGTCGAACAAGCGCGCGAACGTTCAAATGCGCGCATGATAGTCATTGACCCCCGCTATAATGACACTGCTTCTGGTAGAGAAGATGAATGGTTACCTATTCGTCCTGGTACTGATGGTGCACTCGCTGCCGCATTGGCTTACGTGATTATTACTGAGGATATGGTCGACCAAGAGTTTGTTGATAAATACTGTATCGGCTATGACGAAAAAACCTTGCCAGCTTCGGCACCTCAAAATGGTCACTATAAAGCGTATATTTTAGGCCAAGGTGCTGATGGCATTGCTAAAACACCACAGTGGGCTGCTAAAATTACAGGTATCCCAGCAGATAAAATCATTAAGTTAGCCCGTGAAATAGGCCAAGCAAAACCCGCTTATATTGTTCAAGGTTGGGGTCCTCAACGTCATTCAAATGGTGAGCAAACCGTTCGAGCAATTGCCATGTTAGCCATTATTACTGGTAATGTTGGCATTAGTGGGGGAAATTCAGGCTGTCGTGAAGGTACTTATGATTCCGGTGTTGAATGGTTCCCGATGCTCGATAACCCTGTAAAAACTCAGATTTCTGTTTTCACATGGACTGATGCTATCGAACGCGGAACTGAAATGACAGCCATTCATGATGGTATCAAAGGGAAAGATAAACTAGATGTTCCCATTAAATTTTTATGGTGCTATGCCAGTAATACATTGATAAATCAGCATAGTGATATCGCTCGCACTCATGAAATTTTACAAGATGACAGCAAATGCGAAATGATTGTCGGCATCGACCACTTCATGACGGCCTCTGCAAAATATTGCGATATTTTACTACCTGATTTAATGCCTACCGAACAAGAAGATCTTATTCCTAGTGAGTCCGCAGGAAACATGTCGTACATGATCTTAGGCCAACCAGCCACTAGTGCTAAATTTGAGCGTAAGCCTATCTATGAAATTTTGTCAGAAATAGCTAAACGCTTAGGCCCTGATGTCGAACAGAAATTTACCGAAGGCCGCACTCAACACGAATGGATTAAATATTTATGTGAAAAAAGCCGCGAACGCTTCCCTGATATGCCAACTTATGAAGAAATGAAAACTGTGGGTATTTTCAAGCACAAATGCCCTGATGAGCATGTCATTGGATTTAAAGATTTCCGAGATAACCCTCAAGCCAATCCACTGAAGACGCCTTCCGGAAAAATAGAAATTTACTCAGAAAGCCTAGCTGAAATAGCGAAAACATGGCAATTAGCACCAGATGATGTGATTGACCCGTTGCCAATTTATACCGAAGGCTTTGAAAGCCATACCGATAGTCTTAATAAAAAATACCCATTACAAATGACAGGGTTTCATTATAAAGCCAGAACACACTCAAGTTATGGCAACATTGATATCTTAAAACAAGCTTGCCGCCAAGAAATATGGATTAACCCTATAGATGCCAAAGCGCGTGGTATTAAACAGGGTGATATGGTCAAGGTTTTCAATGATCGAGGTGAAGTTCATATTCCAGCGAAAGTGACACCACGGATCATGCCAGGCGTGACTGCAATGGGCCAAGGGGCTTGGTTAGATGCCGATATGTTTGGCAAAAAAGTAGACCAAGGCGGGTGTATTAATGTCCTCACGACTCAACGCCCTTCACCGCTTGCTAAGGGGAACCCTCAGCATACTAACTTAGTTGAAATTGCAAAACTATAAGGAGCCCGGCATGTCACAACAATATGGTTTTTATATTGATACACAACGCTGTACGGGCTGCAAAACGTGCGAACTCGCCTGTAAAGATTTTAAAAACTTATCCGCTGATGTTCATTTTCGTCGTATTTATGAATATGCAGGCGGCGACTGGACAGAACAAGACGGTGCCTGGCATCAAAATGTATTTTCTTATTATCTTTCCATTTCATGCAACCATTGTGAGGACCCTGCTTGCGTTAAAGTTTGCCCAAGTGGCGCGATGCACAAACGTGAGGATGGCTTTGTCGTTGTCGATGAAAGTGTTTGTATTGGTTGCCGTTATTGCCATATGGCATGCCCTTATAGTGCACCTCAGTTTGATGCAGTTAAAGGGCATATGACTAAATGTGATGGCTGCTATGAACGTGTGGCTGAAGGCAAAAAACCCATTTGTGTTGAGTCTTGCCCGCTACGTGCATTAGATTTTGGGCCCATTGAAGAGCTACGTGCAAAATACGGCACAATCAATGAGATAGCACCTCTACCCGCAGCACACTATACCAAACCCAATATTGTGTTAAATCTCAATGCAAATTGCCGCCCTGTTGGTGACACCACAGGTTATTTAGCGAATCCGGAGGAAGTTTAAAATGGGCGCAGGCTTACATGAATATCCGTTAATCTTCTTCACCGTTATAGGTCAAAGTGTTGCCGGTGCATTTATTCTCATGGCTCTGGTATTGTTAATGAAACCCTTACAAGAGCAGCATCATAAAATAGTGATGAGCATGTTTGGTTTGTGGGCGTTAATGGGAATTGGCTTTTTACTATCCATGTTGCATATGGGCTCGCCGATGCGTGCCTTCAATTCAATGATACGTGTTGGTCATTCGGCTCTGAGTAACGAAATAGTCAGTGGCTCAATATTCTTTGCCTTAGGTGGGATATATTGGTTACTGTCATTATTGAAGAAGATGCCCAAGTCTGTCGGTACTATTTGGTTAATTGTCACAATTATTTGTGCGGCAATATTTATTTATGCCATATCTCGCGTTTACCAAATTGATACCGTCCCAACTTGGTTTAATCACTATGGTAGTTTGCAATTTATCCTAACCAGCTTTATTGCAGGTCCTGTTCTTGCTGCATTTTTATTGCGCATAGCAAGCTATGATATCAATAACGTCCGCTTCTTTACATTAATCAGTATTGTTGCAGTGATTGCGAGTAGTATCTTGGTGACAGCACAGGGGTTTGAATTAGGCTCCATCCAAAGTTCAGTACAAAAAGCATCTGAGCTTGTTCCAGATTATGCCTCACTGATGGGATGGCGTACTGTTTGCTTAACATTAGGGCTAGCTTTCTGGATTTACCCACATGTTAAAATGAAAAATCCTCCAATTATCGGGCTATTAGTCGCCGTATTATTGGTAATTTTTGGTGAATTAATTGGTAGAGGCATTTTCTACGGGCTACATATGACTGTAGGTATGGCTATCGCCGGATAACGACTATTCCATTGTTTTTACGATGATAAGGGGGCTAATTACCTTCTTATCATCGACAACAATCGCATGTTTCGCTACGATCGCACCAAAGCGTCATCATCAACATAGCAAGTGGACAAATATGGAACAAAAATTATTGGCAGATTTTTCGCTTTGCGCGCAAACTTTGGGGGCATTATTTTATTATGACCCTTCCGATGCACGTGTAAATAAGCTAATTGATTTATTTACGACGAGCGAATGGTTAGCTGAATGGCCATTCACACAGGATTATGATTGCCAACGTATTGATAAACTTTTTCAAGATAGTCTTTCTGAATCAGAAACTTTACAAGAAGCCTACCAGCGCTTATTTATTGGCCCTTATGCATTACCTGCACCACCTTGGGGTTCTGTTTATCTTGATAAAGAAAATGTTATTTTTGGTATTTCGACACTTGAATTAAGAGCATGGCTTCGTAATAACCAAATCAATATTGAATTAAATCAAAAAGAACCCGAAGATCATGTGGGGCTAATATTTCTTCTCACTGCCTGGGTGATTGAAAATAAACCAGAACTGTTACGTGAATTACTAGAAATACATTTTTTACCTTGGGTATATCGTTATTTAGAGAAAATGCAATTGCAAAGCGGAAATGCTTTTTATGAAGCCACTGCGCTGCTGGCGACAGAAACTTTAAAACATATCCAACAAACTGCTCAATTAAATCCAGCGAATAAAGAGCTTTGTCTTTAGTTTTATATCGTTCAAATAAGCATTTTGTGAAGTAAAAGCCCTCTAAATAATCTGACTATTTAGAGGGCTTAAAATATTATGGGCATTTTTTAGGCGTGTGGTAGGTATCACTCAGAAGTAAAAATGCGTTACTAATGGCCTAATTACTGTACCTGCGATAAAGCAAAATCGGCATCAGTGAGTAAGTCATCTATATCTTCACAGCCCAATGAGAACCGCAATAACCCATCCGTTACACCTTGCAGTAATCTTTCCTCTTCAGGGATACACGCATGGGACATCATTTTAGGGTAGGAAATAATTGATTCAATTCCCCCTAAGCTGACCGCAACGAGTGGAATACGAATCGCCTCTAAAAATTGTTTTACATTTTCATAGCTACCCAAATCAAAGGAAACCACCATTCCGCCATTTTTAGACTGTTGCATATGGATCATATGGTTTGGGTGTGAAGCTAACCCCGGATAAAAAACGTGTTGTACTTTTGGGTGCTCATTCAGATATTCTGCAAGCTTTTGCGCATTTTCACTAGCTCGTTCAACCCGCATTGCCATTGATTTTAAACCACGCATCGTCAGCCAGCTATCAAATGGGGCCGCAATACTGCCAATAGCCACCGCAGACTTATGTAACCACCTCGCATATTCAGGGTTATTCGTTGCTACTGTCCCTAAGATCACATCACTATGGCCATTTATAAATTTAGTCGCACTATTAATAGAAAAATCAATTCCAAGAGAGATAACATCTGATAACAATGGCGTCATAAAGGTATTGTCACAGATGGTAATAATATTATGCTGTTGCGCAATTTCAATAACAGAATTTAAATCAGTCACTTGTAATGTAGGGTTAGATGGCGTTTCAATATAAAACGCTTTGGTATTCTCCGTTATTGCTTGCTGATAGTTCATTGGATTAGTCGCATCAACAAATGTCACTGAAATGCCATAACGAGGCAGAAATTCAGTCATTAACTGGAAAGAACCACCGTAAATATTTTTGCAGGCAACAATATGGTCACCCTGGCTAAAATTAAGTAATACTGCGCTTATTGCTGCCATTCCTGAGGAGAAAATCTCAGCAAATTTCGCGTTTTCAATCGCGCAAATTGCCTCACTTAATGCATCTCTCGTTGGATTGGAAAAACGAGAATAAATATGGTCGTAACTTTCCTCAATATTGGCTTGTGAAAATGTGGATGATTGATATAACGGAATAGAAGAACTTCCGGTATATTTATCTGTCATGGGGTAACCATGAATAACCTTGGTATTAATTTTCATATGTAAATCGCATTATCAAAAGTCTATTTAATCGTTGCTACATTGATTTCAGAATAAGCAAAAATAGCGGGTGCTCCGCCAGTATGAATAAAAAGTAATGGCTGATTGCCATCAATACTTTCTTTTAAAATATGATCAACTAAACCCGCCATGGCTTTACCGGTATACACAGGGTCAAGTAGTATTCCTTCTTTTTGAGCTAATAGCTCAATGGCTTGTTGGCCCTTGTTATTCGGCTGACCATAGCAAGGTGAAAAATACTGATCCCACAGATTCACTTTAGGAAAATCTGTCAGGTTTAATAATTCACCAATTTCCTGCTGTAAGGTTTCTACCTTAGGTTGTTGCTGCGCAACTGTTCTTGAAACGGTAACACCTATCACTGGAGTTTGAGGAAATACCGATTGTAATCCCATAGCTAGCCCTGCATGCGTTCCTGCGCTACCAGAAGCAACAATAACTGCGGCAAATTCAATATCTTTAGGAGTCTGCTCGGCAACTTCTAATGCACAATTAACATAACCTAATGACCCTAAAGCATTAGAACCACCAATAGGTACAATATAGGCATCTTGCAATCTAAGGGATTCAACTAACGCTTGCATTTGTAAGCTTGGGTCGGTTAACTCATCACAAAAATAACAGCGGGCATTAAATAAATCTGTCAGTTGTTTATTACCATTTGTTAAAAATAATGAATTCAAACTCTGTAATGGGTTTTCTAATAATACGACACATTCCAGACCATACATTGACGCTATTGCAGCTGTTTGGCGAACATGGTTTGATTGAATAGCCCCTGCAGTCACAATCACCTTAGCCTTTTTTTGTATCGCATCTGAAATGATATATTCCAATTTACGCAGTTTATTTCCCCCCATCGCTAGGGGGGTCATATCATCACGCTTAATATAAATATCACGACCTAAATATCCGGAAAGATTATTTAATTTTGCTAACGGTGTTGGTCCTCGAAGTAGATCTATTTTATTTATTGCAGCTAATCGTTGTTTAATGCTCATTATATTATTCACCTTATTAATATGTGAAACCTAAATAGAGATAAACCATCAGCGCAAAAGCGGCAGTCACCGTGGCATAAGGCATTTGGGTACGAATATGCTCAATATGGTCACAATCTGTTGCCATAGAGGCCACAATCGCATCACTGGAAATGGGTGATGTCATATCCCCATAAATTGAACCTGCTATTGCGGCACCAATCATATATTCAACAGGCATTCCGACTGAAAGCCCCAATTGCACACCGATTGGGATCATAATCGCAAATGTCCCCCACGATGTTCCTGTTGCTAATGACATCACCGCACTAATTAAAAATATAAAGCCGATTGAGAAAGCCGGTGAAATGACACCAGAGGTAATTTCAGCTATATAAGCACCAGTGTTTAAATCTGAAGAAACGGTTCCCATTAAAAAAGCAAGGATCATCACTGAACTAATTTTTACCATGCTGGCATAGCCGATGTATAACTCTTTAAAGAAAGTCTCAATATTAAGCACACGACGCGCTAAGAACCACACAAAAGAGACTAAAGTTCCAAACATGACTCCCCAATATACCGATGTTGAGCCACTACCTTTACTAAAATCACCATTACCCGTGATATAAAGCGCAATAGGTACCATTAATACGGTTGATAAAATTGGAATAAAAAAGTTAAGAGAGGTATGGCAATTAGGATGCTCAATAATATCTTCATCATCCTGCTCAGTTTCTTCTGCAGACAATAAAGTTAAAGCTTGCTGCTCTGCACGTAAATCCGCTTTTTTCATTGGTCCCCAAGAAACATTGGAGAAAATATAAAATAATACTGAAGCTAAAGAAAACCACGCCATGATATTAAATACCATTGAGCCAGCTAAAATTTCAAATGGCTCTCCAGTAATTAAACCTTTAGATATTTGTACACCAATAACGCCCATCATTGCCGCCCCCCAACCGTTAATCATGGCTGATGAACAAACTGATACGCAGGAAGTTTGTACAATATAGGACATTTTTTCTGGCGAAACACCGTACTTCTTCGCTAATGTTTTTGTTGATGCTCCAGCAATTAATTGGTTAATCGAGCTTTCAATAAAAATTAATGATGTAATAATCATCGCCATTAATTGAACAGCTTTTTTATTTTTAATTAACTTTGTTTTATTTGTTAATAATTTAACCAATGAGCGCACACCGCCAGTAACAACGACTAGCCGCATAATACCGCCAATCATTACCATAAATAAAATTGTTTTTGTATTTCCCGGTGATGCAAACGTATTAATAATACCATCGAGTGTTCCGTTTACACCCAATAATATATTGTGATCATATATAACGGTAAAACCAACGAGTATCCCCAGCAATAATGATAATATAACTTGTCGTGTAAAAATGGCTAAAAGTATCGTCACCATTGGCGTGACAATGGTCCAAATTCCATAATCATTCATTAGATGCTCTCTTATTATATTTTATTTTGATTTTAATAAATTAAGATAGTGCGTTTTCTAAATCATTTAATAAGTCAGTGATATCTTCAATACCTACAGATAAACGTAATGTGGTGTCATATACATGGATACTTTCCCTTTCTTCTTTTGTCATCGACCCATGTGACATCGTGGCAGAATGATTTACCATACTTTCAACACCACCCAATGATTCGGCTAATACAAAGTAATTAACTTTAGATAAAAACGTTTTGGTATCTTCAATATCCCCTTTTAATTTAATTGTCACAACCGCTCCACCTGTACGCATTTGCTTTTTACATAATTCATATTGTGGATGTGAAGCTAACCCTGGGTAATAAACCTGTTCCACTCTTGGGTGCGTCGATAAATAGCTAGCCACTTGCGCTGCATTACTGCATTGTGCCGCCATACGTAACGCTAATGTTTTTAATCCACGTAAAGCAAGGTAGGCGTCAAAAGGAGAAGCAATTGCTCCTAAAGTCGTTTTTAGAAAATCAAGGCGGCTGGCTAAGTCTTCTCTTTGGGTGATCACAGCACCACCAATTAAATCGGAATGACCGCCAATATATTTACTTGCCGATAACATCACTAAATCAGCACCTAATTCTAACGGCTTTTGGTTCCAAGCTGTTGCAAATGTATTATCAACACAAGTTAAAATATTATGTTTTTTTGCAAGTGAACAAATCGCATTGATATCAACTAACTCTAATAATGGATTAGTTGGGCTTTCAATCCAAATTAAGCGTGTGTTGTCTTTTATTTTTGTTTTAACTTCATCAAGGTTATTCAAATCAACATAATCTATTTGATGACCGCTATTAATGGTTGAAACTCGTTCAAATAACCGAAATGTTCCACCATAAACACCTTTCATCGCAATAATATGGGAGTCTTTTGGTAATAAATTTAAAACTAAACTTGAAGCCGCCACTCCGGATGCAGTTGCTGTTGCATAACTTCCACCTTCAATTTCTGCTAGTAAGGTTTCATATGCATAACGCGTTGGGTTGCTGCAACGTGAGTAACAATATTCACCATGCTCTGTTAAACTTTGCTGAACAAAAGTGCTGGCTGTTGTAATAGCAGGAAAAATAGCATGATTAACGGTATCTTGCTGCTTTCCACCATGAATTAAAATTGTAGCAATATTCTTAGTCATAATCTAAAACCCAATATAGTAAAATAAAAGTGATATCTTTATATTTGTTGCTAAAAAGAATATGCCATAGGGAAATAGAAAATTTTTTCTAAAAATTGGTGTCTTTATTCAAATTAAGAGAAAAATTTTCTATTTTAGAATTAATTTCCTTTTAATTCATAATGTTGACGTATTTCCCATAAATGAGCGAGCCGTCACAATATTATTATTTTGTTTATCCCCCACAACCAACCAATCCATAAAAAATGCATAACACACTAAAATAAAACAATAAATGTTTTATTAAAGTTAAATATATCATCACTCAATGTAATTATTTAGTAGATATTCTGTCGTTGATTTAACATGAACCCTAGTATTCATACCTATTTTTCCTCTTTTCATACTGCATAATAGGCATATAAGAGAAAGTTATTCTCTTACATCTTATTTCTTGTAATGAGCTATATCACTTAAAAGTGAGAAGAAGTCGATTAATAAAAATGCAAATCAACACGTAAAAGAATGGTTATCAAGCAATAAAGGCTATTTATAAGATAAGGAAAGCACAGAGACTAAATTTGACTGAGATATTTTTAATTTAATTCCCCAGTTTTTTGGTTCAAAAAAAGCACAATTAACTATTACAAACTATGATAAATGAAATGCTATCGCTATTTAAATTATTAGAAAAACGCATGACCACTATATATTTTATAAATTATTCTAATCACTTTTTCTTAAAGAATCTCAATTTAGCCTAGTGCAGAATTATTCATTAAAAATTCAAATTTGCTCGAACAAATTCAGTAATGTATTCCATATTATATATCTTCATAAAATTACTCTCTATATGGGTTTATTTTTTTAGTGAATAATCATCTTGTATACAAATTATTTATTATGATACAGTCAAAAAATGCCTATGATTCAAGCATCAAGTATCGATATTGGTTATATCCTTTACTGTGATATGACTCACTTGAGCATAAAAAATTGAAGCATTAGTTTTCCACGATACAAACAGTGAGAATCAAAAAAATCCGCAATTGTTATTAGTAAATTTGAATTTTATCTTTGGTTTTTTAACTTTAATAAAAGCCATGTTTTATTTAGTGAAAATCTGAATTATATAAATTTAACTTAATATAAACTCTGTTTTGATATTACCTAAAATTAAATTTACCACAATAAAAACAACTTAATTTTGTAGTAGAGACAATATAAGGAAACAATTATGAATAATAACTTTTCAGTGCATGAAGCCAGTATGCTTGCGCTACTTAAACAAGTAGTCAATATTGAATCAGGTTCTTATGATAAAGAAGGTGTAGATAACCACGCTGCTGTTTGGTGTGAAAAATATCGCGAAATGGGGTTCGAAGTCGAAATCATTGAAAATGAATCACTCGGTAATAATTATCGAATTTATCACCCATCAACAAAGGCTGATATATTAATTTTATTGCATTTAGATACCGTTTTTCCTAAAGGTACCGTTGCTGAACGTCCTTTTAGCATTGAAGGTGACCGCGCTTATGGCCCTGGTGTAATTGATATGAAAGGCAGTCATGTCATGGTATATCAAGTCATGAAGCAACTTCATGATAATCAAGACATTCGCTACAAAAATATTGAGATTCTCCTCAATTGTGATGAAGAAATCGGTTCTATTTCATCTCGCGGCATCATCGAACAATGTGCCTTAGGAAAACGCTACGCACTTGTGATGGAGCCTGCGCGTGCTAATGGCGCGATAGTGAGTGCTCGCCGTGGTGTTGGGACTTATGTGTTAAATATTGAAGGGAAAGCCTCACATTCAGGTATCGCACCTGAAGCAGGTATCAGTGCAATTCAGGAACTATCATATAAAATTCAAAGCCTACACGCACTCTCTGCTCATGATAAAGGCCTATCCGTTAACGTTGGTCTAATTTCTGGCGGAACCTCCGTTAATACTGTCGCACCGAATGCCAGAGCAGAAATCGATGTTCGTATCTCGTCTGAAGAACAGGGTATTGAAATCGATAAAAAAGTCAGGGAAGTGTGTAGTACACCAGTATTAGACGGTATCAAACTCACCTTAACCGGCGGAATTAATCGCCCACCTATGGCTAAAACGGATGAAAGCACCGTTCTTATCAACATCATTAAAGAAGAAGCAGCCCAACTAAACATTGATTTACTCGATGTTTCCACTGGCGGCGGCTCTGATGCCTCTTTTACTGCGGGTGTCGGGACTGCCACTGTCGATGGGTTAGGCCCGATTGGTGGTTACCAGCACAGTGATAAAGAATATTTAGAAATACCGTCGCTCACAGAGCGTGCTCAACTATTTTTCAATGTATTACAACGCATTACACAATAAAAAATAATCCAATAGGAAACTCTATGACAACGATGTCAACAAACACAACAACACCACCTAAAAAACGTTCTGAAGGCTTAAATCCTTATGTGCTTTTGTTTTTTATCTTAGTATTGGCAGGCATTGCGACGTGGATCGTTCCCGCGGGGCAATATGCATCAGAAACAAAAGTCATCACCATGGTAAAAGATGGTATAGAAACAAAAGTATCTAGTTCTTACACCATTCCCGGTAGTTATGAGCGCTTACCTGAACAACACGGCATTTTGCCAGGACAAATTTTCACCTCAATTGCCGATGGTCTAATCAAAGCAGCTCCTATTATCTTTTTGATTATTTTCACTGGAGGTGCTTTACATCTTCTTGAAGAAACTGGGGCTATCAAAAAAGTACTCAATAATATCTCGCGCAGTAAAAGGCTTAATGACTTTTTACTAATCAGTATATTCTTTGTCGTTTTTTCTATTTTAGGAACAACAGGAATTGTCGTTAACTCAATTATTGCATTTGTTCCTATCGGTCTTTTAGTTGCTAAATCCGTGGGAATGGACGATAAATTTGGTGCCGCTTTAGTCTATGTCGCGGCTTATTCGGGCTTTAACGCCTCAATCATGGCACCAATGACAGTTGGCCTATCTCAAGGTTTAGCCGACGTCCCGTTGTTATCCGGTCTCGGTTTTAGAATGGCAATTTATATTGCATTTGTTATCGCGGGTATTTTATTTTTAACGATTTATACCAAAAAATGCCGTAACAAAGGTATGGTTCGACCTGATATTGAAATTAATACTGACGAACACCAAACCTCTAAAATTTCAGCTTTGCATGTCATCACCCTTTCCTATAGCGCATTCTGCTTAATCGGATTTATTTTCGGTGCCGTTGAGTGGGGCTGGGGAGAAAAAGAGATGATGGCAATGTTTATCATTTTAGGCGTTGGCGTGGGTATTTTAAACCGTATGTCGCCTAATACCATTGCTACTGGTTTCTTAAAAGGTTGTGCAGGAATGGTAGGCGGCGCGTTTATCGTTGGTATGGCTCGTGCGATTGCTATCGTATTATCTGATGGCATGATTCTGGATACCATCGTTAATGCCATTATTTCAATGATGGACGGTTTACCGAAGACTTTATCTGCCCTTTCCATGTTCGCAACCGCAGCAATAATGCACTTCTTTATTTCATCTGGTTCTGGTGAAGCGGCTGTGCTTGTACCAATTTTCACGCCAATGGGAGATTTATTAGAAATCACTCGCCAAACGACGGTGCAAACTGTATTACTTGGAGAAGGTGTTGTTAACTGTATTAACCCAACATCAGGAATTTTAATGGCTGTACTTGCAACGGCAAAAATTCCTTACACACAATGGGTGAGATTTATTTGGCCATTAGTCTTCACATGGATAGCCATTTCTATTGTCGCTCTCATATATGCAGTAATGACAAATTTAGGTCCTATCTAAAATATCAATATTGAATAATCCACTCTTCTTAGCACCGCTTTTTAGTGGTGCTAAGGGTTGTTGATACAAAACAGAGTAAAAAGGTGTTTTTCTCGCCTTGTGTTATCAACCGCTGTTGTAAATTTTCCATTTCATCACTTCCTGTTGATTTAATTTTGAACTATATCAGTGATAACCAGGTTCTACATTAATAACGAATTAAAAACAGACAGAGTAAGGTAGGAATAGTATTATTAGCGCCACTATGCCTTTTATTCTATTTGAGATTGTATTGTGACTTCATTTGCTGACCTAAATGCGCTTTCTGCGGAACAACTCGCTAACTTGCAAGAGTTAGGCTACCTCAACATGACGCAGATCCAAGCTGCCGCTCTTCCTCCGATCCTTGCGGGTAAAGACGTTCGAGCACAAGCTAAAACTGGCAGCGGCAAAACTGCTGCTTTTGGTCTGGGCTTATTACAACATATTGATGCCAAGTTATTTAAAACTCAGTCATTAGTTTTATGCCCAACTCGCGAACTGGCAGATCAAGTCGCCAATGAATTGCGTCGTTTAGCTCGCGCTATTCCTAATATCAAAATTTTAACGCTCTGCGGTGGTGTCCCTTTTAGCGTACAACGCGACTCCCTTGCTCATGCAGCACATATCATTGTTGCTACACCGGGGCGCTTACTTGATCATCTAAATCGTGAAACCGTTCAACTTGATGCCTTGCAAACATTGGTTTTAGACGAAGCAGACCGCATGCTCGATATGGGTTTTATGCCAGATATTGAAACCATCATTGACTACGCACCAATTAATAGGCAAACATTATTATTTTCAGCCACTTGGCCAGATGAAATTGCACGAATTAGCCAGCAAATTCAAAATAACCCACAAGCCATTGAAATCAATAGTGTTGATGAACTTCCTGCGGTTGAGCAGCAATTTTATGAAGTTGCTCGTCACGAAAAAATTACATTATTACAAAAGCTCTTGAGCCGTGAACAGCCCGCTTCTTGTGTCGTTTTCTGTAATACTAAAAAAGATTGCCAAGCGGTTTATGATGCCTTAACTGCAAGCAAACAAAGTGTCCTAGTGCTTCATGGTGATATGGAACAGCGTGAACGTGACCAAACCCTTGTGCGTTTTGCTAATGGAAGTAGCCGTGTATTAGTCGCTACAGATGTCGCATCCCGCGGGTTAGATATTAAAGCCCTCGAAATGGTAATTAACTATGAATTATCATGGGATCCTGAAGTGCACGTTCACCGCATCGGTCGAACTGCACGTGCCGGTGAAAGCGGTTTAGCAATTAGTTTATGTGCACCAGAAGAAGCCCAGCGGGCCAATGCTCTAGAAGAAATGTTAAACATGAAGCTTAATTGGCAAGCCGAACCGACAGGTTTACGAGTCACTCCATTAGAAGCGACGATGGTGACCTTATGCCTTGATGGCGGTAAAAAAGCCAAAATACGTCCCGGCGACATTTTAGGTGCCTTGACCGGAGAAGTTGGCCTCAATGGCGACGATATTGGCAAGATTGTGATCCACCCGACCCATGCCTATGTGGCGCTCAAACGCGAGGTTGCCGAACATGCTCGCAAGCATTTACAGCAAGGGAAAATTAAAGGGAAATCCGTTAAGGCTAGGTTATTAAAATAATATGTGTGATTCGTGTTTCCTTCTGCACAGCGTTAGTACGCAAGGAAACACGATAATTTTCTTATGATGTGGCGTTATTCTCTTGCGGCAAAGCAGATTTAGGCAATCCAAAAATCTTATCAAATGCCCAATTAAAAAAGAAAGTATAAATTGGGATAAAAATAATTAAGGCGAAGTCGAGTATTAACGCCTGTAAAAGACTAATTGATAACCACCATGCAATTAAAGGAATTAAAAAAATCACTAACGTTAATTGAAATAATATAGCGTGTACAAACCGGCGCCTAAAGGTTCTAATGCGTGATTTTTGTTTTGATTCCCAATACTCAAATGCGGTATTAAAAATAAAGTTCCAGCTCACTGCAATAGTTGTTATGACTAAAGCTAATGGACCTGTTGTTTCTGCTGAATTACCCGAAAGAAAAGCCAATGCTAAAGCTGAAATTAGCCAGCCAATAACCTCATAAGCCGTTACAAAAATAATTTTACGTTTAATCCCCTGCATTTTCCCACCTCCAAAAATATCATTATCAACAAGGTGGTAAAATAAATATAATTCAATGATAATAAAAGTCAGCTTCTATCAATTTTATTGACAGGTCAATGATGCCATTTAATAGCGATAACCTAACGATTTTTCTCACCGTGTTAGATAAAGGCTCATTTTCTGCGGCAGCTAGGGCATTAAAACGTGTGCCATCAGCGGTCAGTATGGCAGTCGCTAATCTAGAAGCTGAACTGGGATTTGAACTATTTGATAGGCACACTAGAGAGCCTAAACCCACTGAAAAAGCACTGTCATTAGCCCCCTATGCACGACATATTGTCGCTAATTTATCGCAGCTCAATACTTTTTCTCTGGAATTGACACAAGGCGTTGAAAGCACTCTGACTATTGGTATTGCGGCAGGTATTAATGCCAATTTACTCTTTGACGCTCTACATATTTTAAGCCAGCGTTACCCTTTACTGCATATTGAGCTGATTACCGCGCCTCAAGATGATCTTTTACCCTTATTACATGAACAACAAATTCATCTCGCAATCGTCTTTGGTGGTTTAAATGTTAATTCCCAAGAGCAATTTCATTACATTGGCGAAGAATCAATTATTGCCACCATTTCGGCTAAACATCCCTCTTTGCAAAATAAAACGTCGCTCTATATCGAAGACCTTGTTGAAAGCCGCCAAATAATTATTGCGAGTCGTCAGCGTGAATTGAGTGATATCCGTATTCTAGTTTCTAGTAATTATTGGAAAACAGACAGTTTTTCTTTGGCTCTCGGTTTAGTCGAGAGTGGTATGGGATGGGGAAATTTTCCTTTATCACTTATTAAAGATAAATTGCACGATGGCTCACTAAAGCCCCTTGAATTTAAAAATACCCCAAATGGCTTCAAGCTGCCTATTCACGCAGTATGTTTGCAAGGTCATGCGCTTAAACGTGGCGCACAAGAATGTATTGAGTTGCTGAAAAATAAGGTAATTTAGACCTTCAGTTATCTATTTTCCCTATTTTTAATTCCATAAATTAAATTATTTTTGAACACATTAATTCTTTTAAATTATCAACGAAAACGTTTGCTTTTTATTTTGATGGCTATAAAATGCGTCGGATTTTTTTGGCCTGAAAAAAATAACTGGAGACAATCGTGCCTGACGATAAAAATTATAGCCATGGCCCCGTGCCCATATCTGCGCGGAAAGGCGGACTAGCATTAACCTTTGTGATGCTAGGTTTAACGTTCTTTTCCGCCAGTATGTGGACCGGAGGCGCTCTCGGTACCGGTCTTGATTTTCATGATTTCTTCCTCGCAGTTCTTATCGGTAATCTTCTTCTTGGTATCTACACCGCATTTCTTGGTTTTATTGGTTCTAAAACAGGCTTAACTACCCACCTTCTTGCTCGTTATTCCTTTGGTATTAAAGGCTCATGGCTCCCCTCATTCCTATTAGGTGGCACACAAGTCGGCTGGTTTGGCGTCGGTGTTGCGATGTTTGCCATTCCCGTTGGCAAAGCCACGGGTTGGGATGTCAACTGGTTGATTGGTATTTCAGGGGTCTTAATGACCGTTACGGTCTTTTTTGGCATTTCTGCTCTGACTATACTGTCAATCGTTGCAGTTCCTGCCATTGCGATACTCGGCAGTTATTCCGTCTACCTTGCTATCACTGATATGGGTGGAATGAGTGCATTGCAGTCTGTCGTCCCCACAAAACCTATCGATTTTAACCTTGCCTTAGCCATGGTAGTGGGGTCTTTTGTGAGTGCAGGAACATTAACAGCTGATTTTGTGCGTTTCGGGCGAAAACCTAAGATTGCGGTGCTTGTCGCCATTATTGCTTTTTTCCTTGGTAATTCATTGATGTTTATCTTTGGAGCCGCTGGCGCGGCATCATTAGGTATGGCAGACATCTCTGATGTGATGATTGCCCAAGGTTTATTATTACCCGCAATTATCGTTTTAGGCTTAAACATTTGGACAACTAATGATAACGCCCTATATGCGTCAGGTTTAGGGTTTGCCAATATCACCGGGTTATCCAGCAAAACCTTATCCATTGTCAATGGACTGGTCGGAACACTATGTGCGCTGTGGTTATATAATAATTTTGTTGGCTGGCTAACTTTCTTATCCGCGGCGATTCCCCCAATTGGCGGAATTATTATCGCAGACTACCTCATGTACCGTCACCGCTATGAAACCTTTGACCGCAGTAAAATGCGTGATGTCAACATCAGTGCATTAATCGCCGTTGCCGCTGGGGTTATCGCAGGTAACTGGTTACCAGGCATTGTTCCTGTCAATGCCGTACTGGGTGGTGCATTATGTTACGCTATCCTTAACCCATTATTAAATCGCCGCCATACTACTGATTCGGAGATGACCCGTGCTTAACCAAACTATCAAACATATCCATAATGTCCGTTTACCTGAACGTGATGGCCTGTGGCGTATCGATATCGACAATCAAAAAATTCAAGCCATTCTTCCACAACCTCAAGGTGAAGTATTACCAGACAGCTTAGATGGTGAAGGTGGATTAGTTACGGCTCCCTTCGTTGAGCCACATATTCACTTGGATACCACTCAAACCGCAGGGCAACCAAGCTGGAACCAATCAGGAACACTCTTTGAAGGCATCGAACGTTGGGCAGAGCGTAAAGCGATGCTCACCCACGATGATGTTAAAAACCGAGCGTGGCAAACCCTTAAATGGCAAATTGCCAATGGTATTCAACATGTTCGTACCCATGTGGATGTGTCAGATCCGACATTAACCGCACTGAAAGCGATGTTAGAGGTAAAACAAGAAATCGCACCTTGGGTTGATGTGCAAATTGTAGCTTTCCCGCAAGAAGGTATTTTGTCTTATCCAAATGGCGAAGCCCTGTTAGAGGAAGCGTTACGCCTCGGAGCCGACGTCGTTGGTGCTATTCCACATTTTGAATTTACTCGTGAGTATGGCGTGGAATCACTCCATAAAACATTTGCTTTAGCACAAAAATATGACCGCTTGATTGATGTCCACTGTGATGAAATTGATGATGAGCAATCTCGTTTTGTTGAAACAGTCGCAGCGTTAGCACATGCACAAGGGATGGGATCTCGCGTCACCGCAAGCCATACCACCGCAATGCATTCATACAATGGCGCTTATACTTCCCGTTTATTTCGCCTACTAAAAATGTCTGGAATTAACTTTGTCGCTAACCCACTAGTAAATATTCACTTACAAGGCCGCTTTGATACTTATCCAAAACGCCGTGGAATTACGCGAGTGAAAGAGATGCTAGCCGCGGATATTAATGTGTGCTTTGGTCACGACGATGTATTTGACCCATGGTACCCATTAGGTACCGCCAATATGTTGCAAGTACTGCATATGGGGTTACATGTCTGCCAATTAATGGGTTACCAGCAAATCAATGATGGGCTGAAACTGATTAGTGAATACAGCGCACGTACATTGAACTTGCAAGATTATGGTGTGAGTGAAGGAAACCGAGCTAGCTTATTGATTTTACCCGCAGAAAATGGCTTCGATGCTGTGCGTCGTCAAGTTCCTGTGCGTTATTCTATTCGTGATGGCCAAGTGATCGCCAATACCCAACCTGCGGTAACACAAATTCATTTAGAACAAACAGAAACAATCCGTTATGGATATTCTCCAAAAATCTAATCATTGAATTTTTATTCTTAAATGGCTCTCCATAATCATAGGTGAGCCATTTGCCTACGCCCCATCATTAATTTCAATAAAACCAGCCCAAAAAACCAATCTTAATCAGATAAAAAGCAACAAATAACGTATTTTTTCACACAAATGTCATTTCTATATACTAGACTTACTCCAATACTCATTGAAGAGCTTGAAAAGCTTTGATAAGCAAATAATTGTCTTATAAGAACTCTTTTTTTTGGTTATAAGTGCCATTTCTAAGTATTAAGTGCAATTTCTATTGAAATTCAATGTGAACGTTTTATATTTTTTATAGAGTTATCTGAAACTGGATTTGAGCTTTATTTATAGCAACAATAACGCTAATACACTGACTGTCGTGCAGCGGTGGTCAATATTCCTGTTTTGCTGTACCACGAATACGTCACAAATAAAGTTCTCTGAATCCCACTTTGATAAAAATTGGAGATCAGATGAGTACTGAACAAGTCGTTAACCAAAAAACCACTATCGACTCTTGGCAACGCATTGCTACTGAATTATTGAGTGAAGCTGGCATTAAAATTAATGGCTCCCGCCCTTTCGATATCCAGGTACACAACCACCATTTCTTTAAACGAGTGCTACAACATGGCTCAATAGGATTAGGTGAAAGTTATATGGATGGTTGGTGGGATTGCGAGCGTTTAGATATATTTTTCCAATATGTCTTACGCCATAAACTCGATAAAAAAATACCTCATAATTTCAGTGATACATTGAAAATTGCTGTCGCACGTGTACGCAATTTGCAAACCCTAAAACGTGCTCGAATTGTTGGAGAAGAGCATTACGACCTCGGAAATGACTTATTTTCTCTGATGCTCGATCCTTATATGCAATATTCTTGTGGCTACTGGAAAGGTTTAGAAGCGGTTCCTGAAAACCTTCCTCTCGCGCAAGAACAAAAATTAAATTTAATCTGCGAAAAACTGCAATTAAAACCCGGTATGCGATTACTTGATATCGGCTGTGGATGGGGTGGGCTCGCTGCTTATGCAGCAAAAAATTTTGGGGTTTCTGTTACAGGAGTCACTATTTCCGCTGAACAACAAAAATATGCTCAAGCTCGCTGCGCAGGCTTAGATGTTGATATTAAATTAGAAGATTATCGGAATCTCAACGACCAATTTGACCGTATTGTTTCTGTCGGTATGTTTGAGCATGTCGGCCCTAAAAATTATGCGACTTACTTTGATGTTATTCAACGCAACCTAAAAGCTAACGGTTTGTTTTTACTTCACACCATTGGTTCTAATCAAAATAAAGTGAATGTTGACCCATGGACTAATAAATATATTTTTCCAAACGGCTGCCTACCTTCTGTGCAAAATATTGGTGAAGCCAGCGAAGGCAAACTGGTCATGGAGGATTGGCATAATTTTGGTGCTGATTATGACCATACACTCATGGCATGGTATTCCCGCTTTCAAGCCGCTTGGCCTGAGCTCGAACATAATTATACACCTCGTTTCAAACGCATGTTTTCTTATTATTTAAATGCTTGTGCTGGTGCATTTAGAGCTCGAGATATCCAATTATGGCAAATACTGTGGAGCCCACAAGGTGTGAGCGGTGGCCTGCGTGTTGCGCGCTAAATCTTAGCCCTGAACATGGTCTTCAACAGATAAAAAGCAGCTAAATGAACCTTACTGGCTATTTGAAAAATCAATGCGCTCTATTCAACCATTGCTCAATAGCCTGTAAGCCTTGCTGTATATCATTTTTCAGTTGAGTATCCGCCATTGGCTGCTGCTCTAATAATACACAGCTTTGTACTGCACTTTGCATTCCCAAACTAGCGCAACTACTTTTTAACTGGTGAGCCAGGCGTTTTATTTGTTCTGTGTTATTTTCTGCTCGTGCGATATCAATTTGGCCGATTAACGGTAAAGAATGTTGTTTAAAAATACTCACCCATTCACGAATTTTTGAGAGCCCCATTAATTCAGCATCACTAATAAGCTGTTGCAAATCTACAAATTTTTCCTGAACACTAGAATCGGACAACGGATACTCACCGCCTGAAATATATTTAACGATTAACTGGTTTAACCTATCTCTTGGTACTGGTTTTTGAATGATGCCGCGAAAAACTTGACTCGTCCGTTGGCGCAATGTTTCATCAATCACATGCGCACTAAAACCAATCAAAACCAATGTGGGATAGGCTTTCGCTATTTGTTTAGCCAACGTGATCCCATCGATATCAGGTAAACCAAAATCCACTAACGCCGCTGTAAATTGTTGCCCAGTTTGTAGGGCCGCTAATGCTTCGGCCGCAGAACCAACGGTGGTTACCTGTGCCCCACTGCGAGTTAACATTTCTCCACTGATTTTCTGAGTCAATGGGTTGTCTTCTATGAGTAATAAATGTACGCCCCGCATGTCTAATGGTAGATCTGCGGATTTACTAACTGGATGCGAGGCGATACATAACGGCAGTGTTAAACGAAAACAGCTCCCACTCCCTAGCTGGCTACTAACCGTCAATTCACCGCCCATAGCTTGTGCTAAACTTGCACTAATTGTCAGCCCAAGTCCTGTTCCACCCCGCTGGCTATCGACTTGCACAAATGGCTTAAAAATATCAGTAAATCGCGAGTTATCAATGCCACATCCGGTGTCTTCCACTTCAATAAACCAATATTTACCATAACGGCAACTACGTAAAGTAATTTGCCCCTGCTGAGTGAAACGCAATGCATTACTGAGTAAATTGGTGATAATTTGCCGGATCCGGAGTGGGTCCCCTTGTAAGGCAGTAGGTAAATCATCTGCAATATCAGCAACTAACTGAATAGCATGGTTTTTATTACTAGCATTCATTAGATACAAGGTACTTTCCAATAATGGCTTGGGCTCAAAAGGCTCCTCATTGATCGAAACATTTTGTCCCCCAGCTTCAATAGCAGAGTAATCTAAAATGTCATTCAAAATAGCCAATAAGGATTCACCTGAATCCGTAATTGCATATAAATCATCATGATATTGATTAAGCGTTTTATTTTCTAATAACAGTTGTGCTGTCCCCAAAATTCCATAAAGCGGTGTGCGAATTTCATGGCTCATTGCCGCCAAAAATGCCGATTTCGCCTGATTGGCTTTTTCTGCTTCAGCGCGAGCTTTGCGGTGCTCAACAACCATCACACGCAGTTCTGCCGTTCTCACTTTGACTTGGTCCGCTAGCTGTTCGCGTTGATTATTTAAGGCATGTACACTCGCACGAAATGCATCCATTAAACGGCCAATCGTATCTAGCTCTTTCACTCCTGCGGTTTCAGGAAATGCAGAGTCAATATCGCCCTCAAGCAAGCGTTGAAGCGCTTGGGTTTGCTGTGCCAGCGGCTTTGTTACTAAACGGTAAACCACTCGCCAAAGGATCAAAATCAATGAGAGTAATGAAACAATACTTAATGCTAACAACCAATTTTGCCCCCGTTCACTGGCTTGTTTAAGTTGCCCCAATGCGGTTTGGTTACGAAGTTCAATGATGTCAACTAATTGAGCTACTTCACTACTAAAACGTGCAAATTGGTCAATATTATTTTGCGATAAAATCTGTAAACGAGTTGTGATGTCGTTATCTTGGCGATACAACGTAATTAACTCGGTATAACGCTTAACGCTATTTAAGGCATTTTCTACCTGGCTTCTCACGGCAGGGTCTTCAATATATTTTTGCCGACGCTGTAAGATTTTGACTGCAGAATTCAGCTGATTTTCTAATTCTGCCATATTACGATTGGGTTGGTTTGAACCTAAATTAAGTACCATTTGCTGTACTCGCATAGCACTTAATCGCAACTCATTCATTTGGCTAGCATATTCAAGATCAATATCAATAAGTTGATCAAGGGCTTGTTGAGCTTGTTCCCCTTGTTTTCGCTCGATTAGGTCATAAATACTCACCTGCGTTGCACTGGCGGAGGTCGCTGCATTATTGGCTTGGCCATGCGCCTTTTGGGCGATATCACCCGCCGCAGCGATAATATGTTGCCTTAACTGTTGTTGCTCTGTGCGCAGTTTTAATCGCTGTCCAACTAATTCACCCTGTTGGCTTAATGATTGAGCGATTTCTTTTTCTTGTTGTTCTATATCTTGTGTGTTGAAGCCTTGTTCCCGTAATGTTTTCAGTAAATTAGTGATTTTAAGGCTTTGTGCCGTTAACATCCGCCCTTGCGCTAACCAAATACTTTCGCTATCTGCATTGGTGAGATTCTGCGCAGAAAATAGCTCCCAAGCACTCGCTTCACTCAGTTGCCTTGCCATATTCATGGTTGGAATCAGTGCCTCGGTATTGGCCTGTTCAACTTGGCTAACAAAACGTAAGTTGTACCACCCCACAAGGGTGCTGATAAAGGTCAATGCTGCCATCAGCGCATAGCCCATCCACAATCGTCTAGTTAGTGATAAATTCACGGTTTAGTTAGCCTAAAAATTAAAATGGTTGAGTTAACTGCAAGAAAGCATTTAGGATAAAGGTTTCTGGTTTGTGAGGCTATCATGCGTGTATTGATTTTACTACTGTTCACATTTCACTCATTACTGAGCCTAGCAATGGCGCAGAATAGTTCACTCATTCAGTGGCGTGATACACTACACTTTACCTCTCAACCACATAATCCTATTACCGCTACAAAAACATGGAAATTGTGTGCGCTTTATCCTAGCTTAAAAGATTCTTATTGGTTATCAATTAATTATGGTATGCAAAAAGCAGCCAAAAGCTATAGTATTGACCTAAATGTATTAGAAGCTGGCGGATATAACCAGCTAGCCACTCAGCAAAAGCAAATTACGCAATGCCAACAGTGGGGAGCAGATGCCATTTTACTGGGCAGTAGCACCACAGCCTTTCCAAACCTGAGCCAACTGGTAGGAAATACGCCTGTCATTGAAGTCATCAACGCGACACACGATAAAACAGTTAAAACCCGCGTGGGTGTACCTTGGTTTCAAATGGGCTATCAGCCGGGACGCTATTTAGTGCAATGGAGCCAAGGTAAGCCATTGAAAGTGTTACTTATGCCTGGGCCATTAAATGCTGGCGGTAGCCTTGAAATGGAACAAGGATTCAGAGAGGCTATTGCGGGTAGCCATGTACAAATTGTGGATGTTGCACAAGGGGATAACGACATTGAAGTTCAACGCAATTTATTACATGAAATGCTAGAGCGTAACCCAGATATTGATGTCGTCGTTGGCACAGCTATCGCCGCTGAAGCCGCAATGGGTGAAGGCCGTAACTTAACAAAACCATTGAATATTGTTTCTTTTTACTTATCACATCAAGTCTATCGCGGCTTAAAAAGAGGCCGAATAATTATGGCAGCTAGCGACCAAATGGTTTGGCAAGGTGAGCTAGTCATTGAACAAGCCATCAAAGTATTACAAAAGCAACCAGTTCCAAACAATATAAGCCCGCCAATTTTAGTGCTTACTCAACAAAATGCAGATAGTGAACACTTACGTAATTCATTATCTCCAGGAGGATTTAGGCCCGTATATCAGTATACATCGGCGGCTAAAAAATAACCTTCACCATGCTGAGTCACTAATAAATCAGCATTAATCTTGTGGCGTAAACGGCGAATAAGTACATCTACCGTGCGTAAATCAGGGTGATCAACTCGACGGGCTGATAACATACGTAAAAGACGTTCTCGGGTTAGAATCTCCCGTGGGTTTGTCACAAAAGCCACTAGCATTTCATATTCAGCACGAGTGAGTTTGATTGCTTGATGCTTAAATTCGAGCGTATGCATCGAAACATTTAGGCAATAGCCAGCGAACTGATAGCAATTATCTTGAGAAACAACCTGGGTTTGTGATGGTTTAGCAAGGTCAATTCGCCAAAGTAAATTTTTGACACGAACAACGAGCTCCCTGAGTTCCAAAGGTTTAGTAACGTAATCATCTGCTCCCATTTCTAAACCCACAATACGGTCAATTTGGTCACAACGGCCTGTGACTAAAATAATTCCTACTGTAAAACGCTCACGTAGCGCCCTTGTTAACATTAACCCATTTTCATCCGGTAAATTAATATCCAACAGAATCAAGTCAACTACTTGCTGATCCATAATTTCGCGTAAACCTGCACCATTCCCCGTCACAGAAACACGATATCCTTCTTGCTCAAAGTAAGCCTGTAAACGCGCCTGAGTAACGGGTTCGTCTTCAACAACCACAATATGATGTGATGTCATTGATATACTCTCTTCTGTTCATATCTGTTCATATTTACCCATATCTTGCCGTAAGCTGTTCATCCTGACTAGTACCGCTATTCATATTAACTCAATAAGATCGCCTGTATTAAACCATATAATTACAGGGGCTATTATGCGGAAACTCTGGAGAGCGTTGCGAAAACCAAGTGCTCGTTGGTCAATGCTTACGTTAATCGTTGTCGGGATTGCAGTGGGTGTTGCGTTAATCGTTGTACCCCATGTTGGGATGAAAGTGACTAGCACCACCGAGTTTTGTGTCAGTTGCCATAGCATGGAACCCGTTTACGAAGAATATAAGCAATCCGTGCATTTCCAAAATGCCTCTGGGGTACGTGCAGAATGCCATGACTGCCATATTCCCTCCGACCTTCCAGGCATGATTAAACGGAAACTCGAAGCAAGCAATGATATTTATCAAACATTTATTGCTCATTCGATAGATACCCCTGAAAAATTTGAAGCCAAACGCGCCGAACTTGCAGAACGTGAATGGGCTCGCATGAAAGAGAACAATTCGGCCACTTGCCGCTCTTGTCATGATTACGACTCGATGGACCACGCCAAGCAAAATCCAGAAGCGGCTCGCCAAATGCAAATCGCTGCGAAAGAGAATCAATCCTGCATTGACTGCCACAAAGGGATTGCCCACCAATTGCCTGATATGAGCAGTGGTTTTCGTAAACAATTCGATGAGTTGCGCGCGAAGGCAAATAGTGATTCCGATATTCTGTATTCACTTGATATTAAACCTATTTATGCAAATAAAGGGGATAAAGACCCTGCTGGCTCGTTACTTCCTGCCTCAGAGGTGAAAGTCCTAAAACGTGATGGCGATTGGCTACAAGTTGAAATCACTGGGTGGACAGAAACCGATGGTCGCCAACGAGTCCTATCCGAATTCCCTGGTAAACGAATTTTCGTGGCTTCAATACGCGGTGATGTTCAAGAAAATGTGAAAAATTTAGAAAGTACCGTTGTCGCTGCAACCGATACTTCATGGAGCAAATTGCAAGCGACCGCATGGATGCAGCAAGGCGATATGATCAATGATATCAAACCGATATGGGCTTATGCAGACTCTTTATATAACGGGTCTTGTAATCAATGCCATGGGGCTCCAGATATTGCCCACTTTGATGCTAACGGTTGGATAGGCACATTAAACGGTATGATTGGCTTTACCAGCTTAGATAAGCGAGAAGAGCGTACCTTACTGAAATACTTACAAATGAATGCATCTGATACCGCAGGATCTTCACACGGTGATAACGGAGTACAGAATGAAAAATAATCCAACTTTTCAAGCTTCTCGTCGGCGCTTTTTGTTCCAGCTTGGCGGGCTCACCGTTGCGGGAATGTTAGGCCCTTCCCTCTTAACACCACGTAAAGCTAGCGCTGCAACGGCTGGCGAACAAACTGCTGTGGTACAAGAAGGCATTCTGACTGGGTCGCACTGGGGCGCAATTCGCGCTACTGTGGTTGATGGCCGCTTTATCGAAGCCAAGCCCTTTGAACACGATAAATTTCCATCTAAAATGATTGCAGGGTTACCTGACCATGTTCATGGTACAGCCCGTATTCGTTATCCAATGGTACGTGTTGATTGGCTACGTAAACGCCATTTAAGTGATACCTCACAACGAGGTGATAACCGCTTCGTACGTGTTTCTTGGGATGAAGCCCTTGATTTGTTCTATCAAGAATTAGAACGTGTTCAAACAACCTATGGACCAAGTGGATTACTCACTGCAAATGGTTGGCAATCGACAGGGATGCTTCACAACGCTTCAGGTATGTTAGCTCGTGCCATTGCGCTGCACGGCAATAGTGTCAGTACTGGCGGAGATTACTCAACGGGGGCTGCACAAGTAATTTTACCTCGAGTTGTTGGGTCGATGGAGGTTTATGAACAACAAACTTCTTGGCCGTTAGTCCTCAAAAATAGTAAAACCATTGTGTTGTGGGGCTCTGACCTTCTCAAAAACCAACAAGCTAACTGGTGGTGCCCTGATCATGACGTTTATGAATATTATGAACAACTGAAAGAAAAAGCCGCTAATGGTGAGATAAAAGTCATCAGTATTGACCCTATAATCACCTCTACTCATGATTACCTTGGACGTGCCAATGTTCAACATATTGCGATTAACCCGCAAGCGGATGTGCCACTGCAATTAGCCATCGCTCACACCCTTTACAGTGAAGACTTACATGATAAAACCTTCTTAAAAGAATATTGTGTCGGTTTCGAGCAATTTGTTCCCTACTTAATGGGAAAAACGGATGGCCAACCGAAAGATGCACAATGGGCGTCTGAAATTTGTGGTATTGATGCCGACACGATCCAAGCTTTAGCCCGCCAAATGGCAGCAGATCGCACCCAAATCATTGCAGGTTGGTGTGTTCAGCGCATGCAACATGGTGAACAATGGTCGTGGATGGTTGTCGTTTTAGCTGCAATGTTAGGTCAAATTGGCTTACCGGGTGGCGGGTTTGGCTTCGGTTGGCACTATAATGGAGCAGGAACCCCAAGCCGTCAGGGGATTATTTTGAGTGGTTTTTCAGGCTCAACCAAAGTCCCCCCCATTCATGATAGCAATGACTACAAAGGCTATAGTAGCACCATTCCTATTGCTCGTTTTATTGATGCGATTTTAGAACCCGGAAAAACGATTAACTGGAATGGTAAAACGGTTAAATTGCCACCACTAAAAATGTGTGTATTTGCCGGAACCAACCCATTCCACCGCCACCAACAAATTAATCGTATTATTGAAGGCTGGCGCAAGCTTGAAACGGTTGTTTCTATCGATAACCAATGGACATCCACTTGCCGCTTTGCCGATATCGTATTACCGGCGACCACGCAATTTGAACGTAATGACCTTGACCAATACGGTAACCATTCAAATCGTGGCATTATTGCAATGAAACAACTCGTTGAACCGCAATTTGAGTCACGCAATGACTTCGATATTTTACGCGACCTATGCCGCCGTTTTGGTCGTGAAGAAGCCTTTACTGAAGGTTTGGACGAAATGGGCTGGCTAAAACGTATTTGGCAAGAAGGCAGCCAGCAGGGGAAAGGCCGTGGTATTCATCTACCCTCCTTCGATGTGTTCTGGGAAAAAGACGGTTATGTAGAATTTGAGCATCCACAAATGTTTGTTCGTCATCAAGCATTTAGAGAAGATCCCGACTTAGAACCATTAGGAACACCGAGTGGTTTAATTGAAATTTACTCAAAAACTATTGCCGACATGCAATATGATGATTGCCAAGGCCACCCAATGTGGTTCGAAAAAGCAGAACGCTCCCACGGCGGCCCAGGTTCAAAAAAATGGCCATTACATTTGCAATCTGCACATCCCGATTTTCGCTTACACTCACAACTGTGCGAGTCCCCTGTATTACGTCAATATTATTCCGTTAGTGGCAAAGAACCGGTCTTTATTAGTCCTCAAGATGCGAAAGCTAGGGGTATACAAAATGGTGATATCGTTCGCGTTTTCAACGACCGAGGGCAAGTGTTAGCGGGAGCCGTGGTTTCAGACCTATACACAAAAGGCGTTGCCCGTATCCATGAGGGAGCTTGGTATGACCCGACTAAGGGCGGAGAAATCAATGCGCTGTGCAAATACGGAAACCCAAACGTATTGACGCTTGATATTGGAACCTCTCAATTAGCGCAAGCCACCAGTGCACATACAACCTTAGTAGAGATAGAAAAATATACAGGACAAGTGGATAACGTGAATGCATTCGATGGGCCAATTGAAATGGTTGCTCAGTGTGAATATGTCCCTGCATCACAGGTGAATAAATGACAAAACAAAGTACTTTAGCACCAGAACAAATAGCATGTATTTATGCATGGCTAGCACAATTGTTCTCACGTGAACTAGATAGCGCAACATTAGCGCAACTTCAATCTAGCGAGATGATGGATTGGTTTACGACTGTCGAGCAGGAACCCGTTCTAACTGTGCCAATTCAAGTAGTTAAAACAAAAACCCAAGCGCTAGTAATGCGAAATGATGCACAACTCGAATTAGCCGCCGACTTCTGTAGCTTATTTTTAATGTCTGATAAGCAATCAGCTTTACCTTACGCCTCAGTTTATCCAAACTGTGAACAAGGTAATGAACAAATTAAGTACTTATTAGCCGAGGCTGGAATGGAAACTAGTGAGGCATTTAGAGAACCTTCTGACCATATTTCAATTTTTTTGGAGCTATTAAGTCACTTACATTTTTCATTAAATGAAGTCCATTTGGACCAAGAAAAAGTGAAACAATTGCGCCTAAAGACCTTGTCACTTTTACTACAATGGCTACCAGTATTTAGCCAAAATTGCCAACGGTATGATGAATACGGTTTTTACGGTGCGTTAAGCCAATTATTATCCGTACTGGTTCAATGGGATAAGCAAACCCAGTAGATGCCATTTAAATAATTTTTATATTATTCAACTATTATTAAATAAAGGGATATTGATAAACAATATCCCTTTTAACTTTCAGCCATAAAAACTGAGTTACTGTAAAGAAATAAGTTTTTCACGGCTCAACCCAGTGCTTTTCATAATTATCTCAATACTAATTCCTTGCTCCAAAAGATTCCGTGCAGTTGCTATATTTGCCTCTTCTTTGCTTTTTTAAATCCCTCTTGCAACCCTTCTTGCCGTCCTTTATATTGCAATCGTTGAGCAATATTCATGATTGTCTCCTTATGCTTTTCTGTTTGTTCACCTAGAACTTGAATAACTTGTTCAAAATTATGGGAGTCCAAGGCAATAAACAAATAATTGTCATAAATCCTTTAAAAGCCGCATCATGTATCGTTGATGTCATTTTTTTTCATTCAATAATCCTTATTGAAAAGAGCAACGACCACACAATAAAGCAAAAAACTCACTTTGCCTGTTCGGCATAACCATGTGATAAAAATCGAAATTTTTGAAAGAATCGATATTCATAACCTTAATATTACATTAATGAAAATAACGTTTGAGTAATACCACAAAATATATCGATGGCTTTATTAAAAAACACCAAAATAGCTTTTAGCACTAACGCATTCAAACCATCATAGTCAATTTTGATATGCTATATACTTTGCTCCTACAAGCTTAACGATTTTTTATTTCAGCCCTCTTTACAATTATTCCATGGTGCTAAATGACAATAGAATATAAAAACAAACACACCTCTCAACTTTCAACAGAGAATAGAGAGGCATTGTATTCCATGTTATATCAAAGCTTTGAGCAAGATTTTACCTATGATGATTTTGAACATGCTTTGGGGGGAATGCACATCTTGGCCTATGACCAACAACAGATTATTGGCCACGTTGCTATTATTCAACGTCATATGGCAATCGGTAATACGCCAATAACAGTTGGCTATGTTGAAGCGATGGCGGTATTGGAAAACTACCGTCGCCAAGGGATCGGCAAACAGCTTATGCTGGCTACCAACCAAATTATTGCCGATTGTTATCAACTGGGTCTGCTTTCTGCATCAGATCAGGGCTTCCCTGTATATCAATCTGTCGGCTGGCAAGTATGGAACGGGCCATTGTATGAGCTCAATCAAGGCCATTATATCCACTCTGTCAATGAAGAAGGTGGCGTCATGGGGTGGTCAAAAAACAATTTAATTGATTTTTCACAACCCCTATATTGTGACTTTCGCAGTGGAGACCAATGGTAGCCCTATTTGTAATAAAAAACAGGTAAGCTACACAAAAAACCTCGTTTTTATTAAGCGGGTACCAACCCCGGCTGTACCACGCTATAAATTTGTTTTTTCAATTCACCTTGCTTAGCCAACTGGTAAACATGTGCAGCAACATCCGCACGCATCACTAAGCCATGAACTTCAACCTCTTGTTGAAGAACTGCTTTTCCTGTTGGCTCACCATGTAATAACCCTCCAGGGCGAACAATCACATAATCTAATGAGCTAGTTTGTAGCCATGACTCCGCAAGGGATTTTTCCCTCACCGCCTGACCAAATGCAGCGCGTGACCGGGCAGACAAATAAGGCCATGAATCCCCACAACCTAATGATGTGACTAACACCATACGAGATATCCCAACATGTTCTGCACAATCAATCACCGTACGATGAGCTAAATAATCTTGAGTCCCCCCCATGGTTGAAATAACCGTGGCAGTTGTTCCTGCGGACTGACAAGCAGCCTTAACCACTTCACTATCACAAGCATCACCAATGAAGACTTGCGCACCTACCGCCTCCAATGCCTCTGCAGACTGCTTATTACGTACAACAACGATGACAGAGCGTTTCTCTGCAATTGCCAACTGAGCAATTTGATGACCAACACCTTTTCCACCCGCGCCAAAAATTAACCATGGAGCCATATCTTTATTCCCTTATATTTTGAGTGATTATAAACCTAACTGTGTACTGTAAAGACAAAATTACCACAACAGTAATGATAATGCGCATTGTTTGCATTTATTATTTTGCTTTATTTAACCCTCCATTGACTACCATCGATGATGAAGCAATAAACAACATTAACTTTAATGTTGTTTATGTAATCCATTCAATCAAACGCATAAAAATGTGACTAATTTAACTTTTTTATCAAAAAATAATTACCATTAAAATTGATAACCCAACAAATTAACTACAAAAATAAATCGTAATATCAACAACTAACAACAAGAGCAATATCACTATCTCATTGATACCCATAATTATTTTAATGTTAATGCGAAGAATTATCATTTGCATTTATATTATTATTTGGTTTAATACCAATCGTCATATATATGCGAAATAATAATTTCTTAATCAATAGTATCGTTAATATCTTTAATAAAAATGGAGTATTTCGATGAAAAAGTTAAATATTATCGCTCTAGCACTCGCAACCTGCACAGTGGCTTTTGGTGCTTCTGCGGCAATCGGTTCTGGCCAAAGCCAACCTTTCGATACTAATCAGCCTTCCGTTCGTGTTGGTGCGACAGAAGGAACCGGTGGTGGTCATGGTGGTGCTGCGGGTGACCCAGGTATTGGTGTGCAATCAGTTTATGGTGGAAAAACCATTTCATTCTCAGGTTTAACTCGAATGGCACCAATACAAGCAGGAAATGAAGCACATGTTATTTCCATGCCTAATGGACCTGGTTCACATGACAAAATGGGCGTTTTTAACTTTGCCAAAATTGCAGATGCAGAAGTCTATTTCGGCGAATGGTCATCGACAGGACAAGTTAGTGACACCACTCATACCGCTTACTATTCTGGCAAGGATGTCACCACCAATATGCCTACAGCTGGCACAGCGGAATACTCCGTTAAAGGAATCAGCCAATATAATGGAGGCGCACTAACCGCAGGGACGCTGACAGCCAACTTTGGGACTAAATCCTTAGCAGGGAATATTGGTGCAACCAATATTGATGCCACCATTAAAAATAATGCCACGTTCGCCGGAGCGGCCACCCTTAATGGTGAATCCGGCTCAACAAATGGGCATTTCTTTGGCGACCAAGCTAAGCATATTGCTGGTGTCACTCAATTTGAAGATCACAGCAAAGATATGGCCTTTGGTGGAAGCCGTGGGAATATTTCCCAGTAACCCGTAAATCAACCTTGGTGGCCAACCATAAAGCGTGACAGGCAGTTGGCCACTGCCTTTTATTACCGAAGCTAATCTTATGCGATATCTGTTATTAACTTCTGCCATCATAATGCTTATGGTCACATCCTTTGCATTTCCAGCCAGCTTGGACACTGACCGAGAACAGCTGTTATGGCAAAAAGACAAACAAAACTATCGTGATAAAAGTGCTGTAGTCCCCAATAAAGACCAATTGCTTCTCCCTGATGACCTATCAATTAATTTGAATGGGGAAAATTATTCTCTTAAGAATAATGCCCAAGACCTAGGGCAGGCTATTTATCTGGCAATTAACCACAAGCAATTTGAAGACGTACAGCGCTTATTACCCCGCTACCAACAGCTCGCTGATGCAGATCCATTGCTTATTTTATTTGCAAAAGCAGAAATCGCTAAAGCGCAAAATCATTACCCAGAAGCAATTGCCCATTACCAACAAATATTGGTACTGTCACCAAAGTTTCTTCGCATAAAATTAGAACTTGCACGTACCTATTTTGAAGATAATCAAAATAAAGAGTCTTTGGCTTTATTTCAAAGTTTAATTAACGATGAAACACTCGCATTACCTATTAGTGTAAAGCAAACCATTCAACAATTTATTAGTGTTATCGAAAACCGCACAGCTTGGACAGGCAGTCTCTCCTTTGGCTATAAATACAACAGTAATATCAACCAAGTTCCAGATAAAAATAAAGTTTGGGAAACGCCAGGGGGGACCTGGAAAATGGCTAATCCCAAATCATCACCGGGGCTCACCTATGATGCGAGTCTGAGCAAAATTATTCCTATCTCGGGCAACCATTCCCTGCAAATCAAGGGAACCTCTTATGGTGACCGCTATCCGCACTATGCTGAATTCAGTGAGAACACTACCTCTTTAGCAACTTTATATCGTTTTAATGATGCGAACACCACTGCCGCATTCGGCCCATTAGTTGAGTTAAAAACGGTCAATGAAAAGCGTCGTTATTTAGGTATAGGGGGCAAAATTGAAGCTGACTACCAATTTTCACCTCGTGTGCTCCTTAGTACCTCCGCCGACTACCAACAACTTCATTACCAAAAACCGTATGACAGTGCCGATGGTAATCGAAGTAGCCTACATCTAACCGGTGTCTATGGTATTACCCCAGATACCTCCCTCTTTTTGGGGGCTGATGCGACTCGTCTCACCACAGAAGTTCGTAGCGATGATTATGACCAATTGGGTATCCGAGGCGGTTTTTATCACGTGCTAACACCCGATATTCATTTACTGGCACTTGCAACTTACCGAGAAAGCCAATTCAAGGCCTTCAACCAAATGTTGAATGTTAAACGCCATGATAGAGAAGCGATGTATTTTGCGCGTCTTAGTTTTCCAAATTATTCATTGCTCACTTTTACGCCTTATACCAGTTACCGCTTTCGTGATAACCGCAGTTCTGCTGATGGAATTTACTCCTACCACCAGCACGAAATTTCTATTGGGTTAGAAACCCGTTTTTAAGCGTTATGGCATAGAGAAAAACACAATGTATAAATACAAATTAACACCTATTACTACTGCAATTATTACTGCTCTTTTTATTCCAACAACCGCTTTAGGGGAAAAAGAAGAACACATCGGCACCATTACTGTTCAAGATTCAGCAAAAACTATCAAAGAGCGGGATCAACAAGGTTACGATGAGCAATATGATGCTAAAGGTTCTAAAATCTATTTAGGAAAAGACCTTGTTGAACGCTATAAAGGCACCAGTACCGCGGATGTGCTTAATAGTGCAGTTGGTGTCTATAGTGGTGATGCAAGAAACAGTGGCGCGTTAGACCCGAATATTCGAGGCATTCAAGGGCAAGAACGAGTTCCTGTCACGGTTGACGGCACAGAGCAATCATTAACCGTTTATCGGGGTTACAATGGGGCAAACAACCGTAACTATGTGGACCCAAACCTCATTAGTAGCATTGAGATTGAAAAAAGTGGTTCTCTTGCTGGTGATATAAAAACCTCTGTTGGTGGTGGGATAGCCATCAGAACCATAGGAATAGATGACGTTGTTGCACCGGGTGAAAAATTTGGTGTCAGTTTAAAACTGGAAACCAGCAGCAATTCTACTCGTGAGCGTGTTCCCCACTTTGGTTATGGCGAAGATTACCGAGATCACCCTGAGATTTATAAAAATAATAACTATGTTTTCTCTGATCCAGTCGTCAACATCACACCGAAATCCCGAGGAAGCGCTCAATTCTTTAATTTTAAAGATAATGGCGGAAGAATAGCGGTTGGGACTCGACAAGAAAAGTTTGATTTAATGGCCGCCTATGCTTATCGCCGGCAAGGTAACTATTTTGCGGGGAAAAATGGCGCTCACCGTTATAAAGAATCGGTTCAATTAAATGAACAACAAACAGTCCAGCAACAGCTTGGTCCAGACCCTTACTTACCTTTTGCTGCTAATGTATTTCGCCCCGGAAAAGAAGTGACGAATACCTCCAATGAGTTGGAATCCTATTTAGTTAAAACTAATTTATATCTCACTGAAAACCAAACATTACATCTTGGTTTTCGCCGAAGTGAAAGCACCTATGGTGAAATCATGCCGTCACGTTTAGGATTTGCTGAGCTTGAAGGAAAACACGTATTACCTCAGTGGCCATTAGCTCACTTTACAGTCAATGCCTATAATGCCGAATATAAATGGAAACCTGAAGATAATCAATGGATTGACCTAAACGCAAATGTGTGGATGACCCATTCCGTAGGGGATACCAACACCTCAGGTGGCTACCCACGAGAGCCCAAAGAACGCGATTGGGGATTCGAATATGGTTATGGTGATGGAAAAGACCCTAACATTGATGGTTCTTTAATTAATACCGCAGCAACTAACTCCGAAAACGACCGTATTGGCTTTAATTTACGCAATACCATGGCGCTCACGCCCGATCTTGATTTAACGATCCGCGGTTCAATGCTCAAAGAAAAATTAGATTCTAACGACGTACCGCCATCTCAAACCGCCAGCCCTTTTATTGCTCTTCCTCGTAAAGGTCATCGCCAAGAAACCAGTATTGCCTTTAACTTTAACTATCGCCCAACGAGCTGGTTGGAACTGGATGCGGGAGCGAAATATATTGATGGCTGGACAGAAGATGATTATTTAAAAGAGCAAATGCGCAACCGTACCAAGGGCTTTCAAAACCCTGACGAGCGCCTTGCTAAACAGATAAATTATAACCGAATTTTAACCCAAGAAGAGTATGATAGCGCTGTTAAAAACGGCTACCAAGCGTTTAATGGTGGTTATAAAAACAGCCAAATATTACTTAAAACATTAGGGTTGGAAGATACCGACTATACCGTTTTTATTACTAAAAGAAACAACGCTCAGCGCCCAGAAGAAAATGGTGTTTTAGACGTTAACTTCCGCGCCGAATGGAAATCAGATAAAGATGGTCGCTATACCACAAAAACAAACCCTTTCCATAATGGTACTTTCGATTCTCAAGCTCGTGCTGTTGACCCTGTAACTGGCAAGGAAGTTTATGTCTATGGCTCAAGTTATTCACACCCAGCTGATGACATTAAGCGCGAACTCACTGAAGAAGAAAAATGGAAATTCTCAGGCAAACAAAAAAGCCATGGCTGGGCTCCCGCTTTTGGTGCCAATATTTGGTTATCTGATAACGACCGGGTTTATGCACGCTATATAGAGACGGTTCGCTTACCAAGTATTTTTGAAAATAGCATTGGGTTTGCAGGGGAAAGTGAAGCCCGTAAAGAGAAAATGTTATTTAAACCCGAACGTGCAAAAACCTTTGAATTTGGTTATTCACGTAACTTACAAGGTTTACTCGGTGCTGAACGCCATGCTGATGTGAAAATAGGCTATTACCATACTGTCATTGAAAATGCATTTGACCGTGATGGGCGGCTTAATTTTGTTCAAGTAAAAGAACATAAAACAGCAGGAATTGAAGCTTTGGCGCGCTATGATAATGGTGGTGTATTTATGGATATTGGTGTCGATTACCGCCTCAAAAATGAAGTGTGTGATGACTCGGCGCCAGCCAATCTTGACCCAGCTAATCGCTATAATATCTCCCAATGCACAACAGCTGGTTTCCCTGGCGGTTTTTTACGTACACAATTGCAGCCTAAATATGCCATAAATTCCAACCTAGGCATGCGCTTTATGGATGAAGCCCTTGAAGTGGGAACACGCTTACGTTATACCAGTAGTGTACAAAATAAAGATGAACGCAAACTGATGCAGCAGTTCCCGGGGAGTTATTCGATGGCGAATAATAGCCCAATGCACTGGACTCCGACCTTTACTGCAGATGCCTACGCAAGTTACCAAATTGACAAAAATATTAATGTCGAATTCTTAGTGACCAACTTAACTGACCGTTATTATATCGACCCACTGACGCGCAGTATGATGCCAGCCCCCGGGCGCACACTACGCTTAGGATTAAATGCGCAATTTTAGATAAATACTATAGGTTTACCGCTCTACAAATATCCGCTGCTAACTTTAAGTTGGAGCGGATATTCGTCATTTCAGTACTAAAAAACGAGCCGCATAATGGTTTCATCAAATTCATCTTGGTCAACAACGGAAAAACCAAACTGTTCAAAAAAAGGTTTCATCATGTCATTACCCTCGATATAACAAATTGATACTGATTGATATTTACCTAAACTTTTTATTTCATCGAGAACAAGTGGAATAGCCAGAGAACCAAAGCCTTTTCTTTGGTGTTTAATATCAATCATCAATTGGCCAATAAAAACCTCTTCGGGCCTGCCATTTTCATGATTTGAATAATATTGAATAAAGCCAACGGGCTCATTATCAACATAGATACCACGATTAATATAGTAATCAAAAAATTTTGAGGCTGCGATTGACTCTGAGTTAAGAGCCACAAAGTCTTCCTGCTCTTTGGTTATTTCAAGACAGATAATATCCACCCAATTATCTTTGGTGATATCTTTTAACGTAATAGTCATAAGCACCTTTCTTTAGGTTTGCCGTTCACAATGCCGCTGTGATAAAAAGACGACTTAGTGTAAATTAACAACAAACACTTTTTTGTTCGCGCAATTCGTGCCTTTATATTTTTCGATATTCAATAAACAAATAACAGGTAAACATGTTACGGATAACATGAATTTCAGCAAATAGACTAAAATAAAATTTCGACTCATTTATTGCTTTCAAATTAAGAAATATTCAGAATTGAGATCCATGTCAAATATCACAGCCAAATACAATATTATTGTAAAATATCAAATTTTTTTGAAGAAAATTCGCAAAAACACATCAGTACATTAAACTGATAATTAAACTAAGGATAGGCTAAAATAAAAATAAAAACCCAAAAGAACCACAATAATATCCAATTAAAATTCAATTTTTATCATTATATAAATTCAATAAAAATAAAACCTTGCTATAAAAAAATAAATAAAACCTGAACAACCTCACATTTACTGGGTATTTGATAATTCCTCGCATTAACACACCAAAAAATCAAAATTACTTATGAAACGGTATGTTAAAAAATTAATAATACTTTGTATCATCCTGAATAATAAAAATATTTTTAATATTAAAATGCAAAAATATTTCAATAACTGCATCTTTATTAACAAATATTAATTTATTGATTTTAACCATGCCTTTTCGGCATGGCTAAGAGACTTTCGGAATATTGTCAGGAAAATAGTTTCATGGATAGTATGAATACGAAAATGATGCATTTTTATTATAAATATATACGAAAAACTCTTAAAAACATTTCCAATGAAAGGTAACACTATGGGTATATTAAAAGATAGTAAGTTGCTTTTGGTTAGCTTACTTATCATTCTTCTTTCGGAAGCTATAGGGCAAATTAAAATCAGTTTAGTCATGGTTTTTCCAATGCTTTATTCCATGTTGATGGGTGGTATTATCAGTTTTCCAAAATTCAAAATCCTCAGCGAAAAAAATATGGCACACGCTAGCTCGATAATGAGTGTCGCGTTAGTTATCTTAATTGCAAAATTAAGCACCTCCGTTGGTGCATCTTGGGAAAAAATTATTCAAGCCGGTGGCGCATTAATCTTGCAAGAAGTCGGTCATTTTATCGGTACCATATTGCTCGGTTTACCACTTGCTATCATGTTAGGCATGGGCCGTGAGGCCGTTGGTGCCACCTACTCTATCGGTCGTGAACCCAATATTGCCATTATCGAAGCCAAATATGGTTTAAGTTCACCAGAAGGCCGCGGCGTTATGGCAATGTATATTTGCGGGACGTTATACGGTGCGGTTTGGATGGGTATTATCGCCAGTGTTATCGCAGGACTCGATATTTTGAGCCCACTTGCTTTAGCCATGGGTGCTGGTGTGGGTAGTGGTTCGATGTTAGCGGCATCTGTTGCCCCATTATTGGAACTTTATCCTGAACACGCAGCAGATATTCAAGCATTCTCATCCTCTGCAAACTTGATGTCTTCGGTATTAGGTCTGTACATCTACATCTTCTTCTCCTTACCGTTTGCCTCTTTCTTGTACAACAAATTGAAAAGAAAACGTGCAACCGCATCAGCAGATACAGAATAAGGATATAAGATCATGAAAAAGATGGCAGAAATTGCAATAATCATCGTGTTAGTCATCATCTTCACTTCACTGGGTGATGCACTCGGCGGTTCAATTTATGGCCGTGGTAGCTTTGGCGCAGTCTTTAGTGACTCACTTATCGCCATGGCATTATTAGGGGGTATGTCATTTGTGGCATACTTAATTGCACAAATCCCACCATTAGGTAAGTTACCCGTGATTTTCTGGGTATCTTTAATTGCGGCGGGTCTGTGTTCACCGTTATTCCCTTACGATAAAGAAATGATCGCAATGACAGGTAAAATCTCACTTGCCGTCATCAGTACGACAGTACTTGCCTTTGCTGGTCTTTCACTCGGTAAAGATATCGACAAATTTAAAGCCATTTCATGGCGGATCATCCCAGTTTCACTGGCGGTCTTTACGGGAACATTCTTATTCGCTGCACTTATTGGTCAAGTGACACTTTCATGGAGCGGCGTTATCTAACAATAGGAAATATTTACCATGACAATGACCAAAGACCAATTGAAAGCCATCGTCTGCGAGACAATTGCATCCCATAAAGGGGATATCAAAAAATTGGCTGAAGATATTTGGGCAGAACCTGAGCTCGGCTATAAAGAAGTCAAAACAGCAAAAAAAGTGGAAGCTGCATTTTCTGCCTTAGGCGTTAATTACCGTAACCAACTGGCATTGACGGGGATTAAGGCTCGCCTTAAAGGTGGAAAAGGGAGTAAACATAGTATTGCTGTGATTGGTGAGCTCGATGCGATTATTTGTGCGGAGCACCCAGAGGCTGATGATTTAACGGGTGCTGCTCATTGCTGCGGGCACAATGCACAAATAGCTAACATGATGGCAGTCACTATTGGTCTGGTTAAGTCAGGTGCTATGCAATACCTCGCGGGAGACGTCGTTCCTTTCGCCGTTCCCGCAGAGGAATATGTTGAACTGGCTTATCGTAATAAACTGATTGAGCAAGGAAAAATCAGTTATATCGGCGGTAAACCTGAGCTGATATCTCTTGGTGAATTTGATGATATCGATATGGCGATGCAAATTCATTTAACCAGTGTCAAACCTGAACGTGAGACTGGTTTTATTGAAATGTCGACTACCACCAATGGGTTTATTGGCAAGCTGATTAACTACAAAGGCAAAGCATCTCATGCGGCGGCGGCTCCTCATCTGGGTGTTAATGCACTCAATGCAGCAATGATGGGGATCATGGGGGTCAATGCGATTCGCGAAACCTTCCAAGAAAAAGATTATATTCGTTTCCATCCGATCATCACACAAGGCGGCGATTTAGTGAATGTCACCCCAAGCGATGTCCGTATGGAAAGTTATGTCCGAGCGTCAAATGTTCCTGCGATGATTGATGCGAATGAGCGTATTACTCGTGCATTGATTGCTGGTGCAATGTCAGTCGGTGCAGAGGTAGAAGTCAAAGATTTACCGGGTTACCTGCCGCTGTATAACAACGATACATTAAACGACTTATTGCAACACAATGCCCACGATTTGATTGGCGAAGAAAATGTTTGGGTTGCTGGCCATATGACTGGAAGCACAGATACAGGCGACTTATCACATATCATGCCAGTGAGTCACCCGTGGATTGGCGCAATTCGCGGTGGTTTGCACGGTAAAGATTACGTTGTTTTTGATGATGATATGGCCTACATCCGCCCTGCGCAAATGATGGCAATGGCAATTATTGACCTATTATTTGATGATGCATCCCAAGCTGACGAAATGTTAGCTGATTACACCCCATTGATGAGCAAAGAGGAATATCTCTCATTTATTGGGTCTTTTAAGAACTAATTATAAAAACATGTCCCTTATTAATGCGTTAATCGCAATAAGGGACATATGATTTTTCTAGCTTTAATCCTATCTCTAAAATTTCTCTTCTCATTAATTCGATATATTTCTATATTCGCCATTTCATTTAAGATAATATACAAAACTATCCTACTAATCGCCCTATTCCAAACAATAGAATTTAACTTAATCTCAATTAAACACAAAAATCTTTAATATAAAAACAAAAACATAACACATTGATAATAGAGAAATTTAATTGAAAATACATTTCCTAATGATTATTTTATTAAATTACCATCCTTATTATTCATGAGCCATGCAATACTGATATGATATAAATACGATCTCCATCACGCTCACTTTTTTAATATCCACGTTAAAATTCACTCTATGAATTGTTAGATAAAATAACAGCTAGCAGAAATGACTTATTTCTGAATCTAACGCTTAAAATATACATAAATTAAATGAGTACGCTGTTTTTTATTCATGCTCACACCAGGGGCCCCTTAACAGCATTAAAACGCTTTTTGTATACGGGATAAAACGTAATGACCAATAAATACAATATCAATGAAAAGCTCTTTGCTTTAGAAACGTTTAGCAAAAAAACACGTCAGGATTTACATAAGATCCCTGAATTGTCTGGGCAAGAATTCAAAACCTCACAATATTGCCGTGAATTGATGGAAAGCTTTGGCTATAACATCCGTTTATTTGAAGGCTACACCGGTTTTACCGCTGAATTGATTATCGACCCAGCAAAGCGCTTGATTGCCTACCGTACCGATATTGACGGCCTTGAAATGCCTGATTTGACATGCAATGAGCACAGCTCTGTCCATGAAGGTTGCGCTCATAACTGTGGCCATGATACCCACATGACCATCGCCTTAACGGCAGCAAAATACCTTAGCGAAAACCGTTCTGAACTCACTCATAACGTCCGTTTTATCTTCCAAATGGCAGAAGAAGACATGCGAGTACCGGGCGCTAACAAAATGGTAGAAATGGGCTGTATGGAAGGTGTTGATGAGGTTTACGGCTTACATAACGATGCCGCTTTTGAAACAGGTTATATTAAATTCAATTCCGGGGTTATGTCCTCTTATGGATCAGCATGGACGCTAGATGTTCACGGCGTTTCTGCCCACGGTTCAACTCCTCATAAAGGGTTAGATGCTATCCGCGAAGCAACACGTATCATTGATTATATGGACTACATTGTTGCCAAAAAAACCGATCCTTTCAGCCCTGCCGTATTTGGTTGTGGCATGATTAACGGTGGAACTATTCCAAATGCGTTGGCTGATCATGTTCAGGCACGCGGTACCATCCGTTCAATGGATGAAGAAACCGACAAAATTTTAAAAGCCAGCTTCAATGAAATTGTGGCTCGTAGTGAAGCCGGTGGGTTTAAAACCACATTAGAAGCAAGCGGTTATCCCGCTGTCGTCAATCACCCGCAGGCTGCTAAAGTGATTTATGATGCTGCTGCGGCCTTCTTACCTGCTGAACAGATTGATGCGAATGGTAAGCCAATGACGGGCAGTGAAGACTTCAGTTATATGATCAATGCCACTAAAGATAAACTCGGTGCCATGTACTTTTTAGGAAGTGGTAATCAAGCAAAAGGGATTAATAATTATTTACACGCTAACCCTTATTTTGTTGATGACGATTGTTTGCTGATTGGCGCTCAAATTTTTATTAATATTGCCACTCGTTAGAATAAAAATAACACACACACAGTAATTTCAAAGCCGAGTAAATTATATTACTCGGCTTTTTTCTTATAACTCAGGTAGTTCACTATACAGTTTATCTCGCTCACCTTGTTCGGTTGGTACCCATTGATTCGGCTGATGAATATAGTTCAAATCAAGGTGAGGTGCATAATTAGAGATAAAATCATACATATAATCTTTTAAATGCATATGCCGGTTAATGCATACATGGGTATAACTTGGCTTCACTAAATGGCTGATATCAATGCAGCGTAATGCCTCGCTATCTTCCTCTGGATCAAAAGCGACCGTTGAAATAATACCTACCCCAGCACCACGTTTTACATAGTATTTAATAATTTCGGTATCTACCGCAGTTAAAACAACATTTGGCGTTAATTTATGTTGATAAAATACTTGGTCAAGCTTTGAATGCCCGGTAAAACCAAATACATAGGTAATTAATGGGTAACCAGCAAGGTCTTCAATAGAGAGCTGTTCGCATTGAGCAAGTGGGTGGTCATGGGGCACAATAATACTGCGAGACCATTGGTAGCAAGGCATCACCAATAAGTCATCATAAAGGTGCATAGACTCAGTCGCAATGGCAAAATCCACATCACCATTATTCACCATCTCTGCTATCTGAGCTGGTGCACCTTGGTGAAAATGCAAAGAAATATTGGGATAACGTGCATTAAAGCGCTCAATCACTTGAGGTAATTTATAGCGGATCTGTGTGTGAGTTGTTGCAATGTGTAGATTTTGTTTTATCGTGGTATCTTCATGTGAAACGATACTTTTAATTTTATCGAACTGCGCAAGAATATCACATGCGACATGATGAACTTTTTCGCCAATCGGGCTCAAAGAGAGTAAGTTATTATTTTTTCGATTGAATAATGAAACGTTCAGTTCATCTTCCAATATTTTAAGTTGCTTACTGACAGTCGGCTGAGAGGTATATAATTTTTCAGCCGCGTTGGTGATATTGAAATCACTTCTAACCACTTCAACAAAACTTTTAAGCTGACTAATATTCATTGCTGGTTTATCCAATGCAAAATGGATTAAAAATAGAGATATAAATCCAGAGTAAGATGCGACACCTTGGTTGTTATGTACAGTAATTATACCATAAAGAACGGGCCAGCAAGAAGCTAGTAATTACTCACCTCTGAGTAAAAATAGCCTTCTTATATAGCATAGTCCATAGTGTTTCAGCCTCCCTTAAGTACTCTTAAGAAGATGACTAAAACAGTAACTTAGACAATAAAATTTAACTTATTATTTAAAAAAGAGAATGACTTACAACAATGCGAGAACATGCCAAACCAAAAAACTTAATTAATCTCTTAATTAAGGAAAAAGAAATACTAAAACCAATAAACACATTCAATCATAGCGTTTTAAATTTATTTTGTATTTTATTTATTTTGCATTCTCACATGGCAAAACGATAATGGTAAAACTATATAACTGCATATCAATATAAAAAGTAAACCACCAGAAATTAATCAAACTATCAAAATAACCAATTGAAAAACAATATGACTAGAAATAGTACAACATTAGAAATAGATACCGGAAATTTCATTAAGAAATGCCGTATAAGCAAATCAATGACAGGCCAACAGTTAGGTGAAATATTAAATGTCAGCCAGCAGCAAATATCCCGATATGAGTGCGGAATAACCAGCATAAACATCCATACATTACAAGAGATATTAATTGCACTAGATAAAAATTGGTATGATTTTTTCTCCTCTATTTTACATAAGCACTCAACTAAAAAGTTCGATATAAAAGATGAAGAATTAAAATTATTAATACTAAACCAACAAAATTTAAACATTAATTCAAATTTAATCTTATTAAATGATGATTAATTTATATTCAATTTATTCACATTTTCACTACGAAAATTTTAATCCATTAAAATCTAAGGAAATTTAGATGAACAAAAAAACACTATTTATCTTATTACTGTCAATTTCATCGGCATCATTAGCAGCAACTAACAACCCTGCATGTGAAAGAAAGGCAAAAAATATTGAGGACCAAATCCAGTACGCTCAAAAACATGGTAATGACCATCGCGTAAAAGGGTTGGAGATCGCACTCAGTGAGCTAAACATGCACTGCACCGATAAAAATTTACTTTCTGAAGCACAAGATAAACTTGAAAAAAAACAAAAAAAGGTCAATGAGCGTATAGAAGAACTTAATGAAGCAAAACAAACAGGTAATTCAGATAAAATAGCAAAGAAAGAACAGAAATTACAATATGCTCAAAATGAGCTAAAAGAAGCGAAAGCTGATTTGCAATCCATTATGGAATAAAACCAACAAAGAGCATGGATTACTTTAGTAGTAACCGCCATTGAAGTATTACTAAAGTAATTTTCCACCTAAAAACGTCCCTGTGCGCCCTCTTACCATAATCTCTTCCCATCTATAATCATCTAAGTACCACAAGCTTTAATATACGATTTTGTACATTAATATTAAAAGCAACCTAATTAGGATTGTTAAAAATCTATAAACGTAGCAGAGAATTTATGATAGTGAGAAATTTAATATAGTAAATAGTAACCTATCACTCGAACTCGGATTATTTGCAGTAAAAAGAATACATATCATTGGTAAAAAAGATAAATCCACCATTTTTTTGCGGATAAAGAAAAATATCCATATCTAAACCAGGGTTAATATACACTTGAGTTAAATATTTCCCTAATTCAGAGTTATCCGTATTATCATTATGCAATGTTATGTTTTTCTTAGAGGTTATCTTCATACTATTACCAATTTTAAGAAAATCGATATAAACTTTTCTTGCTACCGTACTTTCCACTCCTTTTTTATTTAATGTCCCTTTTAAGTTAACCCACCCTTCATAACTGCCAAAAGTATATGAGATATCTAATGATAGCTTCACATTATCTGTAATAGATATTGTTCTAAATGATGAGCGACAAACAATATCATCTGAGTCATTAACCTTAAACATAACGATGGAAGAAAGAACAATAACTGATGTATAAATAATCGCTTTCAAAATACTTTTTTTCATTTCATACTACTCGGACCAATCAGTAACATAATACGAGATACATTCATTTTGCTTCAATGAAAATGAACCTAACTCTCTAGCACAATAAATAATCGACAATTTATCCGAGAAATTTTTCCTCATGATATACATATATTTATAATCATTAAATGTATCAGCAATAATTTCTTCAGCGATAAATTTCAAAAGTGAAGAATTTAAATCTTTCTGCTTATTACAAAATATTATTTTATTGTCAATTTCACCACATTTCTCATAACTCGTTAAACTACTACTATTTCTTTGGTCATTAACATAATTAGAAATAAATACAGTTATCAATGCCATTAAAGCTATCGTAATAATAATTTTCTTAATTTCATTTCTTGATAAATTAAAAAAGCTCTTATTTTTTGGAGGGTAAACCAGAGAATGACTTTTCGGTATTTTAAGGTTTTTCCTATCTATTACTTCCTTAGCTTTAGGGATGTGTATTTTTTCTATATTAATATTATTTAAATTATCCTTATCTTTATCTTTTTTTGAAAAATCAACAATAGATATACTGTCAGATAATTTATACCCTATTTTAGGAATATTCTTTATTATTTCAAAGTCAGCCTCGAGCTCACTAAAGGCTTTTCTTAATAAAAGGATATTTTGATAAAATGTATTAATAGTAACAAATTTCTTTTTTTCGCCCCAACCCGCGGTGAATAGTTCATCTTGAGAAACAATCGCATTGTCATTCTCGAATTTGTTTTTGATTAAAAAGCGTAAGATGTTAGCCGCTGGCGTTAGAACTTTTCTTTTTTCTCCACTCGCGCTGTATGTTACCTCCTTATTAATATAGTCAAATTCAAATTTTTCATTAATTATATATTTCACACTCAATTTCATAATTCAATTCTTTAACATTTTATTAATATAGCAAAATAGCTCTCCACTATACTACCTATACGTGTGAAGAAAGAATTGAAATAAATCATAAAAAACTAAAATAAATTTCATTATTTCACAAACCAAAAAATCACAAAGTAAAACTCAAACAATTGTTTTTAAACGAAAAATAAGCCACAAAAAACTAAAATCGCCTAAATTAAATACTTTTTTGGTTTACCTGAAAACCCGTATGCATATCATTCATCAGGTTCTTGCAATCGAACACAAGAATGATAACGATTCTTTTCCCTTGATTATATCTACAGAATTTATCTTTGATTATATCTAAAAAAGAAATGTTGGCTCGACCTTATGCCACACACGAAAGGTTTAGAGCATTCTCTATATGATACTTTTTTATCATACCGGTAGTTTATTTATATTTTAATAATTAAGGCTTTAATATGAAAATGAAATTAGTCAGTACAGCACTATTAGCATCTTTAATGTCTGTTGGTGCTTATGCCGCATCAACTGGAACCATTACATTTAAAGGTGAATTAACTGACACCACTTGTGAAGTTGGTATTAATGGCCAAGGCAGCGATGCGACAGTGACATTACCAACCGAAGGCGTAGAAAACTTAACCGCAGCTGGTCAGGTCTCAGGAAGAACCTCATTTAATATGAATTTAATTAACTGTGTTATTGGCAGCGATAACGCTACAAATAAAGTGTCTACGTTCTTCCAAGCAGGCAGTACTGTTGACCTATCTACAGGCCGCTTAATCAACCAGTCTACAACTGGAGCTACAAATGTAGAACTGCGACTGTTAGACCCATCTAATAACTATGCCGTTATTAATGTAGGTAATACTGATCAAATTGCTAACAATACTTATGTTGACATTGATGCCACCAATGGTACCGCACTTCTTCATTATGCCGTTGAATACTATGCAATCGGACAAACAACACCAGGTGCGGTCAGCAGTTCTGTTATTTATAACCTAATGTACAACTAATCCTATTTTTTTAGTCCTAAGGGGGGGGTCCCCCTCCTTTTATTTGAGATCCCGCAATGCAATACAAACATGGCTTTATTTATAAATTCTTTTTTTTATTTATTTTCCTTTTTTCATTTTCTAGCCAAGCAAGTGTGGTCATTAATGGAACTCGTGTTATTTATCCTGGTAACGAAAAGGAAGTTACCGTTAAATTATCAAATAAGGGTAATCAGCCCGTTTTAGTTCAAAGCTGGATTGATGATGGTGACCAAAACGCCCTTCCAGAAAACATTAATGTCCCCTTTTTCTTAACCCCACCCATTAACCGTATTGAACCGAATAAATCGCAGACATTACGCATTTCTTATGCTGGGAATAAAGAAAAAGCCAAAAGTGAAGAATCTGTTTATTGGCTCAATGTATTAGAAATTCCTCCTGCACCTAAAGCCGATGATAATAAAGTCTCTAATAGCTTACAGGTAGCATTTCGTACCAGAATTAAACTTTTTTATCGTCCTGAAGCTATTAATAACAAATTCGACGCTGCAAAATCTGCCGAGGAATTAATTTGGTCAATAGAAAATGGGAAATTAACCGCGCATAACCAATCCCCTTACTTTGTCTCGCTCATTTCTATTACTTTAGGAACGGAAAATCAGCAAGAGATTGTTGATGGTGAAATGATAGCGCCTAATCAATCTAAACAATTTGAATTTAAAAACCGTAACCTCGTTAATTCTGGAAATACTGTTTCCTATGAATATATCAATGATTGGGGTGCCGTTAATACAGTCAATTATTCACTATAAAAATACAGTATCGCTAAGATAAGGAATCTCATATTGTGAATAAAATGAATACTCACTCTCTGGTGAAACGGCTCTCTATTTACTCAATTGCGGTTATCCCTTTCTTTAGTATTTCTGCTAGAGGTACAGGGGTAGAACAAGACAGTAATAGTGCGATTTATTTTAACCCAGTCTTTCTCGGCTCCAAAAATATTGACCTCTCTCGTTTCGAGCTCGGTGGTTCAGCCACACCTGGGATTTGGCCCACTGCGGTCTATGTAAATAATGAGCGACTCCCTTATAGCTCAATCTTGTTTGTCGAACAACAAGATAAAAAAGTGACTCCCTGTATCTCTCTTGAGCTTATCAAACAGATTAACTTTAACTATTCTGAACTGCCGTTAGAATTTAAAGATGCATTGAATCAAGAAGTGCAATGCTACCCATTAGAGCAACTCATTCCGCATTCATTTATGGTTTATGACTCAAATGAAGAGCGCTTGGATATTAGTATTCCACAATCCATGTTAACCAAAACAGCAAGGGGATATACTGACCCAAGCCTGTGGAGTCACGGTATTCCCGCTTTATCAGTTGGCTATAATCTGAACCATTATATTTCTCAGGTGCGAGGCAAGACGACACGCTCTCTTTATGCAGGGCTAGATGTCGGACTCAATATTGGTGCTTGGTATTTTCGCCACAATGGTAACTACAATTGGCAAGAGCACATAGGTAAGAATTATCAATCCATTAGTAACTATATCCAACGTGATATTCCCAAGATACAAGGACGTATCCGAATAGGCGAAACAGCAACCCAAGGTCTTTTATTTAATACATTACCTTTTCGCGGTATTGAGTTAGTCAGCGATGACCGTATGCTTCCAATATCTCGTCGTGGCTATGCCCCTGAAATTCGCGGCGTTGCACGCACTAACGCCCGCGTCACAGTCTCCCAAAATGGCAGATTTATTTATGAAACCACAGTCTCGCCTGGTGCCTTTACAATTAACGACCTTCATGCCACAGGTTATGGTGGTAATTTAGACGTATTGGTGACGGAAGCTGACGGTAGTGAACAATCCTTTGTCGTTCCTTACGCTTCGGTAGCTCAATTACTTCGTAAAGGCGCTCATCAATACAATTTTGTTGCGGGTAGATTAAACGACCTATCCATTTCTCATCGCTTTAATTTATACCAAGCGACCTACTTGCGCGGTTTAACCAACTACATTACTGGATTTGGGGGCATTCAAAGTAGTGGTCGGGACTATTCAGCATTTCAATTGGGGGCATCGGTCAGTTCTCGATTGGGTGCTATTTCATTTAATGCCACTCATGCACAACCCCACTTTAGATATAGCGACATTGCCCGCCATGGTGGGCAGAGCTACCAAGTTAGTTATAGTAAGTATCTACAAAGTACCAACAGCAACTTGACTATTGCGGCTTACCGTTACTCGACATCGGGGTACTTTGATTACATAACGGCCATGAGAGCATTAGATGCAGAAAACCATCGAAGCCCGCTGGAAAACATTTGGCGTCCGAAGAACCGTTTTAATATTACAATGAACCAAGGGCTGCCGGGTAATTGGGGGCAAATCTATATTACCGGTTATAGCCAAGACTACTGGAATAATGGTAATTCAGACCTTCAATATCAAGTGGGTTACAGTAACCAGCTTGGGTCGATGAGCTACAGTATCAATGCAGGCCGAGCCAGAAATGGACGTGGAAAAATGGAAAACAATATTTATCTCAATGTTGCCATGCCTCTGACAAATTATCTAAATAAGCATGTTCCAGTGCTCAACGCCAGCTTTAACCGTAATAGTAGCGGTAGAACGGGTGAGCAAATCGGTCTCTCAGGAAGTACAGGGAATGATTCTCAATATAACTATGGTGTTACAGCAGCAAACTACAACCAAGGAGGCGGTAGCAGCCTTGCAATGAATGCAGGTTGGCGTTCACCGATTAGCCACTTAACAGGAAGTTATAGCACCGGGAAGAATTACCACAACGTATCTTTAGGCGCCAGTGGGACAGTGATTGGTTGGTCTGAAGGCGCAGTTATGACGCCGTATACCGGAAATACCTTTGCCATTGTTGAAGCTAAAAATGCCAAAGGGGCAAAAATTGGCGGTTACCCGGGGATCCGTATCGACCCTTGGGGGCATGCAGCCGTCCCTTACCTCAACCCGTATGAGCTGAACGATATCAGCATTGACCCGAAAGGGCTGCCTCATGATGTTGAGTTGCTCAACACCACGGAAAAAGTTGCCCCTTATTCAGGTGCAATTACCAAAGTGGAATTTAAAACGCAACGCGGAATTCCGTTACTAATAAAGTCCGTACAAACCAATAACCAAGCGATCCCTTTTGGTGCTGAAGTTCTCGATGAGAGCGGACGTAATGTCGGTAATGTCGGGCAAAATGGCCAAGTATTCGCGCGTGTTGACAAAAATGTAGGCCAGTTAACGGTTAAATGGGGCACTAAAAACACGCAAAATTGCCTGTTAACCTATGATGTGACCGCAAATACAACAGATGCATTTAATCAGCTCAGCTCTGTTTGTCGATAACCTAAAAGGGACAGAACAAATTTCCCAAAATCTGTACTAGTGAGGAACTATGAAATTTTTTACTATAAGCTTGTTTATGTTATTGATGAGCCCACATTTAAGTCTAGCCACTGAAATTGCAACATGTGCACCACATCATAGTTATACAGGTGAAGATGCCATCGTCAGCGTTGATGGAAGTGTGATTTCTGTTGGGGATGACGCTCCTATAGGTACTGTCATTTTTAAAGGAAATTATCAAAATAATATACAAATGGGTGTTAGGTGTATTTTAGATGAAAATGAGTACTGGAGTTCTGGTTATATCCATATACCTATAAAAGCTGAAATAGCTTCAAATACATTGCCCCTTATCCCTGGTATTACAAGCCCTTACCAATCTGAGGTTTATGAAACCAATATTCCAGGTATTGGTGTATCCTTCTATAGTTCTGAATTCAATACTCCTTTACCTACCATTAAGGATTATAAATTAGTACCTAGTTATAGTGGCGGAGTTACGATTAGAGAATCTAATGTTTTTGCCTTTATGTTAATCAAGACAGGTAATTTTTCTGCAGGGGTAGTGGATGCCAATTTATTTCCTAAACTACAAGTTAGTTTTCTAGCACCAACTATGCCTCCCAATGTAGATGCAGAAATTCACGGTGACTTCCCTTTTATTATGAATACACTAACCTATACAGGGCAACTACAAGTTCTTAAAAGCACTTGTAATATTAGCGCACCTAATTTTGTTGTTCCTTTAGGCTTGTATTCGGTAGGTGATTTCCAAGGGGTGGATAGTTACACTCGGTGGCAAAATGCCTCTATCACCCTAGAAGGGTGTAGTGCATTCTCACCAGGTTACTTTAGTCTTTATGCTTATGGGCCAGCAATTACAGGTAGTGGGACATTACCGACAAATAGACCGAATCCAAACCAAAAAAACCAAGTGACTATAACCATTTCTTCTGCTCATGGCAGTATCTCTGATTTAGACGGCATTATCGACTTAGAGCCAGGAGACAATACCGCAGAAGGCATTGGTATCCAACTGGGTTTAGAAAAAAGAGGCGTTATTTCACCTATTTCTTTATTAACAAAGCACAATACTGGTATTCTTCCTAATGCAACAACCAATAGTTTAATCGTGCCATTATTTGCTCGCTATATTCAAACCGATAATACCATGAAAGGTGGAATGGCTAATGGTGCAATTACCTACACCATTAATTACCTTTAAACGTTCTAACTTACCCTATTTATAATACAAAGTATTATTTAACAATGGGACGATAGTTTAAAAACTTAAATTATCTTCCCATCCCTTTTTTCCTCTATCAATCTTAGCTCTATAAAACTGACTTAAAAGACTTAATATAACAAGTCTGAATACACTCATGATAGAAAAATAAAAACTTAATTAAGGAGGGAAACCCAAAAATAAACAAAAAATACCTTTACAATCAATCAGAAACGTCATTCATTATTTTAGATTTATTTTAGTTTACACATCGATGCTAAAAAGTAAAAATACAGCAATAGAAAAATCGACAGATTAACAAATTAAAATAACTCATAGAGATCACCTTAAACAAGTATATTTAATTGGTTTTAATATGCATAGAAATAAAGAATCCTTACAAAGGGATATTGGTAATTATATTAGAAGGTCGCGAAAAAATAATGCATTGACAGGCGCTGAGCTCGGCAAAAAGTTACATATCAGCCAACAACAAATATCCCGATATGAACGTGGTGAAACCAGTATTAATATCGAAACGCTAGGAAAAATATTATCTATCTTAGATAAAGATTGGTCAGACTTTTTTCTTTCCGTATTAGCCGTCCCCACAAACCGGTAGAGGCTAGCTGAAAATTACAAAATATAGGCCTGTAAAGGTTGTAATACTAAGGCTGTCAGGTAAAGACCAAGGCCAAATACGCTATGAGATAATAAACTCATTAGCCGTGCCTTATTTGGGTTAGGTGTTCTACTGGCAGCAATACCGGCTCCCATCGCTGGTTGCATAATAAAGTAAGGAGCCGCGACCGTTATTACACCAAAAAATAATGCAGTCCATAATATCGGTGATGTAAACCATGTTTCACCAAATAAAAAAATAAATATAAAGGCAAAAACAATACCGGTTGCGTAGTGAACTCCCCAACCTAATGCATTTTCGGCTGGAATTCTGGCTTTTGGAGCAATTGATGGGCGGTGGATAAACTGCCCATTAATCATATACCCAGCCCAACGCCCTACCAGCGAAAAATTTAACGTCGGTTGGCCACATAATTTAAGTATCAGCGCCCATATATCCATCACAATAGTCGCCCCCACCCCAAGTAAAAATGTTAAAAATACTATCGAGAAAGTCATCATTGATTTCCTTTTTATTTTGGGATTACCCGTTCATTACCGCTGAACAAGGTCACCCATATTAGCTAATATGGAATATATCGCAGGCAAAATAATGCTTTCTCCTTCCCTCCCAAAATTAAAAATCGAGATTGACTTAAAGTCGGCTTGAAGATGTAACATTAATGTTCTGATTTAACCAATAGCATCAATAACCTTTTGAGAAAATATGAGTTGTAGTACAACTAAGCGTAGCGACCAGCTAACTTTATGCGTTAAATCCAAGTTTTTTAGTCAATAAATTTTGAGGCAGGGAAAAGTGAATACTTTCACAAATAGAAAGAACGTAAGGGTTAATAATACGTCACAACAACTTTTAGCGTGGGAACAACAATTTAACACCGAAGGGCCAGGCTTTAGTTACATGGCAAAATTTGATCAAGGCGAATATTATTCAGGTAACCTTGGGTTTGCCGATCTTGAACAAAAAAAGCCATTAACAACTGATACTATTTTTAATTTAGCCTCAGTATCAAAGCAATTCACTGCCTTTGCTATTTTGCTGTTAGAACAAAATGGCCAACTTGCTTTACATTACCCCATTACCAAATATATTCCTGAGTTACCTGAATACGCGAATGAGATCACCATTCAAGATTTAATTTATCATATCAGTGGCATGGTGGATTATATCGAATTAGCCTTGAATAAAGGCGTTGATTATGCGGACTCATTAGGGCCGGAAGAAAGTTTAGCGGATTTAATTGCTTACCCCAGCCCCCTTTCCCCTGTTGGAAAACAGTTTGATTATTGTAATACGGGTTATTTTTTATTATCAATTATTATTGAACGTGTTAGTGGCCAAAGTTATAACCAATTTGCCCGGCAACATATTTTTAAGCCATTACAAATGGATAACACTTTTATCGTGGAATCGTACCCTGTTCACACTACAATTGCTCGAGGGTACCGTGAAAACAGTGAATTTGGTTATCAATTAAGTGAAAGTTTGTGGACTCAAACCGGCGATGGTGCCGTTCATTCAAATGTTTTAGATTTAATGAAATGGGGTGAAAACTATACTAGTGGTAAAGTCGGTGGCAAAGCACTAGTCGAGAAAATGCTTCAGGCATTGCCACTTGAAAATAGGATGGGTAAAGCGATTGAACACCACCAGCAATATGCCTATGGCGTTATTATTTCACAACACTTTGGTTTAATGCATTTCGAACATTCAGGGGGTTGGGCTGGCTGCGCTACCTATTTTTTACGTCTACCTGATTTAGGCTTAACAGTTGCTGTGTTAGGAAATATTGAGGATTTAGATACACAAAAGCTGGCTTATGAGATTACCGATATCATTTTAACCCAATATAAGGAATTCCATGACGATCGTGATTAATGATGATATCTCTGCATATTGGCTGAAAGAAAAAACTGCCGGTGAATGTTGTTTAGATCAAAGTGATTTAGCGGTGTATATCAACCCTCATATTGACGAGAATTATTTAGCCGTGGCGATTCAAGACCAAAACAAATATTGGCTATCATTACACCCGCAGCTCTGCGTTAAATTATCTGTTACTGCCGAGTTAACGAGAAAAGCGGCTGAATCATTACGTAGCGACCTCGCCGACCAATGGCATGGGGCAAACCAATTTTTTTATTTTAGCCAAGCGGCATTATCTAAACTACAACAACAAAAAATACCGAGTGATATTCGCGCATTAACAAGTGCTGATGCCGCCGCATTTCAAGCTTTCTGTGAAGCATCTAGTGAAGATGATTTAGACGGTGCTTCTGTAGAACTTGACCACTGGTTAGTTTATGGTTTGTTTTTTGATGAAAAGTTAGTCGCCGCTGCGAGTATGTACCCTTGGGATGATAAAAATTTGGCTATCGCTGATTTAGGGGTTTTAACCTTATCGGAACACCGTGGAAAAGGTTATGCACGCAAACTCGTCTCTGCGATTTGTCAAATAGCGTTAGATAAAGGATATCAGCCACAATATCGATGCCAGCTAGACAACCAAGCATCCTTAGCACTCGCAAATTCGTTAAATTTAATTCCATACATTAAATGGGATGTCATTGTGCAGCCGAATGCAGTAATAGAAACATAGAGTAATTATATGGTTACCATAAAGAATATTGACCAAGACAATTTGTTTGATGTCTGTGAATTAACCTCTAATTCAGATGGGATCGCCACTGTCTTAGAGGATTTTATCTGTTGTAATGCGACATCAATTGCAGAAGCGAGCTATTTCCCAAACTTTTACCCAAAAGCCTTATATTTTCAAAATAATATAATTGGTTTTTTTATGTATAAGATAAGTAGCACTAATTTAAACGAAGTGATGCTTTGCCGATATATGCTTGATTATAAATTCATTGGCAAAGGGCTAGGCCGTAAGTCATTTAAAGCAATATTGGATTTTCTCTATTCAGAAGGCATCCAGCGCATCACTCTCGGGCTAAATGAAGACAATATTGTGGCAAAGAACCTCTATCAATCCTTTGATTTTGAATTTACAGGAAATATTGTTGATGGGGAGCATATTTATTATTTAAATCTATAATGTAATAGGTATTAATCACCTTGATAATATAATGAATTCACTGATATTTTTCTTATTTGTAAGATGATGAGTCTCTATCACTAATTAAATTCATTATTTGACCTAAATTTCTAGCTGAATATTCCCCATAGGAATATAACTTATTGATTTTAAATACCCTACAGGGTTCAACATAAAATCATACAGAGTGTTAAAGTTGCCAGCAACACTCAATCCTATCCATTTGCATTTTTATATCGTGTACTACCAATTACTATTTGACCATCTTCCTTGATAAATTCACTTTGTTGGGGATTAGGTAATATCTCTAACACTACCTCAGAAGGCCGACACAACTTTACACCTAGCGGAGTGACGACGATTGGCCTATTAATCAGTATCGGGTACTGCAACATAAAATCAATCAATTGCTCATCGGAATAAAGGTTATTTTCTAAATTTAATTGCTCATACGGCTCAACATTTTTTCGTAATAGCTCCCTCGCTGTGATTTTCATATCAGCAATAAGTTGCACTAACACATCCTTAGTCGGAGGTGTTTCTAGGTAATAAATAATCGTCGGCTCAATACCATTATTGCGGATCATGGCAAGGGTATTACGTGAAGTGCCACAATTGGGGTTATGGTAGATAGAGATCTCATTCATTGAATGCCCCTTAATTAGACAGCGAAAGTCGAAGCACTAAAGCAACAAGTGTGACAATAAGCACAGGGATAGTCATGATAATCCCGGTTTTGAAATAATATCCCCATGTAATGGTCATGTTCTTTTGTGATAAAACATGCAACCATAACAATGTTGCCAAGCTGCCAATTGGTGTAATTTTTGGCCCTAAATCGGCACCAATCACATTGGCATAAACCATCGCCTGTTGGATTAACTCTGTCGCATCACTCCCTTCAATAGATAGCGCACCAATTAATACCGTTGGCATGTTATTCATTATGGATGATAAAAATGCGGTAATAAATCCAGTGCCTAGAGTAGCTGCCCATAACCCTTTATCGGCAAGGTAATTGAGCGTTTCAGAAAGATAATCGGTTAACCCTGCATTTCTTAAACCATAAACAACCAAGTACATACCTAAAGAGAAAATGACGATTTGCCACGGTGCACCGCGTAAGACTTTTTTGGTATTAATCGTATGGCCTCTGGCTGCAATCACCCAAAGAAGCAGAGCACCAATAGCGGCAATCGCACTAACCGGAATCCCCAAAGGCTCCAAAACAAAAAAACCAACCAGTAATAACACCAGTACTAACCAACCAGCTTTAAACGTTGTCATGTCCTTAATGGCTAAAGTCGGTTCACTCAGTTTGGTAACATCATATTGTTTAGGAATATCTTTGCGGAAAAACAAATGCAGCATCGCTAATGTTGCAATAATTGCAGCAATATCCACTGGCACCATAATCGATGCATATTCTGTAAAACCAATATTAAAGAAGTCCGCAGAAACGATATTCACGAGGTTCGAAACAATCAGCGGCAAGCTCGCCGTATCTGCAATAAATCCAGCAGCCATGACAAATGCTAATGTCGTGCCTTTGTTAAAACCAAGTGCCAATAACATCGCAATCACAATGGGCGTTAATATCAATGCTGCGCCATCATTGGCAAACAAGGCCGCAACCGTTGCACCAAGTAACACGATATAACTGAATAACAGTTTTCCTTTACCCCCACCCCATTTGGCAACATGTAATGCAGCCCATTCAAAGAAACCACTTTCATCTAACAGCAGGCTAATAATAATGACTGCAACAAATGTCGCCGTTGCATTCCACACAATATTCCAAACTATAGGAATATCTTGAAAACTAATGACACCAAAAATAAGGGCTAAAACGGCCCCTGCTGTTGCACTCCAACCAATACCCAGTCCTTTGGGCTGCCAAATAACAAAGGTGATCGTTAAAATAAAAATTAAAGCGGCAATAAACATAACAACCTCATGAAAAGGAACAGGAAGATACTTTTTTGCTCATCCTGAAATAAATTGGCTAATTAATCGGCCTTATTAAATTCCCCACTCGAATATAAATATATGATTTTTCATATACGTTAATTTAAAAAATTTTATAGCGAACAACGACTCACAGGTTCTTTTGTCTCTAAGCTTTTGAGTAAATCTGCAACTTTATTTTTCTCTGTGGCATAGGTGACATCAATGATACTTTTCACCCACGGTAGTAATGCTGGAGATAATCGATAATGAACCCATTTACCATGTTTTGAATCGAGCAAAAGACCTGATTCTCTTAGCATTGCTAGGTGTCGAGAAGTCTTTGGTTGCGATAAATTCAAGGCCGTATAGATATCACAGACACATAGCTCACCAGATGCTTTCAAAAGCAACACGATATCCAGCCTTGTTTGGTCACCTAAAATTTTAAACAGTTGTAATGGTTCCATGTAAATCCCAGACTAACAATTTATTCAAATAAACACTCATACATATACACCAAAACATATATATCAATCAATATGAACACATAAATAATTTGATATAAGTTAGCTTATGTATACTAATACTGGCTCGAATTATTAAACTCACAAGGATAGAAATGAACTCAATTTTTGGATTGTATTTTATTCAACTCATACTGATCATTTCAGTATTTTTATGCTTTTGGAGGATAGGCAAATCTAATTCATTCTGGGCATTCATTAGAGTCATTCTCTCTTTATGTATTATTTCAGCAATAGCATTCCTTGCATTTATAATATCGTATGTCTCAAATTAACCTCACACATTCATAGCTTAAACCTCTTTGAAAGTATAAAACTAAAATCTATGCTGCTGTATACAAAATAGAGAATAGGAAAATTAGGAAGCAGAGATAATCGGTTGATGTGGTGAGAAAATATGCTTATTTATTGCCTAATCATTTAACTGAATACGCAAAGAAAATAGACACTATTTTTGGCACTTAGCCCCAAATACGTCCCAATTAGAAAGAGCGAAGAATTTTAAATGATGGTAAGTGATTGAAAATTAATGGTACGCCCTACAGGATTCGAACCTGTGACCTACGGCTTAGAAGGCCGTTGCTCTATCCAACTGAGCTAAGGGCGCATTGATAATGCGGGCAGCCTATCTGGCTGATGGCGTTGAATTATACGGTTGCTGCGCGCTGAGTCAATGGCTTTTCGCTACTAAAATAACTATATGCTCATTTTATGTAATAGTTTGAACTGACAATGACGTTAACTTCTGACAAAATAGAGACATTACCGTGTCTCATATATGGATTAAGTTACAGATGTTAGCAAAAATTATTGATGGGAAAACGATTGCGCAGACAATTAGGCAAGAAGTTGCCCAAAAAGTACAATTACGTTTAGAACAAGGAAAACGCGCTCCTGGGCTTGCTGTGATTTTAGTCGGCGCTAACCCCGCGTCACAAATCTATGTCGGCAGCAAACGCCGCGCTTGTGAAGAAGTCGGCTTTATTTCACGTTCTTATGATTTACCAGATACAACAACAGAAGCTGAATTACTCAAATTAATTGATGATTTAAATCAAGATACTGAAATTGATGGAATTTTAGTTCAACTACCATTACCTGCGGGAATTGATAACGTCAAAGTCATTGAGCGTATTCATCCAGACAAAGATGTTGATGGTTTTCATCCGTATAATGTCGGCCGCTTGTGCCAACGTGCGCCACGCCTTCGCCCATGCACCCCTAAAGGAATTGTTACTTTACTTGAGCGCTGCGGTATCAACACTTATGGTTTAAACGCTGTAATTATTGGCGCATCCAATATTGTTGGTCGTCCAATGAGCTTAGAGCTTTTGCTGGCAGGTTGCACTACAACAGTAACGCATCGCTTTACCAAAGATTTAGAACACCACGTTCGCCATGCTGATTTAGTTGTTGTCGCAGTGGGGAAACCCAATTTTATTCCTGGTGAATGGATTAAACCTGGCGCGATTGTGGTCGATGTCGGTATCAACCGCTTAGATAGCGGTAAAGTCACAGGAGATGTCGATTTTGACGAAGCCGCGAAAAATGCCGCTTGGATCACCCCTGTGCCTGGTGGTGTTGGCCCAATGACTGTTGCGACTTTAATTCAAAACACCCTTCAGGCATGTGAAGAGTACCACGATATTTAATGTAATTTTGGAGTAATCATGGATATATTCAATTTAAATGGGCACCCACACGTCGAACTGTGTGATTTGCTAAAAATTGAAGGCTGGGCGGAAAGCGGTGCAATGGCAAAAGCCATGATTGCAGATGGCTTAGTTGAAGTTGATGGTGTGGTCGAAACACGCAAACGCTGTAAAATTGTAGCGGGTAAAATCGTTTCAATGGGCAGCCAAAAAATCAAAGTTGTAGAATAATACATTTAGGTAAGCTGAAAAATTTCAGCTTACCTCCCTTTGCATAATAAATAACCACCTCCCTATCCCCCTTTGTTCAAAATAACCCGATTTATTGTAAGACGATCAAAGCTATTTTGACGTTTTAGAAGATTTTTCTTTAGCCATATTTAGTGTATTAAGCATTCAAATAATCAAACATATTGATAACTTAATTTATTGTTTTACATATATAAAAAACTTCAGCAATTACTTCAGCTTTGCCATAAAGCAGATAAAACACACTCAGTTTCCTTCCTTAAAAAATTTAACTTAGCTCTCATTTTTTGTATTTCGTACCTTAGCGACATAGACAAGACTAAACGATTCAGCTAACCTTGTTAACGATAACATGATTAACAAACAATCAGATCCGCTTGCAAGTCTTCTGGCTGATCCGGCAATAAATAATAATCAGGAGAAATTATGTTTAACTTACCAATAAGCGATATCCACCTTGCAGCTGCTGCATCTGATAAAAAAAATGCAATAGAACAAGTCGCTAAGGCTCTCGAAAATGCAGGTTATGCAAAAAGCGGTTACGCACAAGGAATGCTTAACCGAGAAACCCAAGCTCCTACCTTTTTAGGAAATGGCATCGCTATCCCACACGGGACAACGCAGACACGAGACCAAGTGTTGAAAACAGGTTTTGCGGTTTTCCAATTCCCTAATGGTATTGACTGGGGTGATAACCAAACTGCTTATATTGTTATTGGCATTGCGGCTCAATCCAATGAACATCTCGAATTACTTCGCCAGTTAACCCACATTATCAGTGATGAGCACACAGCTGACGCGATGGCCAAAGCTGACACCCCTGAAGCCTTAAAGCAACTTCTAATGGGTGAACGTCAAACTCAACCAGTGAAACTTGATGACTCAATGGTCACTGTTAGTGCTCAAGTTGATAATATAAACACGTTAAAAATACAGAATATTATTAACTTACAAAACGCCCAAGCTGTTAGTACCGACTTTATTACCCAAGTTCTCACCCAAACACCTTCGTATTTAGGTCAAGGTATTTGGTTAAGTGATAGCCTTATTGGAAATATTCAGAATGCGGTTGCGATAACGACCGTAAAAAAAACATTTCGCTTTCAAGGTAACCCAGTCAACGCCCTAATCACTCTCTCTTACGCTAATTATCAGATAGAAACTTTTTTACTTAAAATAAATAATGTATTGAAAAATAAAGAATTAAATCTAATTGACAAAGATGGTAACGTTAACAGTTTAGTTAATTTATTGCGTAGTGAAGATTCACACACGGAAAGTGAATCATCAAGTACATCCGGAATCACTCAGGACTTCACCGTTCTTAATCCACATGGGCTACATACGCGCCCGAGCACCCAGTTAGTCACCACCATTAAGCAGTTCGAAAGCACTATTACTGTGAGTAATCTTGATGGTACTGCGACTCCCGTAAATGGTCGCAGCTTAATGAAAATCGTCAGTTTAGGCGCTAAATGTGGGCACCGTTTACGAATTCACGCAGAAGGTACAGATGCACAAGAAGCTATCGTTACCATTGGCGAGGCAATTAACTCAGGACTTGGAGAAGAAATCGCATGAGCAGAAGAGTCGCAACCATCACGTTAAACCCCGCCTATGATTTGGTTGGGCTTTTACCTGATATTCATCGAGGTGATGTGAATTTAGTCAAAACTGCTGGGCTTCATGCCGCTGGAAAAGGCATAAATGTGGCCAAAGTGCTTAAAAATTTAGGGATTGATGTCACTGTTGGTGGTTTTTTAGGCAAAGAAAACCAAGATGGTTTCCAAAAAGCGTTCAGCGAAACAGGAATTGCTAACCGCTTTCAGGTTGTCGAAGGCCGCACCCGTATCAATGTAAAACTGACAGAGCACACCGGTGCAGTTACCGATTTTAACTTTTCAGGCTTCAGTGTCACTAAAGCGGATTGGCAACGTTTCGTCACCGACTCACTCAGCTGGGCGGGTCAGTTTGATATGATTTGCGTCAGTGGAAGCTTACCTCAAGGCGTTGATTTAAAAGATTTTACTCAATGGATGTTACGCCTTAGAGAACAATGCATGTGTGTCATTTTTGATAGTAGCCGTGAAGCTTTTGTTGCTGGACTCAAAGCTTCTCCTTGGTTAGTAAAACCTAATCATCGTGAGCTTGAAATTTGGGCAGGAAAATCTCTTCCGACTCATCAAGATATTGTTGATGCCGCAAATCAACTTCGCCAACAAGGTATTGCCCATGTGGTGGTTTCTTTAGGCGAAAAAGGTGCCATGTGGGTCAATTCATCAGGCGCTTGGTTTGCTAAACCACCTGAATGTGACGTTATCAGCACCGTTGGCGCAGGGGACTCAATGGTAGGAGGGTTAATTTACGGGCTAATGATGAGGCAGACAAGTGAGCACACACTACGCTTAGCTACTGCCATTTCTGCACTTGCAGTCTCCCAACCCAATGTCGGTATCACAGACCGAGCGCAACTTGCACATATGATGACAAAGGTTGACTTACAACCGTTTACGGCTCAATGAGGATGAAAAACATGAAAATATTAATCGCTCCAAGCCACCAGCAAGGCCCTGCTATTTGCTGGCTAGCCATCGATGCCTTAAAGAATGTATCTGCCTTACAAAATATCACCTTCACTGAACAGCTTACTGATGCTGACATTGTGATTTGTTTTGACACTCAGTTGCCTGAAGATTTCAATTGTGCAGACAAAAAAATCTATTTCGGCCACCCCGATGTCGCTGTTAGGCAACCTGCTGAATTCTTGACATCAGCAATTAATGAAGCCACGCTTTGTGAACAACAAATTGCCGAACCGCAGCACACAAAAACTGTCTCTATATTAGCGGTTACAGCTTGCCCTACAGGGGTTGCTCACACTTATATGTCCGCAGAAGCACTTGAAGCTGAAGCAAAAAAACGAGGCTGGAATATCAAAGTAGAAACCCGTGGTTCTGTAGGGGTTGGAAATGAAATTACACCAGAAGAAATTGCACAAGCTGATTTAGTCATTGTCGCTGCTGATATCGAAGTCAATGTGGATAAATTTGCGGGAAAGCCAATGTACCGCACCTCTACCAGTGCAGCATTGAAGAAAACAGCACAGGAATTAGATAGAGCGATAAAGGAGGCGAGTACATTTTCGCCACAAAATGGCAAAAACTCATCACAATCAAGCCAATCCAGCGAAAAGCGCGGAGTCTATAAGCACTTACTCACAGGTGTGTCTTATATGCTCCCGATGGTTGTCGCAGGCGGATTGTGTACTGCACTTTCATTTGCTTTTGGTTTAGATGCATCCAATGTAGAAGGCTCTCTGGCCTGGGCGCTTAGCCTAATTGGTGGGCAAACAGCCCTTGCGTTAATGGTGCCTGTACTATCAGGTTATATCGCTTATTCTATTGCTGACAGAACGGGGCTAACCCCAGGTTTAGTCGGTGGGGTACTTGCGACCACTTTAGGTGCGGGTTTTTTAGGCGGGATCATTTCTGGTTTCCTTGCGGGCTACAGTGCTCACTTTATTAGCACTCGATTAAAATTACCGCAAACAATGGAAGCGTTAAAACCGATTTTAATCGTGCCATTGATTTCGACTTTATTTACCGGTTTAGCCATGATCTATGTGATTGGTCACCCTGTAGCTTGGTTGATGGACTGGTTAACCAACTGGCTAAATACCATGGGAACCACCAATGCAGTGATCTTAGGCGCAATACTAGGTGCCATGATGTGTACGGATATGGGAGGCCCGGTCAACAAAGCTGCTTACGCCTTTGGTGTCGGCCTATTAAGTTCACAAACCTACGCACCAATGGCAGCAATTATGGCTGCAGGTATGGTGCCGCCACTGGCAATGGGGATTGCCACATTAATAGCGAGACATAAATTTGTTCCCGCTGAACGCGAAGCAGGTAAAGCCTCTTTTGTTCTCGGTTTATGTTTTATTTCAGAAGGCGCAATTCCGTTTGCCGCCAAAGACCCTATACGTGTTCTTCCTGTTTGTATCATTGGTGGTGCAATAACTGGGGCGCTATCCATGTACTTTGGTATTCAGTTGATGGCACCTCACGGTGGTTTATTTGTGCTGTTAATACCCGGAGCGATTAATCATGTATTGATGTATTTATTCGCGATAGTAGCTGGTACGGTAGTTTCTGGTGTGCTTTATGCCATTGTCAAAAAAGCAACGCCCAAAGAAGCTCAACAAGAAATGGCAAGTACCGCTTAAGCACTCAGATTTAAGTTCCATTCCTAGTCCCTGTTGGTAGTCTTATTCCCCCCTTAACAGGGGGGCTTTTATTTCACACTAAAAATAAAAAACGGTTAGATATCAATATCTAACCGTTTAAATATGCAGGATTTTTTAAGTCCATCAGTACTCGAAAGGATAACTTGGGGAGCATACAAAAGTATGTGACCCAAGCAGCCAAGTGATGGCAACACCACCACAGTATGAATATGACTCTTATTAATACGCTAAATAGTTCGTGTTGTGGCTAGGCGCCGAACGCGGATAACTTGGGGAGCATACAAAAGTATGTGACCCAAGTAGCCAAGTGATGGCAACACCGCCACAGCACGAAATATGACGCGTATTATTTGCGACGCCACGTAGTACCAGTAGCCCCGTCTTCAAGCACAATCCCCATAGCTGTCAGCTCATCACGAGCCGCATCTGCTTGCGCCCAATCTTTATTTTGGCGTGCATCTAGGCGTTGTTGAATTAATGCCTCGATTTTTGCCACTTCCGCATCATCTTCAGTTTGTGCGCCGCCTTTTAAGAAACTTTCTGGGTCTTGTTCTAACAAACCAAGAACGCCAGCCAGTTCACGAAGTTGTGCCGCCATCGCATTGGCTGCAGGCATATCTTCTGATTTCAGACGGTTAACTTCACGTACCATGTCAAACAACACGGAATAAGCTTCTGGTGTGTTAAAGTCGTCATTCATCGCTTCAATGAAACGTGCTTTAAATTCATCACCACCAGCAGGAACTGCCGACTTATCAGTACCGCGTAATGCCGTATACATGCGCTCAAGTGCGGTGCGTGCTTGTTTTAAGTTTTCTTCTGTATAGTTAAGTTGACTACGGTAATGGCCTGATAACAGAAAATAACGCACTGTTTCTGCATCGTAATACTCAAGTACGTCACGAATAGTGAAGAAATTATTGAGAGACTTAGACATTTTCTCTCTATCAACCATGACCATACCGGAGTGCATCCAGTAATTCACATAAGGGCCATCATGAGCACAGGTAGATTGTGCAATTTCATTTTCATGGTGTGGAAACATTAAATCTGAGCCGCCACCGTGAATATCAAAATGGTTGCCTAACGTTTTACTGTTCATTGCCGAACATTCAATATGCCAACCTGGGCGGCCTAAGCCCCATGGGGATTCCCAGCTTGGTTCGCCTTCTTTAGACATTTTCCACAAGACGAAGTCCATTGGGTTGCGCTTTACATCAGCCACTTCGACACGAGCACCTGCTTGCAACTGCTCTAAATCTTGGCGGGATAACAGGCCATAATTTGGGTCGGTTTTCACCTCAAACATGACATCGCCATTCGCAGCGACATAAGCATGACCACGCTCAATCAAGCTTTGGGTTAATTCAATAATTTCACCAATATGACGGGTTGCTCGTGGTTCGCTATCAGGGCGTAAAATATTCAATGCATCGAAATCTTTATGCATTTCAGCCAGCATACGCGTTGTTAGCTCTTCAACACTTTCATTATTTTCTGCTGCACGTTTAATGATTTTATCGTCAATATCGGTGACGTTGCGCACATAATTTAAGTCGTAACCCAAATAACGCAAATAGCGGCTAATTGCATCAAATGCCACAAATGTACGGCCGTGGCCGATATGACACAAGTCGTAGATAGTGATGCCACACACATACATCCCAATCTTCCCTGCGTGGATGGGCTTAAACTCTTCTTTTTGACGACTTAGTGTATTAAAAATTTGTAGCATCTGAACTTTTCCATTTATTTGAAAAATGATTATCGATTTCTACCGATAAAATATCATGTTATTGAACCCCGATCACCTTAAGAATGCAAGGGTTTACCCCGCTTCCTTTTCAGTTTATTCATTAGGTTTAATACACACCTATTATGCTATAAACTACCCACTAAGCTTCCTTCCGCTTCAAGTCAGGTTTTATCTGTGATATAAACGTGCTGATCTCAACGCTTTCGCAAGTTAGCGCACAAAAAACAATTATTCAGGATAGCTATTATGGTTACATTTCATACCAATCACGGTGACATTGTTATCAAAACGTTTGACGATAAAGCACCCGTTACAGTCGAAAACTTTTTAACTTACTGCCGTGAAGGTTTTTACAATAATACCATTTTCCATCGTGTTATTAATGGTTTCATGATCCAAGGCGGTGGTTTTGAGCCAGGCATGGAACAAAAAGACACTAAAGCACCTATCAAAAACGAAGCTAACAACGGTTTAAAAAACAGCCGCGGTACCTTAGCAATGGCGCGTACTAACGACCCTCATTCAGCAACAGCACAGTTCTTTATCAACGTTGCTGACAACGACTTCTTAAACTTCCGTTCAGAGCGTCCAGATGGCTGGGGCTACTGCGTATTTGCTGAAGTGGTTGAAGGCATGGACGTTGTTGACAAAATCAAAGGCGTCTCAACTGGCCGTAGCGGTTTCCACCAAGACGTTCCACGTGAAGACGTTATCATTGAAAAAGTGACTGTCAGCGAGTAAACCTGACGCATGTCCACTTATATCATTGCAGATTTGCATTTAAGTGAAGATGAACCGGCGATCACCGCCGGTTTTATCAACTTTATTCAACAGCAAGCCATCCATGCCGAAAGCCTGTACATTCTCGGTGATTTTTTCAATTATTGGGTGGGCGATGATGATGACAATCCACTTCATCAGCTTGTGGCAAACGAACTAAAACAACTCACCAATCTTGGTATTCCCTGTTATTTCATCCATGGCAATCGCGATTTTTTGATTGGCAAACGCTATGCTAAACAGTGTGGCATGACCATTTTACCGCAAGAAACATTGCTAAAGCTGAATAACAAACGCATTCTCATCATGCACGGTGATACCTTATGTACAGATGATGCCGCCTATCAAAATTATCGCAAAAAAGTTCATACCCCATGGATCCAACGGGTATTCCTTTTGCTGCCGCTGTTTATTCGCCGTAGAATAGCGCAAAAGATGCGCAAGAACAGCCAATATGCTAGCAGCATGAAAACTGAATCCATCATGGATGTGAATCCCCAAGCGGTAAGTAACGTGATGAAAAAACACCAAGCTCAATGGCTTATCCATGGTCACACCCACCGCCCTGCAATTCACGAAATAAATATCAATGGTAAGTTGCATTATCGTGGCGTACTAGGGGCATGGCACCATGAAGGTTCAGCCTTTGTCATTAATGAACAAGGCGTTGAGCTAATTTTCTTTCCCTTCGAATAACTCCGTAAAAGTTCTTGGTCGCAAACTCGACCGTTTGCTTACTTATTAACCACGCAAACGTTTTCCTTGCTGCATTACCATGATATGATCACCGCAATTCAATTTCCCCCATCTTCGGGTCATGTTTTTTTCACTACAGGAAAGCACTAAATGACTGTTCAATCTGCGGCAAAAATCGCCATTGTTATGGGTTCAAAAAGTGACTGGGCAACCATGCAGCATGCCGCTGATGTGTTGACTGAACTGCAACTCCCTTTCCATGTCGAAATAGTCTCTGCACACCGTACCCCTGATAAGTTATTTTCCTTTGCTGAAAATGCAAAAAAGAATGGGTTTGATGTGATTATTGCGGGTGCAGGTGGCGCAGCGCATTTACCAGGTATGCTAGCTGCGAAAACCTTAGTGCCTGTCTTTGGTGTACCAGTACAAAGCGCTGCTCTCAGTGGTGTCGACAGCCTATACTCCATCGTTCAAATGCCTAAAGGCATCCCTGTCGGCACGCTAGCAATCGGTAAAGCAGGTGCAGCAAACGCAGCGCTGTTAGCCGCTCAGGTATTAGCGATAAGTGATACTGCTATTTTCAACCGCCTTGCCGCATGGCGTGAAGCTCAAACCAATGATGTGCTGAACAACCCTGACCCGAGGGAAGCATAATGAAACCCGTTTGTGTGCTTGGTAATGGCCAACTAGGCCGCATGCTGCGTCAAGCGGGTGAGCCATTAGGTATCGCCGTTTTTCCTGTTGGGCTTGATGCAGAGCCGGAAGCGGTTCCTTATCAGCAAAGCGTTATCACCGCTGAAATTGAACGCTGGCCAGAAACACCTCTGACAAAAGAATTAGCTCGCCATAATGCCTTTATTAACCGTGATATTTTTCCACGTTTAGCGGATAGGTTCCCACAAAAAAGCTTATTTGATAGCTTGCAACTTTCCACTGCACCTTGGGCATTATTAGAATCTCCTGAACAATGGCCTGAATTATTTGCAACTTTAGGTGATTTCCTCATTGTAAAACGCAGAACTGGCGGCTATGACGGGCGTGGTCAATGGCGTGTTCGCCCTGGTGATGAAAAAGATTTGCCCGCTGAAATTTACGGCGAGTGCATCGTTGAACAAGGCATCCCTTTTGACGCGGAAGTGTCTGTCATTGGTGCCCGAAATGCAGAAGGGAAATCCGTTTTTTACCCGATTACCCATAATTTACACCAAGAAGGTATTTTGCGGACAAGTGTAGCCTTCCCTAAGTCAACTAACCCGCAGCAGGAACAAGCTCAAGCCATGCTCAGCGCAGTCATGGATGAGTTAGGTTATATTGGTGTGATGGCAATGGAATGTTTTGTCGTGGGCGATAACCTACTGATTAACGAAATTGCGCCTCGCGTCCATAATAGCGGTCATTGGACACAAAATGGCGCATCCATTAGCCAATTTGAGTTACATCTACGTGCCATTTTAAACCTGCCAATGCCATCTCCTGAAGTGTATAGCCCTGCTGTTATGGTCAATTTAATTGGTACGGATGTAAATATAAACTGGTTAAATTTACCCCTAGTTCACCTTCACTGGTATGAAAAAGAGGTGCGCCCTGCTCGTAAAGTGGGTCATTTAAACCTTTCTCATCGCGACTGCAATCAATTATCTGCAACACTTACTGCTTTAGTTCCACTTTTACCAAATGAGTACAAAAGTGGCATTGAGTGGGCAAATGCAAAATTAGACTGGTACTCTCATCAATAAATAGGGAAAATAGCCCTATTCGATGCCCGAACCTATTTTCGGGCATTATGCTATTTTCGCCGTCATCCAGAAAACAAATATCCTGATTTAAGGTGTGCGGCATTACTGGAGTCAATATGTCCTCGCAGCCTTTTAGTCCGTTTTATCAGTGGTGCATTCTTGTTCTATTAGGGCTGGTTTATTTTTTAGCCACTGCAACCACCTTTACATCTCTTGGTGTGGTTTTGCCTGAGATGATAAGTGAGCTCAAATGGAGTTGGAGTGAGGCTGGATTTGGTTTTACGCTACTGGGCTTAACTTGCGGGCTTGCGAGTTTTCTCCCTTCTCTACTGATCCGTAAAGTCGGTGTACGGGCCACTTTATTGCTAGGTACCAGTGTCTTTGTTGCGGGCTTTTATAGTCTTTATTCCACACAAGCCATCAGCACCTATTTTTTAGGCACCGCATTAATTGGTATTGGTTTCACCTTACTCGCCACAGTTCCTGGGACTTACGTTCTTTCGCGGCTATTTGAAAAACAATCCCTTGCCTTTGGGTTATATTTCACCATAGGGGGCTTGGGAGGGGTTGCAGGCCCTTGGATTTACTTTTACGCCTCAAACCAATTAGGCTCTTGGCGTATGCATTGGGTTCTATGTGCCGTTTATCTTAGCATTGTCACGTTAATCACTATTTTTATGCTGCGTGAAGGAAAACAAGAACAAGAACACGCAAAAAAAGTGATGCAAAAACAAGTGAGTGATGCGAGTAAACCTATTTATCGTACTGCAGAGGTTTGGACAGTCGGTAGAGCACTGCGCACATGGCAGTTTTACTTAATTGCTGCAACCTATACCTCATTTTTATGGTGTGGTATTACCGTTAATAGCTTTGCTGTTGCCCATATTGAAGAGCGTGGTTTTGGCATGACTGTGGCGGTTTCATTGTTAAGCACAATGGCATTTGTTAATGCATTCTCAAGGCTTATTGGTGGGGCTGCTGGGGAATGGCTAGAACCAAAGAGACTATTAATTGGTAGCCTAATTACCATGGTATTAGGTGTTATTTTCCTCAGTATTGCCACATCATGGCTATGGCTAATCTTGTTTGTGTTATGCGTTGGTATTGGCTATGGCATGACTTTTTTGGCATCAAGTGTTTTGCTTTCAAATTATTTTGGTCGAGGCCCATACCTAGAACTTTTCTCTGTGGTGAATTTAATTTCAACCGTTGCATGTTTAGCACCTTTTATTGCTGGTGCAATAAAAGATTTCACAGGGAGTTTCACCCCTGCATTTTTGATTATTGCCGCGCCTGTGGTCGTGATTTTAGGTCTTACCTTGATGATGAAGCCCCCTGCTCTCAATCACAAATAAAAAATCCCGAGTGCTTAGCTCGGGAAAAATTAAAACCAAAGGGAAAACAAGTTTAAGACCAGATATTGGATCAAAACATAT
>NZ_JAMPQC010000019.1:0-202287 GCF_028482225.1 Providencia sp. PROV130 | reverse complement strand
TATCAATTCAATTCAAGTAAATAAATCTAACCAAACAACATCAATACATTACTAAGTAAATGCTTAGTCGCTAAGTCATACCTCGGTAAGCTGGTTGCAGGTTCAGCCCGTAGGGGAAATCCGAAGGATTTAAATCCTGCACGACCCACCATCTCAGTTCCAATCCAAGTAAACAAATCTAACCAAACAACATCGATATATTCCTAAGTAAACACTCAGTCGTTAAGCCATACCTCGACAAGCTGGTTGCAGGTTCAGTCCGTAGGGTAAATCCGACATGAGCTACCATCCAGGCATAGTGTTATTGCAGACTAAATCTAGCGAATATACACATATTATGGCAGTTTCATTTCTTAAAGGACTCAACAAGGATTAAAGTAATTAGCAATTATACTGCTTGGCTGATATGTAGAATAATTCAGAATACGCTTTGCAATGATCATTTCGTTCTTACACCTATATTTCTATATGGCATTAGCAGAATATATTTTACTACTAATAGATAATAAAGGAGTAAGCGATAGACTATAATGATTTAATTAGGCATAAATGACAAAATAAAATTGTATAAATGAATGTCTAATTGCTATTTTGTGGAATAGAGAAAGTACATATCAATTTTTTATAAACTATTTTTATTATATCGTAAATGTGAGATACTACATCTTGGTTATAAACTCTGAGATCGTGTTTGTTTTTGAAATATTATAGCAATTTGCGTACTGTAAAAAATAGAAACTAGTAATAACCAAATTAGATTGTCGATGAAAGTCATTTTTCATAATTTTGTGATGCTCATCTAGTAAAATGAATAATAAGCTTTCTTAACGTTATGGTTTTGTTATGTTTGGTACTTGAATATTATAAATTCTATTCTTGCTACTTTAAAAATTTACTATTTCGCTAATTGTAACAGGTTAACTGGCTTTTTAGCGTACTGATATTTTGTCGAATCAGAGAGTTTTAGAGATAAAATTGATTGTTTTTACTATTTTTTACATAAAAGTACCATCTAAATTGGGTTTATCACATTTCTCCAACTTAAATTGTATCAATAACATTAATATTGTTACAGTGTTAAATAATTCTGTTTATTTCCTTTGTTTTTAGATTATACATCGGCTATATGGGTCTTTTTTAGATAAATATTCCAAAGAAAGGTGGGTGTCTTATGGAATATAAGCATGAGGTATTACTCATTTTGTGCGTAACTAGGTGATATTACAGCACTATTTTGATTTTAAACATGAAGTGTATAGAGTGAAATACTTTGTTACATAGTTGCAATGTCAATTTAGGACTAGTTGAAACTAATTATAATGGTAGTATATCATTCTTTCCGATATATGCTGAATCGACTATAGCATTATCAAATGTTATACACATAAATATAAAAATAAAATATGTAGATAATTATCTGCTAATTTTTATTTCCTTAATATAAATTGAAGCGAGAATGTTTATGAACACGAAATATCCTGTCGCTTGTGCAGTTGGACAAAAAATAAAAGCCCTTAGAAGAGCTCAAGGCTTTACTGTTTTTCAGTTAGCTAAAGAGATAGATATAAGTGAACAGCAGCTATTTCGTTACGAGCGCGGTGTTAATCGTATTGATATAGATTGCCTTGTTCGAGTGTTAAAAGTTTTAGACGTTAACATGGGTGAGTTTTTTAGTGAAGTCCTACAAGATGATACTCAAGTAGATGAGAGCACAGGTGATAAAGGGTTTGAAAGCTCTGCATATACCCTTGTATAACCAAATATCCATATTGTCTCAGAATGAAACGTAATTAACTTTCGTTCTTAATTATTTCAATTGGGAACGTAAATTAAATGTATCTGCTGTGTATGATTTAAATAAGACAATAGCTATTTTTAGCTTATGTTTCATAATAGAACAAATAAAAGCCCGAAAGGGCTTTTATTTTTATATCCTTAAACTAACAATTACTTAATATTTCACTCGGTATGGGGGGAGTTTTTCTGGCGTGCTTATGCTTAGTTAACTTTCTTGTTCTTGAATTGGCTCTAATATTACTGTGACGATACGTGTTTCGATCATTTCTCCAATTCTTAATTGCAGTTGTTCTAGTTTTATGACGGTATCTTGTAAAGGACTCGATATAGAAGCATAAATAAATTGGTTAAGCGTCCTTTCATCGCCGTTATCAATTTGGATACCATAAGAGGATTGGATCTCATTTAATCGCGTCGTTCCTTTTAGACTTAACCCTGTATCGGGTAGTTCAATAGGTATGTGCTCAGAGATATTTTTTTCTGAAAAAAGACGTTCAAGGAAAATACGGTTTTCAGGTTTAAGAACAACGAATAAATGGTCATCAGCGTGAAGAATAGTTGACCCCCTTGGTGGTAAAACACTTTTTTCTCGCGTAATCATTGCAATGACAGTTTGGTCTGGTAATGCTAATTGTGATAACCGACGACCTACCGCAGAGCAATCCTCCCCTAAAGTATATTCCACTAAATCAGCATCTATTTGGTCTACTGCGGTAATATCTAAAGTGGCTGCAGGGATCAATGGAGGTGGCTGCATTAAATTCAATTTACGTGCTACATAAGGCAAGGTTGAGCCTTGTAAAGTTGCTGAGATTAATACCACAAAGAAAACCACGTCAAAAATCAGATGGGCATTAGGTAGCCCGTAGATAAACGGGAAAATAGCGAGAATAATAGGCACTGAGCCACGTAAACCTACCCAGGAAATCAATGTTATTTCAGGTTTTGGAAAACCAAATAATTTTAGGACAGGTATTACAGCCAATGGCCTCGCAATAAAAGTTAAGACAAGGGCGATAACTAAGCCTTCAAGCCAGACTTCAATAAGAGAACTTGGGTTGACAAGTAACCCTAACATAACGAACATGATAATTTGGCTTAGCCATGCTAATCCATCATGGAATAAAAATGTATTACGTTGAAAAACAAACCGATGATTACCAATTACCACACCGGTAACAAAAATAGATAAGAAACCACTGCCTTCTAAGTTACTGGCGAGCCCGAAAGAAAGTAGTCCACATGCAGCGACAAGGACAGGATATAATCCAGTTGCTAGTAGCTTAATCTTATTGATAATTTTGACTGAAACCCAGCCAACACTCAAGCCAACAACTGTCCCTATTCCCATCTGGCTAAAAAATAGCAAAATTAATTCACTACCTGAAGCTTGTGGATTCATTAAGAGTTGTAATAAACCAACCGTTAAGAATATGGCAGTAGGATCATTGGTTGCACTTTCTATTTCTAAAGTAGATTGCAGACGCTCGTTTAAATAGATCCCAGCGTTGCGCAGTAAGGAAAAGACGGCAGCGGCATCGGTAGAACCGACGATAGCGCCAAGTAGGAGCCCTTCAAGCAGAGGGACACCGAGAATATAAGCTGCGGCGAGCCCAGTTACACCAGCAGTTACAAGAACGCCAAGTGTTGCTAGTGTAAAAGACGGTTTCCAAACTAAACGAATTGACTTTACGGATGTTTGCAGACCTCCATCAAATAAAATTAAAGCAAGAGCAAGAGAACCAACGGCATACGAAACATTAACGTTATCAAACGTAATCTTACCTATCCCATCTTCACCGGCTAACATGCCAATAAATAAAAACATGACTAGCATGGGTAAACCAAGTCTAGCTGACAATTTGCTAGAGAAAATACCCAAAAGAATGAGTATAGAAATCAATAAAATGAGTTGTTCAATAGTTGGCATAATCAGTTTAATCTGTAAGTGAATAAAACGCTGACGATGCATCGTAAAGCGCGCGTAGAAAGCAAAAAATGTCAAAATAGCAAGATAACTAAATATACACTGAGAATAGATTATTTTAGCGAAAAGCCGATAATATCCATTAAAAAGTATATCTACATGATTATAATATAAATAAATTTAAATAATTTGATTATTTATCGCATTTTTTGTCATTAAAGTGAGTTAAAGCACGTAAAAAAACGATAAATTTGAATAAGTAAGCATCGAGGTGGGCTTATTATATTTTTTTAATCAAAGATAATTATGGCGTGGGGAGAGAAGTATTGAAGGGAGGGAATAGGCATTTATAAAGTAAGGTCAAAATAAAGAAGGCCGAAAAAATTTTCGACCTTCACCATTACACTAATGATAGCGAGCTTTTTTAGCTAAATAGTCGCCAATAAATTGCATGCCTTGAACGATAATTACCAATGTAACAACGGTGATAGCCATTGCGACATTATCAAAACGCTGGTAACCATAGTTTAGAGCTAAGTCACCCACACCACCACCACCAACGGCGCCTGCCATGGCGGTTGCACCAACTAAAGTAATACTGGCAGCGGTTAAACTTAGGATTAATGATGACTTCGCCTCAGGTAAAATAAAGTGCCAAACAATTTGCCAATTTGTTGCTCCCATAGAATCAGCCGCTTCAATAATACCTGAATGTACGCTGAGTAATGAGTTTTCAACTAAACGTGCAGTATAAGGAGCAATAAAAATAACTAATGGTACAATTGCTGCAGTTGTTCCTATTGAGGTTCCAACCATAAAGCGTGTTAGGGGGATCATTGCAACTAATAATATGATAAAAGGCAATGAGCGAATAATATTAATAATAGGGTTCACTATACGATAAATACATTTATTTTCCCAAATACCGTCTGGCCTCGTTACAACAAGTACGATACCTAACAGAATCCCAAATATAGAGCCTAATACGAGTGCAACGCTGACCATCGTAAAGGTTTCTGACATCGCTAATAAAAACTGTTTAGTTGTTAAAGCGGTTTCGAATAATTGTGTCATATTGCCCCCTTATTGACAGCAACCCCACGTTGACGAAGAAAAGAAACCGCCTCATCCATTTTTTCTTTATCACCAATAAATTGGACAAACATGCTACCTAGCACGACACCACTGATTTCTTTCATGTTGGCAAATAAAATATTTATTTTGACAATTTCTTTCAGTATTAACTCATTAACAACAGGTTGTTGAGCGGAAGTTCCTAAAAATTCAAGACGATAAACATCTTGTTGATGTTCTAAGTTATGTAGAACGCGCTCTGGAATTTCTTCGTTTAACACGGTTCCTACAAACTTTCTGGTTGTGTCTTGGCGTGGGTTGGCAAAAATATCAAGTACGGTTCCTTCTTCGACAATTTTACCTGATTCCATAACAGCAACACGGTTACAGATTTGTTCAATAACTTCCATTTCGTGAGTCACGAGTAAGATAGTAATATGTTGTTCTTGGTTAATCTTTTTTAATAATTGCAAAATTGAGCGAGTCGTTTGTGGGTCAAGTGCTGAGGTGGCCTCGTCACATAATAAAATTTGTGGGTTATTGATCAAAGCGCGAGCAATACCAACTCGTTGTTTTTGTCCACCAGATAACTGCCCTGGGTATTGGTTTTTTTTATCGCTAAGTTCGACATATTCAAGAATGCTATCAACTCGCTGAGTGATTTCCTGTTTATCGATACCTGAGAGTACTAAGGGCATCGCAATATTTTGTGCGACAGTTTTCGTTTCCAGTAAATTAAAATGCTGGAAAATCATACCGATGCTTTTTTTATGTGAACGAGTTTCTGCTGGGGTATGCTCAGCAATATTTTGGCCATTAATGATAACAGCACCACTGGTTGGTTTTTCTAATTGATTCACTAGGCGGATAAGTGAGCTTTTACCCGCTCCGCTATAACCAATAAATCCAAAGATATCCCCTTTATTGATATGCAAATTAATATCTTGCAATGCAACTAAAGACTGCCCATCTTTTTCATAGACTTTTTGAATATTTTGAAAGGTAATCATAATTTACTCTACATTATCAGTTAATTGCATACGTTCTGAAGGTGGTGCAGCGGGGAGCCACTCATCACCTAATAATTCAGCTTCTTGGCTATTTTTGACTTGCTCAAGATGTTGTTCTTGATGGTTCAGATACAATTGAGCGGCAATATGGTCAGCCAATCGTTCAGCTCCAACATTCGTTCCGGGGATTAACCCTATAACGGGCCCCATGCTGAGTGATGCGCTTAAATTAAAACAATATAACTGATTGATTTTTAATGTGTCTGAGTTGCTTTTAGCTTGAAATTCAAAGTGATTACCTAAATAAGGGTGTGAAGCTAACTCTGCATTTTCCTCATGGAAAGATGGTGTGTATGCATCCCCCCATGTTTTGACTAGCGGAGATAATTGATGAAAAGCTCTGTCCTTAGCCCAATTAATTCGATAGCCAGTTGCCAAGATTAAATAATCTAATATGAATTTGCCTGTTGTGGTCGTGACGTGCAACTTTTTGTTTTTTACTTCAATAAATTTAACTTGAGTATTGAAATTGAAATAAGCATTTTCATGGCGAGAGACTCTCAAGGTACTTCCGTGAGGGGCTGGTGTTTTAGCTTTAGCAACATAATCCGTGTAATGCCACTTTTGAGCATCGGTAAAATAGGTATATGCATTGGTAAAACCTGCACTTCCAGCAACTTTTCCTCGGTTTACACGAGGCATATCGTTAGCTCGGATCAAAATTTCAACCGAATTAGCGCCATTTTCTAATGCCGTTGCTGAGCTATCCATCGCTCCTGCACTATAACCTACAACACCAATATCTAAGCCTTTAAAACGGCGATAGTCAGTGCCTGCGTAGGAGTGTTCCCAATAGGCTGTTGGAATATCATTCATAAAGCTAGGGATATTGGCCTCACTAAAAGACTCCATACCCGTTGCTAAAATAACATGTTGTGCTTGATAACTGACTGTTCCTTCAGGGGTATTAAAAATTAATTCACGGTAGTTATCATTAAGTTGTACATCAACGAGATGGTATTGATTAAGCACATGGGGTTCAGTCATGGTTTTATACCATTGCAGGTATTCACCCCATTGCAAACGTGGAATTTTATCAAGTTCATCCCATTTTTGAATACCAAATTGGGCTTTAAACCAAGCTTGGAAAGTTAATGAGGGAGATGCAAGTGCAGGGCCAACCACATGTTTTGGTGAACGTAATGTTTCCATTAGTGCAGGGCTTTGCCATGGGCCTTCTTTGCCAGAAGCGGCCTGATCGAAAACAATGGCGTTAATTCCGCGTAATTTCAGAGCGAAAGCTGCTGTAATCCCTGACATGCCCGCGCCAATGATAGCGACATCAATAACTTGGTTTTCAGGACAGTTTTTTGATAATGACCAAGACGTTATTGGTAAATTTAAATATTGCAAATCTTGTTTTATTTGCGCTTCTAATGCCTCTAAACCCATAATCAGTTCCATTGAATTACTCCTTGCCCTCGGCTATTTCAAAGGGTTCTCCTAGTGATAACATTAAGCGGTTCGCCCATGAAAAGAAGGCTGTTGATTGAACTAAATCGAGTAATTCAAGTTCAGACAAGCCTAGCGTTTGTAACTCTTTAATTTGTGATGATGTGGCTTGGATGGGGGTTGCAGACAAGGAAGCAACCAAATCTGTGATGGCTAGTAGTCTGTCATCAAAACCTTCTGCAAGTACTGAACCTGTCGCCGTTGCTAATAGTTTATCAACATCAGCGCGTCGCTCTTTTGCATATTGACTGGCTTTTCTTGCGTGAACAGAAGCACAGTATATGCAACCATTAACTTTACTAGTTACAGCTGCTGCAAATTCACGTTCCCAGCGAGGTAGCCCTTCAGAGGTATAAAATACACCACGGTCAATTAAAGTTCGTAATTCTAAAATTTTGCTTTGATGGGCAAGTAGTAAAAAATATTCAGAGTTTAATTGACCAAATTTTTTCATAACTTGGGCTTCTTCAGCGGATAATGTCTTCACATCTCTTGCTGAAATCCAAGCTTCCCATCCTAAATTATCTTGTGTAAAAGCGGTTGGGGATGAATTTCCTTTGCGAGTTAAAGGTTGGTGGTTCCACTTACCTGCAACAACTTTAGGTGCACTATTTGTAAGATTACTACTATCCGTCAGTAACAGAATCCCTTCGATTAGCCGAGCTTGATAAGTGACATAAGTTATTAATTGAGCAAGTAAAATAATGTCACTTTCTTGCCAACCTTGGTTAGTTAATTCGGCAATCAATTGGTAATGAGTGTCTTTCGGTGACTGTGTTAAAACTTGCAGATATTCTTTTGCTGTGGCAAGTGGTTTGCTAAGCGGTTCATCAGGAATTGAGTTTATTAATTGCAAATAAAATTCAGCAAGGCGGGGACTTCCTGTAATTTTTGCAACTTCATGGGCAAAATAATATTTCACATCACTTGTTAGCCGTGTCGAGGGCGCTGAAAAAATGGCTTCAAATACGGCTTGAGTATTTTCAGTCGCCACATTACGTTCATGGCGAATCTTAGTTAGACTGGAATCTGGTGTTAAGTTAGTTAAATAATTAATTACATCATTATTGGAAATAGTCATAAAGTAACTCACTTTTTTTAAACGTTTTTTATCTCCTTCATTACATATCAATCACATCACTAATCGAACGATCTATTTGTTATATGCTTATAACCAAAAGAAATTAAACTAAGCCCTTATATTACTTTTGTATTAAGTTATAACGATATAGTCTAAGTCGTGCTCTCTAATTATGATTATACTGCCCAAAATATCTTTACAGGGTTGTTACATATGTTAAAACAAAAAATAATAGGCTTGTCTTTAATTACTACGGCTTTAGTTGCGTTGGCAGGTTGTGGTGATAATAATGAAAAAGATAATCCGAATAAAAAACAAATTACGATAGGCTTTGGTGTTGGTAATTATATTGACCAAGTGGATAAAGGTATCGTCCCGATTTTAGAGAAAAAAGGTTATACGGTTAATTTGCGCCAATTTTCGCAGAATAGGCAAATTAATCCTGCTTTTGAAGAAGGTTCAATCGATGCTTCTGTTAATCAAAGCCGCGCCTATATGGAGGCTTATAACAAAAAGAATAATATTAACATGGTGGCATTGACAGATTCACCGAGTGCGCCACAAAGTCTGCGGTCAAATAAACATAAAACACTGGATGATGTGAAAGATGGTATGATCGTCGCGCTATCTAATGACCCTGTTAATGCAGAACGTGGTGCTAGAATTCTGGAACAGTTAGGTTGGATTAAAATTAAGCCAAATGTGAGTACATTAAGCTTTAGTGTTAATGATATTTCGCCTGATAAATATAACTTAGATATCCGAGAAACTGATGCAGCACAAGGGTTACGATTATTAGATGATGTCGATTTTGTCGTTGTGAATGGCAACTATGTTGCAAGTGCAGGTCAGCGCATTGCTGATGGCTTGGTCGTAGAAAATTCACCGCTAGAGCATCGTGTTATTGTGACTGTCATGCAAAAAGACCTAGATGCTCAGTGGGCAAAAGATTTGAAAGAAGCTTTTGAGTCTAAAGAATATGCAGATTATATTCGTTCGCAGCGTATTTACGATGGTTTTATTGAACCTGAAAGCTGGAACAAATATCCTAAATAAAACCCTAGTCTGTTTTTTTATTATTAGTATTACGTTAACCACTAATTTTTATTAATTAGTGGTTTTTTCTATATAAACTAAATATCTTACTGATTTAATGTGAAAAATATTCGTGTTGAATTTGTAGACAATCTGATGTTTTTTCGTTATTTAATAGATTAAGAGCTGCATTATAAAAATAGAATATAGATAAGTTTATGTAAAAAATAGAACTGACAGGGGAAAGTATGAGTAACGAATTAATTGATGCATTTAATGTAATAAAATCCAAAAGATGGGTTGATTTGACACATAGCTTCGATAAAGATTCACCACATTTTTTTATGTTTGATTCAGCTGAGTTTAAAACATTATTTGGTTATCCAGAGGGTTTTTTTGCACAGCAATTTACATTTCCAGGCCAATATGGCACTCATATTGATGCTCCTTGTCATTTTGTCGAAGGAATGCGTTATTTACATGAACTCGAATTAAAGGAACTTGTTCTGCCATTGATTGTTATTGACCAGTCAGAAAGGGCAAAAGAAGATCCAAATTTTGCATTTTCTCGAGATGATATTCTCAATTTTGAAGCACAAAATGGCCGAATTGAATCTGGGAGTTTTGTTGCATTACGCACCGATTGGAGTATACGTTGGCCATCACAAGAGCTTATGGATAATAAAGATGATGAGGGCAATAACCAAATACCGGGTTGGGGTATGGACGCCCTTAAATTTTTATTTGAAGAACGTGGAATAAAAGCTATCGGGCATGAAACATTTGATACTGATGCAGCAAAAGATTTTCGAAAAAATAATGCATTACTCGGTGAGTATTATGTATTAGAGCAAGATACATACCAAGTTGAATTACTCGCTAATTTAGACCAAGTACCCACACGTGGTGCCGTGATTTTTAATATTGTCGCTAAACCAAATAATGCCAGTGGTTTTCCTGTGCGTTCATTTGCAATACTGCCATAGGCAATATAATTATAACCAATCTGCTAATGTAATAGCAGATTGGTTAAAACGACTATAAAGCAAATATAATCCATGCAGCGGCTAATAGCATACACAATAGCGCGACAATTCCCCCTGATTTAGAAAACTCACTGAAAGAAATTTTTACACCATATGCCGCTGATTGTTCAACGACAATAATTCCAGCAAGGCTACCGAAGACCAGTAAATTACTTGAAAAGCCTGAACCCAATACAAGAGCTGCGCCTAATGAATCGGCATTACCATCAGGTGTTAAGAATGGGACGAGTAACATAACGGAGGGATTATTTCCAACGATAGTGCTTAGAACACCGGTCACTAAAAATAGGGCTAATGGATTATTGAGATCCACACCGTAGCTTCGTAAATCCGTTAATAATTGCTGAGGAAGGCCTGTGGCGGCAAAAGCAGCGTTAACAACAAATAACCCCATGATGAGTAATAGAAGATTACCGTCGACGAGTTTAAGCATATCACTTGAGGCAATGGACCGGTTTAATAATAAAAACCCAGCAGCAGTCAATGCTATAAGTTCTTTAGGAATATCAGTCACAATAAAGGCAATGATGACTGCGAAGGTAATGACGCCAGCTTTTGCTGTTTCCCATACATTTAATGTTTCTTGGGTTGTTTGTGGGGGAGTTGTTAGCGTATTTTCTTTAGTCAAATACCAACGATTACGATATAACCAAACGAGTACCAACCATGTTAATGGTAAAGAAAGTAGAGCTGGTATTGCTGATGCCTGTAATAAGCCAACAAACGAGATATCGAGCCCTTGGGCTGCGATCATATTTTGTGGGCTACCAATTAATGAACCGGCTGCACCATTATTCGCCGCGAAACAAAAACCAAGTAAAAATGGAATTGGGTTTAAGCCGCGAGACAAACTAATTGATACTAATAATGGTGTCATGGCGACAACAACAACATCGTTAGTGAGTAATGCAGAAAGAAAGCCACCGACAAGAATTAAAACCGCGAGTAATGTTGGGGGAGAAACTTTTAGTATTGCCACTCGGTTTGCGGTCCAACTATAAAAACCTGACACAACAAAAGAAGCAGAAACGACCATAAGCCCAAATAACATACCAATCGTTCGGTAATCGATAGCATTCCACGCATGAGGAGGTGTAATACTGCCGATAGCCATCATGGCTAGAGCGCCAATAACAGCAGCTCCAGTCCTATCAACTTTGAAGCCAGGTAGCTTACCAAAGCCCATTGCAATATAAACCAAAAGAAAAACAATAACGGTTAACGTCATGATATTCACATTTTAATTAAGAAAATTAGAGGTAATTTATCGATGAACACTCAGCGAAGCAAGGCTAAATAATGTATTGATAATAACATGTTGCAGTTAGCTCCATTTAAGATTGTCGCCAAAAGATAATAATAATGAAATTAAGAATGAAGTTTACAAATAGCGATAACAAGCATTGACCATAAGAAACGATAATCTGATTTATTGCAGTATAAAAAAACAAAGAAAATACATTGGGTAATTTTATTACAAAATTAAAAAAATATTTGTACAGATGAGAATTTGATGGCAACTCATAGGATTAAAAAAGAGAAATTGAAAATTAATTGTGACAAGAGTCACTATTTAAAGATAAATAACGTTTTTTAATTTGTGATAAAAATCACAAAAAATGGTTTTTTAGTGCAAAAAAAGAGCAATGTAATTTAGTAACACGAAATTTTTGTGAACTGCATCAATATAAATATAGGGTGGATAGGGGGGTAATGGTGACTTTGATCACATAAAGGCCCACGTGGTGCGAATCTGATAAAGCTCATGCTAGAGTGAAAGTGTTGAAAAAATCACGGACGTTATTTGGCGATAACGTTACAACTTTATCATTCTCGTACCACGGGGTTCTGTCATGGTAACATCAAATATCAAATTAAAGGTACAGAATTTTGGGCGTTTCCTCAGTAATATGGTTATGCCTAATATCGGTGCTTTTATCGCTTGGGGATTAATTACTGCGTTATTTATCCCAACTGGCTGGTGGCCTAATGAGACATTAGCTCAACTTGTAGGCCCTATGATCACCTATTTACTACCACTATTAATCGGTTATACCGGTGGCCGTTTAGTTGGTGGAGAGCGGGGTGGAATAGTTGGTGCAATAACAACAATGGGCGTAATTGTTGGTGCCGACATGCCAATGTTTATGGGGGCAATGATTGCTGGCCCATTAGGCGGATATGCAATAAAACGTTTTGATTTGTGGATAGAAGGCAAAATTAAAACGGGTTTTGAAATGTTAGTGAATAATTTTTCATCTGGCATTATCGGCATGTTATTAGCCATTTTGGCTTATTTAGCAATTGGGCCTCTTGTTGCAGGGCTATCCAAGATATTAGCAGCCGGTGTGAATGTGATGGTGGAGAATAATTTACTTCCACTCACGTCTATTTTTGTTGAACCTGCCAAAATCTTATTTCTTAATAATGCTATCAATCATGGTATTTTTTCACCACTAGGTATTCAGCAAGCGTCTGAAACAGGTGCATCCATCTTTTTCTTAATTGAAGCCAACCCTGGACCAGGTTTAGGTGTTTTACTCGCATATATGTTTTTTGGTAAAGGTAATGCTAAGCAGTCTGCGCCAGGAGCCGCAATTATTCACTTTTTTGGTGGCATCCATGAAATTTATTTTCCTTACGTCTTAATGAATCCTCGGTTAATTCTTGCTGTTATTCTGGGTGGAATGACAGGGGTATTTGTGATGAACCTTTTTCATGCTGGGTTAGTCTCTCCTGCATCCCCGGGCTCAATATTTGCAGTTCTACTGATGACGCCTAAATCATCACTTATCGGCGTTATTTTATCGGTCGCAAGTGCTACAGCTGTTTCTTTCATCGTTTCAGCTCTTTTATTAAAACGAACACGAATTGGTGATGATGATGAACTCGAGAGTGCGACGAAAAAAATGCGTAATATGAAAACGCAATCAAAGTCATCATCAGTAAATTCAATCAATAAAGATGCTTCTATCAATTTAGCTCAAGTGCACAACATTATTGTCGCTTGCGATGCAGGCATGGGTTCAAGTGCAATGGGAGCGGGGGTATTAGCCAAAAAAGTACGTGATGCTGGCTTGCTAGACATCACCGTCACTAATATGGCAATCAACGATTTACCAGAAAATGTTGATATTGTTATCACTCATAGGGATTTAACGCAAAGAGCGAAATCATTTGCGCCAAATGCAATCCATATTTCTTTAACAAACTTCTTAGATAGCCAGACGTATAATGATTTAGTCACGAATTTAATAGCTAAAAAAAATCCTAAGGCAGCTAATGATGGGCATTTAATTAAACAAACTATTGTTGCGGCTAATGATGAGTCATATGACATAACCGAACATGAAGAGGCTTTGTTTACTTTAAGTGCGAAGCACATCCATTTAAATCTGGCGGCAGAAAATAAAACTCAAGCTATCCGCTTTGTAGGGCAGAAGTTAGTTGAAGGCGGGTATGTTGAGCCAGAATATATAGAGGCTATGCTAGCTCGTGAAAAACTAACACCAACGTATCTTGGAGAGTCTATTGCGGTACCTCACGGAACAATAGAAGCCAAAGACCGCGTATTAAAAACTGGCATTGTTATTTGCCAATATCCTGAAGGCGTACAATTTGGTGAAGAACCCGATGAAATTGCTCGCTTAGTGATTGGTATTGCAGCACAAAATAATGAGCACATTGAAGTTATTACACGAATTACTTCCGCTTTAGATGAAGATGGGGTCATTGAGCGTTTATGTGAAACCCAAGATGTTCAGGAAGTACTCGAAATTTTAGCGTCTCAAAGTGCAGCATAAGGAGAATAATAATGAAAGTCATTCATTTTGGTGCAGGAAATATAGGCCGCGGTTTTATTGGCAAATTATTAGCAGACGCAAATTCACAAGTAACTTTTACTGATGTCAATCAGCCATTAATTGACCAACTAGCACATCAACAATCTTATAATGTTCATGTTGTTGGTCAGGAAAATCGTATTGAGAAAGTCCAACACATTCACGCTGTTAATAGTAATGACTCTAAAACGATAGAGTTTATTGCAACAGCAGATATGCTTACAACAGCAGTCGGGCCTCAAGTACTTGAAAAAATTGCCTCAACGATAGCTAAAGGCATTATTCATAGAAAATCGTTGGGGAATAACCAGCCGCTCAATATTATTGCATGTGAAAATATGGTGAGAGGAACTAGCCAATTAAAGCAACATGTATTGGCTCAATTGCCTGAAGAGTTGCATCAATGGGTTGAGCAGCATATTGGCTTTGTAGACTCAGCAGTTGACCGTATTGTTCCTCCGATGGATGCAGCGAATGATGACCCGCTTGATGTTACCGTCGAATCCTTTAGTGAGTGGATTGTTGATCAGACACAATTTGTTGGTGATATTCCTATTATCGCAGGAATGGAATTAACGGATAATCTAATGGCATTTGTCGAACGTAAGCTATTTACGTTAAATACAGGCCATGCAATAACAGCTTATCTGGGGCAATTATATGGATACCAAACAATTAATGAAGCTATTGGCGATTTGAGGATCTACACTATCGTTAAATCGGCAATGAAAGAAAGCGGGCAAGTATTAATTCAACGTTATGGCTTTGATTCGAAAATACATAATCAATACATAGATAAAATACTGAACCGCTTTGCGAACCCATATTTAAAAGATGATGTTAGTCGAGTAGGACGACAACCTATGCGAAAATTAAGTTCAAATGATCGCCTAATTAAACCGTTATTAGGTACATTTGAATATCAATTATCAAATGAAAATCTGATCATAGGAATTGCAGCTGCATTGCATTTTAGGTGTGAAACTGATCCCCAAGCAAATGAAATGGCAAGGTTAATTGCAGATAAAGGCCTTACCCAAACGGTCATTCAACTTTGTGGAATAGAGCAATATCCAGAGGTAATTGATAAAATTTGTACTCAATACCAGTTAATGATGTTGAGTAAAAAGTAATATTACGGATAATGGGTTAATTATTGAGGTTCAATCACTTTATGGCTATCTACTATGTCAACGAAAGTAATATAGCTATAAAGTGATAAAAGAAGCTAATATGGAAAATAAACAAAACATTGAAAATCAAATTCTTGAGCGGTTGAATCAACGACCAGAGGTGCACTTATTTGTTCAAGATGTCGTTATTTTAATTTCACAAGCTATTGATAAATTAATGTTAAAAGTTTTCAGAAAGGATGACTATGCAGTAAAATATGCAGTTGAGCCTCTTTTGACTGGAAATGGCCCATTAGGGGAGTTATCGGTTCGTTTGAAACTCTTATTTGCGTTAGGGGCTATTTCTCGTGAAACTTATGAAGATATAGAATTATTTCTTGCTTTGAATGAGTCATTATCTGCAGAAAAAATAAATGTAAATTTTACGGATGATGAAATTTTAGGCAGTATTAAAATGCTTCATTGTATAGAACCATTACCAGAAATGATGAGATTTAATCAGCCGGAAGATCTTATTGATAATCAATTAATTGAATTGCAAAAACACCGTTTTCAGCAAATGATCAAATCTTCATTGATATTGTCTGTAACAGCCTTAATTACCCAAATTATCGAAACGGATGTATTTTAAAATTGTTTATTCTATCATCTCTATTTTACTGTTTACTTATCAACGTAAATATGTTTGAAATAATACGTTATTAGCCGAGAATTAGCAGAGCATCGAATGAATATTATTATTGCACATGAAATCACCACCGAAGATAAAGAAGAATTACTTGCAGGGTTGCGTAGTTTTAATACTCAGTTTTTAAATGCCGACCGATTTGGTTCATTAGGAATTTATTTTAAAAATGATGATGGCGTGATGCTTGGTGGTTTACTTTCCTCAATTAAGGCAAATTGGCTCTGTATTGATTATTTGTGGGTTAGTGAAAGTGCCAGAAATGATGGATTAGGCCGTGAATTGATGTATACCGCTGAACGGGAAGCAATAAAATTAGGTTGTATTCATAGCTTAGTTGACACATTTAGTTTCCAAGCTTTGCCATTTTATGAAAAATTAGGATATGTGAAACAAATGTCATTACCTGACTTCCCGGAGACAGGTATGCAACGACATTATTTAACTAAGCGTGATATATGAATTTTATTATTACAACTAATTTCGGTGATAACTTTATTTGTATTCTCCTCAGTTGGGCTTATGCTCTCTAAAGGCTATTTTTACTTCATCTCTTTTCTTCTGGTATCGGCTAAATAAATTTGCCAATAAAAAATACTATATACATGAGTACTTAGATTCCACTAAAAGTTATTAGACCTTCTTGGAAGTAAAAATAATTAATTTATTGTTTTTATTTGAAAATGGAGGTCTTAATAGATCTTTAGAAGTCCCTGCAGGAATCGATTTTTTATGTTATCAGTTTGATTAATAATGATTAAATTAATATTTATTTCTGATTGTAACCTTCTTTATACCCTCACTTTTTATTGGTGCTTTAATTACAAAGAATCTAAGATACTTAACTACCAAACCTTTATCTATGCCATGGGTCGTATTCTTATCGATATGTGCGAGCCTGGTTTCAATCCATGCTAAGTTAAAACCTTCCTCATGCAAGATAGTGCCCATCTTGTGACGGATACCATGTTTTGTTAGCCTTCCCTCATACCCAAACAATTAAATAGCCATGTACATCTGCTCCTGGTTGTAACATTCTCCAATACCTTTAATGATTACTTTAATATAATTGTTGCTAGCTATGAGGTTCATGATGCGCTTACCTTTTCTCCATTGATTTGTATACTTAATGTTATATATGGAAGGCCATATACTTTGTTATTATCCTATCGAAGGAGCAATACTCACGAGCCAAAATTGGTATTATGCTTATGTGGTTTCAGATTTAAAGAAAAACTGTTGATAACAGCCTGTTAATGAGCCCAGAAGTGTTGGCTTATTTTTCAATTAATCAATTCTCGTATAAAAAGTAAAATAACATTCAAGCGGCCAAGTCATTTCAATTACTCAGAACGGCACTCAATCAGTTGGTAGGAGGAGGGATCATTAATTAAAAGTGACTCATTTTTAATTAAATATCTATTAGCATTTTTGCTTATAACGAATTGAGGCGGGGGGATTTTACAATCCTGTTTATTAATAATAGATGCATTAAATCCTGTGGCTATTTCTTTTAATGTATAATTCCCCTCGCAAGAATATAATTCTTGCCAAGATGAAATAGTTAACTTAGCCTCATTGTTAAATTTAAATTTTAGATTAATAAGTATATTAACATCATTATTTGATTTTTTCTCGGGATCGTGAAAATAATAGCAACCGATGGTTTTAGTTGCATATGCACAATTTAATATAATGAATGAGAGTAATGCACTAATAAATAGAAGGTAACTCATTTTTGATTCATTCATCGATGATAACTAGTATACATAGCGTAATAGCAGAGAGTAGGTTAGCACTTCGTTAATTAACCGATTAATAAGCATTTTGACAAACTTTAAAGGATTGTAAAATCCTATTCCAGATTTCAATCATTTGTTATATCTGTCTTAATAATGAACTCTAAAATTTCTTTAAACATTTCTTTTCTGTCTAAATTTATAGAATATTTAGGCACTGTACCGTCACCGTGCCCGCCCTCATAATCCATTGATGGCGTACTTTTCCATTTATTGCTAGATTTGAGTAACGTATATTCGTGCTTATCGCCATACATCTCAGTAGAACGGTTGTCATCTGATACCCATAAGCAAAGGGTCTTATCACGTAATTTCCACGTCACTGTTGCATCTGAACGACGACTATCTTTCGGGGCATTTTCATCAAAATACGTTCCGTAAAATTGGTAAGTATTCGCATGATATTGATCATTTATATCTAAAATGAAAGGATGAACATCATCATTACCTACCTTTTGACTAAAATCCGTTTCAACTGCGTTAGAGTCTAGTAATTCACGCCAACGCTTTTCTGACGTAAAAACTCACCCGAGAGTATCCCATGCTATTAATGCCAGATTACGGCGTATTCGCCAGACTGAATCGCCCGTATCTTTATGTTTTAAGTTAGACCCCATAATGCTAGGTAAAAAAATAACAGGAACCACTTTGGTTGCAGGGATATCAAGGTGGACTTTGGCGTTCCGTGATTGATGTTCAGTCGTACATTCCCAAGAAACCCGTTTTTTCACATTAAATTGACAAAAACGGTGCTGGATATTATCGCCTTGTTCATCCTGACTCATTGTATTTCCTTCAAATAGAGCATGGCGATGATTGATTTGATGTTCCCACTTATACTCAAATACATTTATTAATGAAAAATAAGGCGAGAATGATGACAATATCGATGAGCAATTTATTGAGTGATAGGGAATTATTTATTTTGCTGAATCAATGCATACCGGTTCAATAGTTGCTTAAAGTGGGTATCAATACGTTGATATTCTGATTCAGGTACAGTGCCTTGCGCTTGTAATTGTTCTAGTTGGCGTAGCTCTTCCTCGAGTGGCAACCCTTGATTAAAATGCTGGCGGGCATTGAAAATAATGGTTTTTAATTCAGACCCAGTGATATAGCTGCGAGGTTTACCATCGAGACTGTCTAAGCGAGTACTGAGATTATTCAACTCCGTCATCCCTTCAGACCATTGCTGTAATTTATCGTGAGATAATGCATTAATTTGCATATTTTGCTGCCATTTATCGTTAAATGCGCTGACTTCTTGCCGTTCACCATATTGCTTCGTGAGGTAATTCACCATACTCAGTCCATATTGCTGAGCCCAAATCGGGGATATCGACTCCAATTCAACGAGGTAGTTATCGATTACCTTGAGTTTCTCAGGAGAAAAACTATTCGGTTGAGCGGTATTAGGCTGTAATTGTTGCTCAAGAATTGAGGCAATATTCGGCGTAAAGTCAGGTAACTGGGGTAGCGCTTGCGCTAAAACGTGGTTATTGATTTGCGGGTGTAACACATACAAAGTTCCTGCACACAGCGCGCCTGTGAGCACAATACCGAAAGCCAGACCCACACAAATGCCTTTGCGGTAAGAAGGCTTGGTCGGTGTCGGTGTACTGATAGTGGCATTGGCCTTGATGGAAATTGGCGTTGCTGCGGCACGGGCATGAAATGATGATGGTGAGGTTTTCGGCAATTGCAGCGGCGTTGGTGGAATAAAACCACTATCGGGAACATCGGTATTTTCGAGCTGCTTGGCTTGAGTGGTGAGCAAGTTTTGCAGTCGTTCCAGCTGAGTGAGGTGTTTGAGCTCTAATGTTTGCAGCAACTGTCCAATTTGGTTGAGCGTCGCTTCAGTTTGATACAGTGCTGGCAGGTCTGCATAAACAGGTGCATGGGCGCGTAACCCTGTCATGAGTTGTTGGCTCAGCGTTGCGAGGATCTCAACCCGGGCATGGGTCTGTTGTGGCCATAATCCTTGCCAGTGGCGGCTCAGTAAATGTTGGAGTAAAGATAAGCCTTCGTTTAATCCCGCAATGCCATTTTGATGCTGGCGGATCAGGGTAAACCATGCGCAAGTTTGTAAATCAGCGCCATTTTGGTTGAATAAGGACAAACATAGCCCATGAGCTCGCGCCCAGTCAACATCAGGGCGGGCAGGATGGAAGCGTTTGTTTAACTCGTCTTTAAGGGCAGAGAAATCAGCCAGGGTGCGAGGGTCGCCACCAAGGCGTAATGTGTTTAAATCTGGGGTCATAGTCTTCTCACGCTATCGTCGGTTAAATCGTATCGAATTGTTTTTTTAGATGATGTAATAAAATGCGTCCATCAGGCATAAATTGGGTGCCATAGCGGATCAAACCTTGTTCGTGCAACTCAACTTCAAGGGCATAGTGGAGTGCACCAAAGCTATTTTGCGGTAATAACATTAAAGAAAGAGATTTGATGCGGGGCTCATACTTGAGCAACGTTGCCGATAAAACAGTCATCATATTGTGAGCGGTGCCGGGGAGACCTTGGATCATTTTACTCATATCGGGAAGCCCGTAATCTGGAATATGTTCGATGCTCCCTGCTCTGGTATTGAGAATACGGCGAATATTGTCCATGACGGAAACCATCACTTGGTCATGTTCTGGAATGTCATCAATATTCAATCCTCCCGCAAAATACCCTGTCAACATTTCATATAATGAAGGTTGAGACATGTTATTTTTCTCCCAGCGGTTTTAGTGTCATCGTGTTATCCACGAGCGTTAATAAACGTGGGTCATCAGGTAATAACCGTTTTTTGGGGATCACCACACGCCAATCATCGGTGACAAGGTCTGGATGGTGAAACATCACGGCGATAGCAACAAACTCAGCGCCTTCTTCGAGAGGCATATCAAGAGAAATTGATTCGCCAGGGCGAATTCGCAGGTCTTTTTGTGTGACTAATGAGGATTTGAGTACTTGGCTATCTTTAGCGAAAAGGGTGGAATAGTCGCTTTCTACAAAGCTTTCAAAGTTTTTTAGTTGATAAACACGGATAATCGTTGATAACGATGCGCCAGTATCATCGGTATTTAATGCTTCACGTGCGACAAAATCTAAGTGTACGACTTTCACTTGTTTATAAAAGAGGGAGCTTGCAACATTGCGAGTACCATCACCGACCATCTGAGTAAGACCACAGCCCGATAGATTTAATGCGCTGAGGAGCATTAATGTTTTGCTGCAAAAGGAGAATAGAGGGAATTGTTTCATAAGTGATCCTCAAACTTAAAATCGATAATTAGCATAATTTTGGGGAGGCGTACTCTGTGTTGACGTCGTTAATCGTTGGTAACGCCCTAAATTTAACGTGATAACGTGTTCTTGATGCGCAGTTTGTGGGCTGAGTGTTCCCATTGCTGCGGTACGCCCCAATTGAACACCTTGGTGAGATTGAGTGCTTAACGCCGCATTGGGTAATAACTTTCTTGGTAACGTTAAGTTAAGACGAGCATTGACGCGTGATCCGAGATAAACATGCAATAGTGCCATTAAATCTTGATACAGCACCCCATCAGGCAACCAGTTCCGAGCTTCTTCAAGGTTATTGGTTTGTAAGATAATCAAAATTTGGCTATTAACATCGATGGCGTACTGACCTAATACGGGTTTGTTGGCTAATGTCATCGGTGTTCTGCAGGATAACCCTGTTTGAGTGGCTTGCTCGATGCGTCTTGGGTCATGAGGCTTGATGTTAACTTGGGTATCAGGCGCCAGTAATTTAACTAATGATATAACCCCTTCGGCGGTACGAGTTGGAAAACGTAGCGTACCCAGTAATGCGAGAAATCGGGATAATGGCGCTTGTATATGTTGCGCCGTGCCAGGTATACCTAAGCCAATTAACCCATATAAATACTGGGAAGTTTCGTCTTCACCTCCCGCTAAAAATGTTGCAGGGTAAGAGTATTTTCGCCAAATACGATAAAACTGCGTCGTCAGTCGGTGGTTAAAAATATCTAAAAAATCGGCAAGAGACTCGGTTCCCTCACGTCGTTGTGCAATGTCATCAAGGTAGGTTGTCGGTAGCGGGGAAGTGACACCATATAACCCTAAAAAAGTCGTTCGAATGCTCGGAGTTATACTATCACGGTATCTATCGTCAATATCCAACCCTTTAATTTCGGTGACGGGAAAGCCCATTCCACGGTGAGGGCGAAAACGAATCGCATCTGTTTTGGGGTCTTGAGTACTGCCGAGCGACGGGCTCTGTGCATTACTTTGTTCTAGTAGCTGGCAAAATCGATAGAAATTAACTAACGGAAGACGCTCCCCAAGCGCATCAAGAAGCGGATTTACTGAGGATGATTTTCGGTCCATGTCAGACTATTTCCTGTCGGTAAAATATGTAAAGTCAATTGGTTAAACAGGTGTACATCGGTATAGAGGGCAAAAAAACGGTTGAGCATTTCGCCAAAAAGATGAATGTCACCTTCACCGTTAAAGCCGTGGCTATCAATAGTGATGTCAATGGCAATACCCCGGTGTAAAAAGCCTTTTTCAAATCGTTCGATGAGATGCTGCTCAACGTGGATCATGGCATCGAGTTTACGGCTATTCAGGTCATCCTCTCGCCAATCGTAAAGTGCGAGAGTGCCTCGTAATACCTCTACGTTATCCATCATATTCAGGAAGCTGGCACCAAGGTGGCTAAGTACACGCCAATGAAATCTATCTTCAGCAGGTGGGTAGCAAGGTAGCGTAGGTTTACATAAGTTACGAACCCGTAACTGTGTCTGTAAAGTCTCTTCAGTTCTGTCTAATAATGTACTTTGTAACGCTTTGCGAGGGAGTTGTCCGTTAGTCCCGGTTAATTGGAGCGATAGTGTTTCACTTTCAAGAGATGCGCTTGGTTGCTCGTGCGCTCTCCCTACAATTAACCATGTGTCATGTAGTCCGCTGACGCCGCGTTTAATTCGTGTGTGATAGTAATGTTCAGGGGCGTTGTGGCGGAGCATTCCCCCTCTGTGACGGAAACTACTGAATGGCACATAGTGAATATGTTCATCTCGCCTTGTGCCATGAACCGTATCGACTGCATAAATTTCGGTGTGTCCATCTTGCAAGCGCCGAGGGCGTAGTAAATATTCACTTTCTAGCCCATTAACCGTCAGTGGGTCGGCTTCAATGTTGAATAAGTTGATCACCGGAACGCTGTGCAGTTTTAGGTTATCCGTACTTAATGGAATATCGCTATCCCATAGCGTATCAAGCACAATTTCGAGTTCAAAATGACTCAATCCTTCAGGTAATTGAATCTCACCGAGCCCGTTTAAGTTGACGAAGAAAAATTTTTCACGGAAAGAAAAATACTCCAGTAATAGCTGGTAGCCGCTGAAAGTGCTATCGCTTTTAGGCCACAGTTGGTCTTCTTCAGCAAAGCCCCCCGGGGAAAACCAAAGGGGTAAACGAATACGATCAGGGGACGATGGCAGGCGAATATAGGTGGCTGCAACTTGCTTAGTCAGCGCTAAATGGAGTGCATAGGTCGTTGGAACGTCACCAGAGAGATAAAAGGAGAGTGCATTAAGTGCGGTTTGTTTCCAGTCAGCGAGCTTCGCACAATCGAACTGCAAACGAATTACGGAACGGCCATCAGGCTCTGTGGTTAAATTAACGGTTGATAGCACAATGGGATTGAGCGTTAAGTCTCGCGTTGTGCGATAGCGGCAGACGGTCTTTTTGGGACCAATCGGGCGCGAAAGCACTTCAAAGTTAGCAGGGATCACCGATGAGAGTTTCATATCGTGAATATCTGGCGCGAGTTCAACGACAGAAAGCGATGGAATGGTTTGTAGATAATGAGGCCAAAGTAGGCTAACTAACCCTTCTGTTAACTCAGGTAAATCATCATCAATTTTTTGGCGCAATTGCCCCATGGAGAAGGCAAAACCTTCAAAAAGTCGTTCAACAAAAGGGTCAGGAATGCCCACTTTGTCTAAATCTAATAACGCCGCACGATCGGGGTGAGCTTGAGCGAATTCTTTAGCTGCTTCACGCAGATATCGCATCTCCGCATCATAATAGCGAAGGGTTAAATCATCCATTTGTGTGGTTCTCATTGATTAATTTAGGGGTAGAGCACTAAGGCTCGCACAGGATCTAATCGTGTGAGTTGAGCCAGTAACTCAGACATCTGATGATGCAGTTCAGCTTTGTCAGGCGTATTACGCTGCGTTTTCCCTCGCAACAGTTGCAATTGGCGGGCTTTAACTTCAAATAACGAGTGTGGTTCCCAATCAGCGAGACGCATCTGCTCAGCACTGTGGTCTAATTCACGAAGTAAATTCAGTGCCAAATCATAACGAGCAAATTGTTCAGCCACTCTTGCCATCACTAATTGCAGCAACCATTTTTGACGGGGTGTTTGGATATTCGGACGTGACATTAACCAGGCTAATGCGGCTTCAACGCCTTCAGTGTCAGCTTGAGTTAACGCTTCTTGTTCTAACGAAAATATTGAGTCGTTATCATCGTCACTTGTGCCACGAACAGGCATGTGATGGAGAGACTGAATATTCTCTTCTAGAATATGCTGTTTGATCCACGCTAATGTAACTTCATCAGCGAAAGGTGTGCCATCTTCCCAAGCGAGATTTTCTAAACCCGGTAAGCGAAGTAAGAACTGCTTTAAATCAGAAGTAATCACTTCTGCCCAGCCGTCCCACGGCGCAGGGGATTTACTCAATGCCTGATGCAAATACCACTGCACATCTAACCAAAAATGATTAACGCCTTCTGCAAACAATCGGTCGGCTTGCTCGGTGAGTTCGAGCCAATTTTGTTGCAGATATAAACGTTTTAGCTGCGCTTTGGCATCTGAGCGTGGTGGGGCTAATCGAGTACAACCTTGCTGATTTTGTGGGGGAGATTGGTGTAGCGTATCCCACCGTACGGATTTCATCAGCCGGTGACCTGACAACCAACCATTAGGTTGATTGCGCAGATAATTGGCGAGTACTTTGGCTTGGTCAAGTAATTCTCGACCAGACTGAATAGGCGTGATAGCGCTGATACCCGATGATGTCTGTTTCGTTGATATATTTTCTGTTGATTTAATATTTTGTGGAACAACACTATTCGCACCGCCAGATTGCGCAAGTCGATTTTCTAATGCGCGTAGTAGTGGTGCAAGATTAGGACGGTTTGCTTCATCCCATGTACTAAATTCATCCACAATCGAGCTAAGTAACGCCACGATACGTGCGAATTCGTTACTATCCACTTCAGGATAAAGGGATAAACTGTCGATAACCCGTTGACCCGCGAGCCATTCAATGGCGGATTTTCGGCTATTTGGGCGATTTGGCAGCAAGTCATCATGGTAACGGTGGAGTAACCCTGCCAGTAATCCTAACCCATCGGCTAATCCCGTTTCTCCTTCACGATGCAAACGCGCCCAAATATAGTAAGTGATAACGCGTGCGTCTTTACAGACATGAGTTAAGAGATTTTCGGCAAGTGTACAGATTAATTGTGTATCTGAGCCTGATAACTTGTTGACTTCTTCTTTCATACGTTCGAAGTCATCGTCATAACCGGGGTCATTCCCCATTGGGTTTTCGGCGGTAATAGGCAGTAGCCAGCGCTCCCATAAAGCCACTTGTTGCTCAACAAGCTGGTTAGCAGCAAGCGGATTTCCAGTAAAGCAAGCAGTGCGCAAGGCAGTTAATAAAGGCATAGGTGATGTCCTATCGATGGCTAATCCAAGAAGATTTTTTCAGGTAGCACAAAGTTGCGTAGTTTTAATAGCGCCAGTGGGCCTTGGCTCATTTCAGTGCGCAGTTGGTAATTGAGTGTATTGCCATCTGGCGTTGAAAAAACTTAGGTAATTTTTTGACTCATTTATTAGACCCTATGTGCTTTTAGTACTTAAGTGGCGGGGGTTAAAGTAAACAATTTTAGGTGAAATTTAAGCGATAACAACATAATCACTGTCACTCAGGGTAACATTAAAATGAATTAGGCTTATAACGCAGAGAGTCAACAATCCGATCCCAAATCTCGACCATTTCAGATTCACTATAGCGAGTTTGTTTATACTTACTATTAAGACCTAACTTGATTAACGGCTTCCAAGCTGTGGCAACAGCTTCATTAGCATAAAGAGTAAAGTCATAGACCTGTCGCGTTTTCTGTTCATAATTTTGAGTACCATCAAGAAGCCATGCTTCAAATGGAATACCATTCGCCATCGACGCATATTTTTTTAAGGTTTTCATGCTTGATGCTTTCAATGCGTCATTAATTGCATCACTTCGACCAAAAAAGGTATCTCCGTCGGCAATCATTGCACTATTAGTATTGATACCAAAGAGTAAATCGTCGTTTTTATAGCTAAGCCCCACAACGACTTTGTGTTCCTGGCCATCGTCTGCAATAAATCCATTAGGAATACACCAGCCTTTATCGGTTGGAATATCATGGTCTAATCGCCCACTTAATCGCGAAATCAACGAACGCATTGCCGCTAATTTAGTCGGTTTGTCATTCAGTTTAAACTCGGAAAATCCATAACTTAAATAATCTTCTCTATCTTTGGCATATTTAGGGGCAGACAAATCAAGGATATCGATAGTTATAATAAAGGCTATATGGTTGATATACACATGAGCCTCTAATGTTCTGTAAGCGTCATCTGTTCCACTTTGATTTTTATCAAAGATGACTCCTTGATTATCGGGCAGCTGGATGATTTCTTTCAACGCAGGGGCATTTTTCTGACTGGTTTTTTGATTTCTGAGCGCTTCTTCACGCAATGCAATACGCTGTTTAAATGCAGGTGGGTAAATGAATTGGCTTTCGATATCAAAGTCATCATACGTGGCTTTATGCGTGCCATTATTAAAAGACTCCGGAACATCCACCACATAAATACCTGCACATTGCGGTTTTGTTTTTGAAAATAACGGTTCAACCATAACAGCGTCCTTTTTAACAATGGGATTTGCATACAACGTTGGAATAAAAAGCACTAGGCCTAAAGAAAAGCAGATTGAGTGCAACGAGGTCTTCATTAACATGCGGGTACCTCTTGGACCATTTTAGCGATAGCTCGCCGGGTAAACTTTAACGCCGGACGTAGATGAATATCTTCTAGGTTTTTGACTTCATAAGCCCCTTGGTGGTCGACATTCGTGGCTAACACACTTTTAATGGACTGCCCATTTTGGCGCTGGATTGTCTTAAAGGACTCTACAGGAACCGTACCATCCCCCGCAGATTTTGAAGATTTTAATTCATAAAGACGGGAACGGTTAAACGGCAAAGGCACTTCACGGTAGTTATTGGGGAGTGTTTTATCACTGTTATGCATATCTTTCGGGTACGTAATAGATGTGATACGCCATTTCACAGAGCCATCAGATGGCTTGGTTTGCCCATAAAACGCATAGGTATTGGGGTGATAACCAGCGACATTTAATGATGAAATAAAACTCCGGACTTTTTTCCTCATTAAAATAACATACTCTTCCCAATTATTTTGGCTAACCGCATCCTCTTTGTCGAGGATATCGGACTCATACAGCCGCCACCATAAGGTTTTATTCAGGTAAATTTCCCCAAACGGGTCACCTTTTTGGGGTAAGACTAAATCACTGCCATCAGCACTCCCTTTTTCAATACTAAACCACGCCATTCCATGGGCATTACTGGTGTAATTTGGCGCAGGTAATAACTGCAAGGGTGCAGGGGCGCGTGCTAATACTGGCATCAATTCTTCAGCCGATTTCCCCATAACAATGCCTGCCAGTCCTTCTTGTTTTCCGCCGACTTTCATTCGCCGATAAGCGGCGGGTGACCCTAAGTCCGGAATCACACCATGAACAACGCCTAACACCTTATCCTGGCAACCTTTAAATTCTGCATCATCTGGTGGATTCATGGCATAACGAGCCACTAATCCCCCCATGGAATGAGTGACTAAAATCACTTTTTCAATCGCGAGACCATGACCGTGCCCATCTTGGCTTTGGTAATATCGGAGGGTTTTATCAATATACTCAACCAATTTAGCGGCAGAAATAGCATTATCTTCCAACCAGTTATATCCAAACACATGCAAAGGATAGAGAAAGTTCAAAAAATGACTGGCTTCTTTTTCGGTTAGGCAGTCTTCATTTTTATCTTCAGTGCCTAATACGGCATTGCATAACTGACGCACAATACCATTTTCTTTCGGATTGTCGCTGATGCCCTCTTTACCATCAGCACGCCGTCTGGCGGCTTTTTGCCAATCATCTAACAACGCGCCTTGAAGCACACTCAATGAATTTCCATAGCTAAAATTGAGAATTTCTCCCCAACCCCGCGCTTTTCTCGGTTGAAGTAAAGTTCCACACTCCCCTTGACCATCATCCGTCATTAACGAGTAAACTTTTGAGTTAATGACCCCACGATTATCGACCGTTGTGGTTTTAGGGTTTAACAATTCTCGTCGTTCTTGACCTTTTAACTTAGCCCAGTCGACATAAACCTCGATCTCGTTATCCCCTCGCCAAATCTTATCATCTTCTAAAAAATCACTACCCGCCGAGGTCGCTTTCAAATTACTCCCCATTACTCCAGGCAAAAAAATAACTGGAATAATTTTGGTTGGGGGAACCACGCATTTTGCTTCCGCATTAAGGGATTGGTGTTGAAGTTCAACCTCTTTCCAGTAGCATTTTCCTTTTTCATCCCATTGAGGGTGATAATATGAAACGTGTTGGCATTCGCCGATTTCAGGAGTCTTTTTCTCTGACATGACGTATGTTCCTTTGATGTTTTCTTTTGCGATGTCCGATTCTTTGGTACTGATAAGATCTATTGTGTCAAACGGATGAGTTTAATGTTCAATACTGCCCACTAGATATCATCAAAATAATTTTAAGATCCTACAAATATCTATCCTGAAGTTTTATATCCGTTTTTGAGCGGTTGTCGTTCATTTTTTGCCCATAATAAATAAAATATTTCAACCAAGACGCATTTTATTTAGTGAGTAACGCTAGAGAGCGTTTTTAATATACGAAAAACATCAAATCGAAAATAACTATCAACGATGATCTAATTATCCAAGAAGATTTTTTCAGGTAGCACAAAGTTGCGTAGTTTTAATAGCGCCAGTGGGCCTTGGCTCATTTCAGTGCGCAGTTGGTAATTGAGTGTATTGCCAGCTGGCGTGGTCCATGACACGGTATAGCTACTGGTGCTTCCTGCATAAGGCGCGACATTGGCTGTCTCGAGTAAACGGATTAACCCCCAGACACCAGGATGATCGCCATAGAGTCGGGTACCGGTGGAGGTCGTCATCCAAGACAATGAGGCGCCTGACGCGACGGTATCGGCAGGCCATACAAACCGTTGCCATTGTGGGAACTGGTTATCGTAGGTAAGATTTTGTTTATCGATCACCAGTACGGTCTGCATCACCTGTTTACTGGTTCCCGGACGCATTTCAAAATAGAGACGTGCTTCTCCGTTTGCGAACGCTACATCGCCTAGCTCACTCAAGGTATTCATCGCCTTTATAAACTCCGGGTTAAACCGCAAGCCTTGAGCATTCGTGCTATTGGGTACCCAATGGTTACCTTCTTTGCGTAAGACACCTTGCAAACGTGTTTCTAAGAAGCGCTGAATACGTCCATTATCAGGGCGAAGATATTGTGCCATCAGAGGCAAAGAAATATCACTTTGCGTGTCTTTCAAGGGATAGCGACCGCCAAAGGCGTTGTTCCATTCATTGACAATCGCATTTTGCCATTCGCTATTGATCCCTTGAGCGGTAGGTGTGAGTAGCTGTTGCCATGCCTGAGTCATGGGCTCCACTAACAGTGCATCGCCAAAAGGTTGCCACTCTTGCCCAAAACTGGCAGCAATCAAGCTCCCCATATCCCGCGTTTCGGCAAAATCGACACTTTTACTTTCTAGAATACTTTGTGCGAAGGCTTGGGACATGGCTTGTGGGTCGGGGGCATTTACCACTTGCTGAAGTTTTAAGCGCACACGAGTAATACGGGTTAAATACGCTTGTAAACTCAGATTATCACCGGTTTGTGAGGTGGCTTGAGGATCAACAAAGTTTAGGATAGGACCAAACGTCTCTTCCAATGGCCCCGTAAAATCGGCTTTTTGGTTAATCACCGGTTTTTGTTCTTTGTTGAGCAGCTCTTTTGCCGAGTTAACAAAAGAGTCGGCTAGTTTTTCTGTTTGGCGTCCGGTTTTTCCTTGGTAGGAAAGGGTATTCATCAGTGCAATGACCGGAGATTGGCGCACATCGCTCATTAGTGAGAGTTGGTCAATGGTATCGGACAGGTTTTCGGTATGCCGCCATTGCAAACTGTTTAAAAAATTTAACCAGCTACTTGAAAAATCGGCAAAATAACGCTCGGTGAGTTGCTGTTTAAGTACGTCAGGCGAAATATCTTGGCTAAGTTCATGCTGGTTGTCGCTCAATACCCAGTCAATTTCATTGCGGCGCGACTCGACCGTTTTTTTGATGGCGGGTTCAATGGACTCTTCCCACGCTTTGCGGGTAAAAATACCCGGTACGAACTCTTCTGTCGTCAATAAAAAACTAACATCAGTATCGTTTGTCATGTCATTGAGGGTCATATCCGGAAATTGGTTCTGTGCCTGCAAAAGCACTTTTTGGTATAACGAAGCACTTTCGCTGCGTTGGCCGATTTGTCGAATGAGTAAGGTACGGCTTTGATTAATCAGGTTATTGTTAGCTGATAATTGCCAGTCAGGGTGCTTGGGTAGCTGCTGCGCGTAGAACATGAGCAACTCTTTGCCGAGAGTGTGCCATTCCCCTTCATCCATTCCCTGAGGGGCGGGTAGGGTAGTTAGGATACTATCAGTGAAAAAAGCAGGTTCCATACGCTCAGGCGTACTCATCATGAGATAAGTTTTTAAATCTTGATATGCACGTTGTGTCGCTTGGCGACGCTCATCACTGTTTGGCGATAATTGTGCATAGGCTTGCAATCGTTGCTCAAGTTGTTGACGGATATTATCTCGCAGAGGAGGGAGTACCGTCTGCTGATACAACGGCCATAAATGTGCTAAGAGCGGCTCATTGCTATTCAAGCCAAAATGCAGCCAAAAAGGCACTGAGTTCTGTTCCCGATGCGTTAACAGTCCCAGAGTTTGCTGAAAGTCGTATTGGGCTTTAAGGCGTTCAGTTTCCGGTAATTGGCTGTTAGCGGCGACGCTCGCACTTTGGTAGCTCTCTTCGATAAGCTGGCGATTGGCGAAGTAAGAGACAATCATGCCTGCGCCCCACAAGGTCATGGCCGTGGCCGCGCCGTATTGAACGAGACGTTTTTTATCAAAGCCTAAAGAGGCCGGCTGTAAACCGGATGCTAGTTCAGATTGCAGGTTTAACCAGCTTTGCCAGCGGGTATCGGGGTGCCAGCTATTTGGCAAACGTTGCTGATTTAACGGATTGATAGAAGGGCTAAATGCGATGCCGGAAAAAGGCAGCGTACGTAATTGGGTATTGAGTGGGGCTAATGCGGTAGCGAGCTGTTGGCTGCCACCGTTTTGTAGAAATTGGGCTAAGGCGAGTAGATAGGTGTGTTTCTGTTCGCGAAGTAATGCTTGAGTTCCGTTGATCACAAGTGCAGGGATCAGGCTTAACAAGCTAGGCGATAGTGCCTCGGCTGGCATATTTTGCTCTATCATGCAGAGGGTCGAGGGCGTTTCAACAGCACTGAGGGATTGTTGATCACTGACACTCCATACCCAAACAGGCGCACGCCAACCTAATGCTTGAAAGAGGTTTTGGATTGCACGCCCTGCATTGTGGGCTGTTGCGGTATTGAGGTTAGTGAAAGTGACGTTGTTGTCTAAAAGCTGGGATGAAATGCTGTTTTCAGTCACCCAAATCACACCATCGAGCGGACGACGTCGGCGAAGTTGTTTGAGGGTTTCTAGTCGTTCAGAGTCTATGGAACTCCCGATATCGCCACCGTAGATGAGTAGGGTGCCATCACACTCTTGCCAGATTTCTTGCGTCAGGCTAGGGGCGAGTTTTTCGACGGCGGAATGGGAGCCGAGGAGGAGCTGAATGGAGACTTTGGAATGCCAGAAAGTGCCGTATTGGTTACGTAGTGCTTGAATAATTTCATCATGCAATAAGCTTATTTGTTTAATCGGCGCATGTAAATCGACTGAGCTATTCTGGGGCTTAAACGTTTTCTGCTCTTGCTTTTGTGAAAATTTATTTTTCATAGGATAAAAATAAATACTGAATAAAACAATGATACTGAATGTCGATATTCCAATATAGTAAGGTGTTAAGTCAAATGGTTGATATTGATAAGTGACAAATAAAACGATTGATAAACTTAGGAGTAAGACTAAAAAAATCACAAATAGCTTCCCACGAGGAAAACTCGTGGATATTTTATTTTTCATATTAAGACCTACGAATGTAAACCGCGTAACTGGCACCATGAGGATTTGGATGAATGAGAACTTGGTCTAATTCTGTTTTTAATGATATTTCTGTTACAAGTGAAAGGTATGTTAAAAATGCATTGGGATGTGGTGTTGAATAAGATAATGCTAAAGAACGAATTGGAATAGTTTTATCAAACTCAATATTTTTTTCGGTATAAGTGATTAGAAGATTATCGACTAAATCTTGTTTGGAATCGGTTATCCATGTTTGAAATTTATCTTTTTTTGATATTCCACTGTAATCAATGTATTTCACGATATCATTGTCAATATCTTGATTATCAAACTCTATTATCCTTTCTATCTCAATACGAGAACGACTTGAGTTAATTAGTTTATCATCGTTAGAAAATAGTTGAGCTGAAATAAATTCACTAAATTGTGATGCTGACTGGATAGTAATAACTAGAAATGTATCATTTATTTTATTCTCATAAATAGAGAAAATATCTTTATATAGAGATGGTTTAATAGGCTTAAGATGCCATTGATTATAAATTAGAACATCACTGTCATCGCTATTATTATCTAAAATATAAATTGTTGTTAGATAAAAACGATAATTAGGGCACTGTTTTTCGAGTTGCAGGTCGATGGCTGTAATAAAATTTTCATCAAGTTGCAGATTATTGAATAAACGACGTGGTTTATCAGGAAACATCGGAATGGCTTCCGCTTCTTTCAAAAACACGTCAGTGCCGTCTTTATCAGGGGTATAAATAACATTTGCGATAGAGCTAATTGAAGATTGACACCATGCTTGCCATTCCTGTTTTGTGATTTCTTTCTCTTTTTCCCAATTATCAAATGTTATAACCGCGTGTTGGTAGCGGATATACAAAAAACTTATAGATAGAAAAAATAGCAGTGCGACTACTGGCAATGAAAAAAGAAATAAACGTGTTTTTTGCTCAGTTGGTAATGTGGCTCCATACATATAAATTGCAGCGGCTAACGTTGTAAAAAATACGACTACAATTTTATAATTAGGTTTGGTTAATAATGTTTTATCGGGAATGGTAGGGATTTTCCAATACATTGATTCGATATCCTTATCTGCTTATTTTGTATGGGTTTTGGGCTCCGAGCTGATCACTCGGCACCCACATGCACAGAGGCACTGATCCACTACAATGGCAATACCATTATCAAAAGCAGAATCAGCCCCTTCTATAATGGTGTTATTTCCGTGTTTGGGGCAGGAAACAAGATCTCCAACGAGTGCAACTTGTTTACCATCAATGTACATTGTGGATGAAGCCGAGAGCACATGGCCTCCATGGGTATTTTTGTCACAAAGACAGACAAATCCTTTCATTGTGAACCTACTTTTTGGAAATAACGTTATTATCTTTATGCGAAAGTTCAGTCATTGATAATGGAAGACCATTTTTATCTGAACCACCAAAATACTCAGTGTTTTTTAGCCGTTATTTATCGTTCCCTTTCGGATTCGTATCAGAAATGGGGCTTACTGTTTAGATATTTATTATCCCTCTTGTATAGATTAAAACGCATTGGGTTTATATCGTAACGAGCCGACAATTCGATCCCATATTTCGACCATTTCGGCATCACTGTATGTTGTTTCTTTATCATTGTTAAATAAAGTTATACTTAAAAATGGTTTAGCGAAAGAGGATGTACCTTGATTTGCCTTCAAAAGAAAAGAATAATAAGGAAATCCTGACTCTTCGTTATTTTCTTCGTTATAAACTTTTTGTCTCCCATACATTAGCCATTCTTGAGCAGGAACGCCATTAGGTTTTATTTCACCTTTTTTAAACGTGTGCATATTATTTAACACCATTGCTTTTTTTATTTCAAAAGATTTATTTAATAATATTTCATCTTGAGGCGTCTCATGATGATCCATGTTTATGGCTAAACTAAAATCACTATTTTCATATAAAAAATAGATATCTTCTTGTTGTTTACTATTATCATCTAAAATAAAACCATTTGGAATGCAAACTCCTTTTTCTGTGGGAACGACATGATCTAACCGCCCACTTAATCGTGAGATCAAAGATTGCATAGCAGCTAATTTAGCTGGTTTTTGGTTTGATTGAAATTCTGTTCCACCTCTAGCTAAAAAGCTAGCTTTTCTTTTTTCATATTTTTTATCAGAAAGATCTCGGATATCAGTAGTAATTATAAACGCGATATGATTAACATACACATGAGCTTCTAATGTTCTATAAGCATCATTAGATCCAGACTGATTCGCATCGAAAATAATGCCTTTTCCATCTGGCAATTGTATAACCTCCTTCAGTACAGGTGTATTTTCTTTACTCGTTGTTCTTTCTATTAACTCCTTTTCTCGTAACTCAATTCGTTGCCGAAATGCAGGAGGATAAATAAATTTGCTCTCAATTTTAAAATCATCAATAAATATCTTATCCTGCAATTTATTATTAAATGATGCAGGAACATCAATAACATAACGACCAATACATTGAGGTTTCGCTTTATCAAACAGAGTTTCTATCACAATCTTTTCCTTGTCACTTAACGGAGCTGGAGCAACTTCACGAATGAGCCATAAAAATGAAATTATGAGCATAACCAAAATTATCATGAACCATGCTTGTAATTTAGTCAGCTGCACTGGCATCAACCTCTTGTACAATTTTAATTATTGATCTTAATGTAAATTTAATGGCATCACTAAATTCAGAATAAGCCGTATCATCTAATGCATAAGCATTTTGATGATCAACATTTGTCGCCAAGACACTTTTAATTGATGCATGTATTTTTATTTTATTGAGTGACTCAATGGGAACAGTGCTATCACCTTTGCCTAACGACGAAACTAACTCATAAACATTATCGTCATCTATTTTGTAATAATAATGCGGAACATCTCCTGTAGGAATAACATACATTTTACCATCTGATTGTTTTTCAAATCGAACATTTTTAACGGCCGGTAAACGTCGCAATGCATCCTCACTCAGTTGTATTTCTCGTTTATATGAAACTCGACTCCATGATAGATAATTATCGGATTCTTTTTCATTACCATAAAATACGTAAGTGTTAGGGTGATAAAAACCTTTTTCCTGATGCTCCATAAAAGGTCTAACCGAACCTTCCATTAATTTATCATATTCATCCCAATTACTCGTGACCTTCGCATTATCGGAATCAATAATGTCAGATTGATACAGTTTCCACCACACATCATTACGTAAGTAAATTTCGTCAAAAGGGTCTACTTTAGGATATTCACTCTCACCATCAATTTTTAACCATCCTGATGGGTATGACGGATACGGCAGTAATTGTAATGGAGCAGGCGCTCTAGCTAAAACAGGCATTAATTTTTCTGCGTTTCCTCCTAGAACTTGCCCTGGAATATCTTCTTTACCCGCTCCGGTTTTCATTCGGCGATAAGCTGCTGGAGACCCTAAATCAGGGATAACCCCGTGAACAACGCCTAAAACCTTATCTTGACAACCTTTAAATTCAACCCCTTCAGGGGGATTCATTGCGTAACGAGCGACTAATCCCCCCATAGAATGCGTGACTAAAATGACTTTTTCTACTGCTAAACCATACCCATACTTATTTTTGTAGATATCTAAAACATCATCAATATATTTAGTCAGTTCTTCAGCGGATATAACATTATCCTTCAGCCAATTATAGCCAAAAACATGAACAGAAAAGAGGAAGCGTTTAAAGTGCGTTAGCTCAGGATCGGTTAGCGGAGAGTCATGAGTATCCCCTAATTTTCGGTTAACTAAGTTAGCTAATACACCTGAACGTTTGAATTGTTTTAGTTTAGCGTCAGAATACATACGATAAACATCAGTCTGCCAATCATCCAACAAAGCATATTGAAAAAATTCTAAAAATTTTCCATAACTTAAATATAACGCTTCACCCCAATGCCGCTCCTGTCTAGTAGGGAGTAGATTTCCATTATCAGGGAAGAGAGAATGAACTCGAGAGCTAATACTTGTTTTCCTGTTTTCAACAGTAGTAGTGTCTGGGTTTAAAGTTTTTCTACGTTCATGACCGTCTTTAGGAACAAACCAAAGAGTATCTGCCCCCTTAATCGATTCCGCTTTCCAAGAATCTTCACCAACACTACTTTTAAGATTCGTTCCCATGACCCCAGGGATAAAAATAATAGGTATTACCTTTGTTGGCGGAACAATGCATTTAGCTTCTGCATTGAGTGATTTATGTTGAAGTTGAATATCAACCCAACGGCATTTCCCGTTTTTATCCCATTGTGGTAAGTAATACGAAATATGTTGGCATTCACTGGATATTGCTGAATTGTCTAATTTATCTGTCATAAAAGCTCCTAAAAATAAATTCTCTGACCGTTAGAACGTCACTACTTACCATCAAGTTTAATGTCGAGCTGATCTAACCCTAAGCCCTTACGCTCAGATAAATTTCCTTGGGTATCACTAGTATTGGTGCTCTTCGTACCTTCGGCATAAATACCAACAGGTTTTGGTAGATGAGGACTGCCTAAATCGTCTAAATGTACCAATTGAGGCTTAACTGCAAACTCAGAACTTTCCCATGACTGCATCGCTTCATTGATGCTTTTCCCGCCAAATTTTTGCCAAACAGCACCGCGTTCGATGATTTTATCAGGGGCTGCACATTCCACCGTGCCATCGGCAATGCGAATATAGCCACCACCACTGGTTAAAATAATTTCCTTTTTGGCTTTGATGATGACTTTGCCATCATGGCTGCTAATGCTTATATCCTTTAAGGCATCTAAGAACATTTCATCATGTTGAGCCTCAATCGCGATTTTGCCTTGATTGGCAAAGATTTTGATCCCGAGCTTTTGGGCGAATAGGCTAATAATTTCGCCAGCAGCCACGGTGAACTTTTTGGCAATACTAAAATCTGCATTTTTACGGGCAGTACTGATGATATTTTCACCTGCCGAGGTTTGAATGCTTTTGGGGGTGGTCTGTGCAATACCTTCGGGTGAGGAAACCAGCAGAGCGGATTGCTGAAGTTCATTGAGTGTTTCAGACAGGAGTTCTTTCTGTGTTTGTAAATCAGCCAGCTCAGCTTTTGCAACGTTAGCGGCTTCTTTGAGAGATTCCGTTAACTGCTGTGCTTGTTTTAACTGTGCTACCGCCTCTTCCATCGCCAGCACATCTCCACCGGCCTTATCCTGCTTATCGGTGGTAATAAACAACCCGTTACCCGCACGGATCGCGCCCCAGCTATCTGTACGTAGCTCAAAACCGTCACCACGCTGCTCGCGTTCGGCGTTCACCAAATGCCCCAAGTTTAACTGGGTTTTTCCACCATACTCGGTGCTGAGCTTAATATGCTCTTGTCCGCGCTTATCCTCCATGCGCAGTTTGTTATTCGCAGGCGTGCGGATCACATTGCGGGTGTTATTTTTATCGGTCACGTGGTCGGGGTGGCGGGAATCATGCAGTGCATGAGCGATGTAAGGGCGGTCTGGGTCACCCTCATGGAAGGCGATAGCGACTTCAGTCCCTTGAATTAGCGGGAAATGCATCCCATACGTATCCCCCGCATAAGGTTTCGCCAACCGCACGGGCATACTTTCATAGCCCTTGGTTTTATCATCTCTGTCCGCATCGAATTTGACCCAGTAAAACCCGTGTTCATTTTGGTGGGCATAAATATCGTGGTCTTTTGCGCTGGTGACGCGTGCCATTAATGTTCCGGCAATGACAGGGCGTGGTTTTAGAGCAGGACGCCAACACAGTGATTCCGTGTAAGGCACAGCGTCGAAACGGACGGTTAGCGCTTTATCTCGGCTGGCGGTAAAGCGTAATCGCGTAATTAAAATCGGTGATTTAAAGACGGCCGGTAAGGTCGAACTGAGCGGGTTATCTTGAATGTTTAATACCAATAATGGCGTCAGGTCTGCTGCGCTGCTTTCTCCGCGTAGCAAAGTCTGGCGAGCCAAAAAGCGCTCGTGATCGAGTCTTGCCCAGAAGTTAGCGGTTTCAGTTTCAGGGCGAATTTTGTCCCCGCGGGTTAGGTGACGACCTTTATAGTGGTAAACATCGCCGTAGTTGGTTTTTTCGCCATCACCACGAGTCATGTCTGCGACAGCGGAAATCAACGTATCTTCCGCCAGTCGGTGGTTATAGTCTTTGGCAAAAACAGTGCTTTCAACTACTTGATGACGTAAAGATAATCCCCAAACACTGTCGACATGGTTATCGCTCAGCCCAGATGGGCTATTTAATGGCAGCGTTTTGTCATACACATAGCCGCGTTGGCTGTCCGTAAAGTGGAGCACTTCAGTTTGGGTATCATCTTGTAAACCAAAGCGGTAAAAAATACCCACTTCACTGAGTAAGCGTTCGATAAATTGGCGGTCACTTTCGTTGATCTGGTTGATTTGTTCGCGTTTGGGGTACGCTTTTTCGAGATGAAATTCGAATTCCCAGCCTTTGAAATTATGTTCACGCAGAATTTGTTCAACCACATCAGGGATGGATTGATTAATAAAGAAACGGTGGCTGCGAATTTGATGGCGGAGTAGCGCAAAAAAAGGCTCAATAACTAGCTGGTAGCGAGCTTCATCCGCAGAGCCTGAGAGGCGACGAAAATCTGTGACCACGCCATGCACACGTTTGGTAACAGTAGGTTGAGTGGCGAGCCCCATTAAGTTATTTATCGGTGCCGAAAAGGTCAGGCTAGCATTACGACGCAGTAATTGTTGAGCAGAAAGGTCTTGAGCGGAACAGGTAAACGTAATTTGGTAGCGATAGGGTTCGCTAGCGGCTTCACGCCCCGTAAAATGTTCAACGTCCAGTAGGTCTGAGCAGCCTTGAACTTCTAGGCGATAGCGGTTTTGGCCTTGGAGGAGGTTTTTGGCTGTGTCGAGTAGGCTCATAACGTTACCTCCTTAATATCACTGAAACTCAGGGTGATCCCGTCTTCTTCGCTATACCCCAAAGTCAGGCTTTGCGCTTGCTGGTGGTTAGCTTGACGCATGAGTAATTGTTGGCTAAGTACCGGTAAAATCTGCTGATTGAGTAGGCTGTCTATATTACGGGCGCCGGTGTCAGGTAATAAACAGGCGCTCACGAGGGTGTCATACAGCGCTTCTTCTATAATGCCTTCAAGCTTGTAGTGGGTGTAAAGACGCTTAATGACGCTGCTCAGTTTCATTTCAACAATTTGGCGCAGTGCGACAGGGCCTAATGGGCGATAAATCAGGGTTTGGAAGCGGGCAAGTAATGCAGGTTGGAAGTGGTCACGCAGTGTCGGGCGCAACAACTCTTGCAGTTCTCCGTCTGTCGATTCTGGGAACTCGTCTAATTGCTGCATCAGTAAGTCGCTGCCTAAATTGGCGGTCATTAAAATCACGGTATTGCGAAAATCAATTTCACGACCTTCGCCATCGCGCATGAAACCACGGTCAAAGACTTGATAAAAGAGGTTAAGTACGTCTCGGTGGGCTTTTTCCACTTCATCAAGTAACACGACGCTGTAAGGTCGTTTGCGCACGGCTTCTGTTAAAATCCCGCCTTGACCATAACCGACATAACCTGGGGGCGAGCCTTTTAATTGGCTGACGGTGTGGGCTTCTTGATACTCGGACATGTTGATGGTGATTAAGGATTTTTCGCCACCAAATAGGACATCTACCAAGGCTAAGGCAGTTTCGGTTTTCCCTACACCACTCGGGCCAACCAGTAAAAATACCCCTTGCGGGCCATTTTCTGAAGCGAGTCCTGTACGCGCCGCACGTAACCGTTGTCCAAGCGCCAATAATGGATTTTCTTGACCCACGACACGCTTGCTAATCGAATTTTCTAACTCAAGTAGCTCGGTTTGTTCATCTTTTAAGAGGCTGGATAATGGCACGCCTGTCCAATCCGCGATGACGGTGGCAACGGTTCTGACATCCACATCTGGAGTGATCAGCGGTTCATTTTGTTGTACGAGTTCTAACTGTGATTGGATATTGCTGACATCTTGGGATTGACGGCGTTGTTCTAAGAGCTCACTGATAAGATTTTTTTCTTTCTCAAAACACTGTTCTAATTCAGTCAGCTGTATGGCGATTTGCGCATCTTGAGTGACTAATTCGCTCAGCAGGGATTGGTTGGTGGTGTTGCCAATGGCTAAGTCATCAAGGATCGCTTGCTGCTCAAGTTCTAAGGCATTACGCTTGGCTTTTAAACGCGTCAGTTCTTCAGGGAGTGTATCGAGACTCATGCGGATACGAGCGCTGGCGGTATCGAGTAAATCCACAGCTTTATCGGGGAGTTGGCGACCAGTTAAGTAACGGCGAGATAAGGTGACAGCGGCTTTGACCGCATCATCGGTAATGTGAACACCGTGATATTTTGCATAGCGAGGTTTTAATCCACGCAGCATTAAACAGGCTTTTTCATCATCAGGTTCATCGACTTTGACCACTTGGAAGCGGCGTTCTAAAGCGGCGTCACGCTCGAAATATTGCTTATATTCAGACCAAGTGGTTGCGGCAATCGTGCGTAATTCACCACGGGCAAGAGCGGGTTTGAGCAAGTTAGCAGCATCCGCGCCACCCGCTTGGTTGCCTGCGCCAATGATGGTATGAGCTTCATCAATAAACAGTAAAATCGGAGTCGGGGATTGTTGTACGGCTTCAATCACATTTTTTAGGCGCTGTTCAAATTCGCCTTTTACGCCAGCTCCCGCTTGCAGTAGCCCTAAATCTAATGTGCGTAATGATGTTGTTTGCAGGCTGACAGGAACGTTGCCTTCAACGATGCGTAGAGCTAAACCTTCTACTAAGGCGGTTTTACCCACCCCCGGTTCGCCCACGAGAATTGGGTTATTTTTACGACGGCGGGAGAGGATATCCACCATTTGGCGAATTTCATCATCACGTCCAAAGACAGGGTCAATCGCGCCTTCGCGTGCTTTTTCGGTCACATCCACCGTAAATTTATTCAGGACGGCCAGTAGAGCTTCACTCAGAGTGTCGCCAATTACATTTGAGTTTTTCGCCTTTTCTACCTCGTTAGCGTCAGATGGCGTTTCTTGGGATAAAGACTGATTATGTGCGGCGAGTTGTTGTACATCAGGTCGTTCATCGGATTGCGCGTCAAGCATCGGCCTTAAGCGCTGAAGTTGGGTCGTACTTAATGTCATTAACGGCCACAAATTATCATTCGGTACCAGTGACGGTTGCTGAGTCATGGCAGACAAGAGATGCACGCTGCGAATGTGTTCGATGTCTTCATCCAGAGACGCAATCACCCACGCTTGTTGAATGAGTTTAAGGAGAGGTTTCGATAAGGAAGGGCGGGTATGAATGGAGCGTGGTAAGCTGTCGATATCTGTCAGTAAACTCTGCCAAAGGGCTGACATATCCCACTCATAGCGACGAGCTAACACCGTGATATCGCTTTCCCCCATTTCCAATAATTTGAGCAACCAATGTTCAATGGTAATTTCCGCATGCGCCCGTGTCTGGCAAAGTGAAGCTGCCGCTTCTAATGCGCTGGCACAGTAAGGGTTTAGGCGACGTAATAGCATCACGGATGAATTGTCCATATTCTCTCTCTTGTATTGGGGGGGAAATGGTTAGAGACAGCAAGGAACGCTACCGCCCCTAACCGTTAACCGAGGTTCATTAGGTATCAAGATAAATTGTGTGTTGTGTGTCATCGGCGTACGAATACGTACAAAAAAGCAGACGCCGAAACGCCTGCTTGTTCTTAATTAAGCGGTAGCACGCTCATTCCACGAGTCGGAATGAATGATGTTGCCGTCTTTGTATGTCCAAGTGATTTTTTCATAGCGCAGCTCAATCTCTTCGAGATGGTTGTGCTTCTCTTTATTAGGGTCTTTAATGTCGTGCATTTTTGGCGCGACTTTGACCACTTTGACGTTTTCGAGCTTGGTATTGAAATATTCGACTTCTTGTCCTGCATCATCAATGCGGTACCATTTGAATTCGGCTTCTTTCAAGGTTTGGCCAGTCGTTACCGCTTTGTACAAATAAGGGCTTGATGCATCAATTTCTTTCACGAAAATAAAGGGTGTATGAATACGTGTACCTGTTAACTTACCGGTATTGTTATCGGTTGGGATGTACAGGTTATGGTCTTGTGCGACCACTTCAATACTACCTTCACGGTCTTGTACATTAACAGAGCCCTTGATATCTGCACCGCCGTCATCTTTTAGCCATAAATAAACAGGAATAGCCATTGTTACTTCTCCTTTCGGGTCGAATGTGTGTCATCGTCCATCGGTGACACGGTTTGATTATCTGTCTCTTGGCAAGCATCTGCCTGAGGGATGAGTCGTATTTCAACGCGCCGATTCTTCGCTCGGCCTTCAGCGGTTTGATTATCGGCAACAGGGTTATTCTGGCCATCTCCTCGAACGGCAAAACAGGCTGGACTGATATCACTGGTCTTTATCATCCAATCTCTAACCGATTCAGCGCGTTTCAAGGATAGTGTTTGATTGAGTGCTGGGTTTCCGGTGTTATCGGTATAGCCAGAGACGACAATCAACCAACCGGGCTTCGCTTTAATATTGAGTAAGGCGTTGACTAAAACCTTGGTGGCACCTACTTTTAGCGACGATTGTCCCACATCGAATAGCGATAAGCTGTCAAGGCTGACCATTTCGGGGGCATTTTGAACAATGATAGGCGCAGGAGGTGGTGGGGGCGCCCAACCACTTAATAGTGCATGCAAGTAGGGTAATATTCTCGTTCCCTGATATAACGCTAAAGAATGAGAGGTTGGAACGCCTTCGCGTTCCCAGCGCGCTAATTGAGCAGCATCATCTTGTAGTTGTTGGTAAGCAGTCTGTTTTGGTGCAAGTGGTGTATCCGACAGTTGCGAAAAACGCGCAATATCTTCGCCAATATGACGAATGAGTTGCTGATTATGGTAGTAACTTCCGATTAATGTGCCTATTAAGAAAACACCAAAAATAATTCCGATAGCGCCGAGGGTTCTTTCTGTACGGCTTAAGCTAATATCATGATGTAAGCGACGCAACATTACATCGGGCAAAGGTAGCAAATCCGAGGTTTGAATTGATGAATATAGAGGCAGCATGGTTTTTTCTTGAATAAATTGCTGCCATAAATTGTTTGGGTGGCTAGTGATATCAATCCACTGAATAGCCCATGCTGAAGGGATTTGTTTCGGTGCTCCAGCTTGAGGTAGTATGAATTGAGGAACTAAAACTTGGTTTAGCCAGCTTTGTAAGGTATCTAGCCATAGAGAAAATTGCAGGCTTTGTTCTGATTGTCCGATATGCGTGGGTAGCCACACAGAGTAAGGGACTGACATTGCACCTTCTTGCTCTACCTGAAATTCAGTTTGGTGGCTGAGTAACGTCATCCAAGGTGTATGTTTATCATCAACTTGCATAGCGGTATCAGCGTGATGAGGTTTAGAAAGGTATACCGTCACCCAAAATGGTAATTTAACCCCTGTTTTTTGACGGCTTTCCCCAATAGCTCGACGCCAATTGAGTAGCGTTTGTGTCAGGGTTTCTTGTTGGGTAAGTTGCTCAGGTAATACAACATAAAGTAAGGATAAGTGCCCAGATAGCGAAGGCGCATATTCCACCAATGCGGCAATTAGATTAACGAGCTCAGTGGGTGCGGATACGCGGATATACCAACCTTGATTTGTTTCTCTGTGTAATTGGGCATCCAGAAATAGCGCTTGAGATTGACCACAGACTAAAATGACAGGCCCTTGATAATTATCAGCCGGAAATGCACCTGTATAATCATGTTCAGTGGATAACACTTGGCGTCGTTGTTTATATTGCCAAAACAGCATTCCACCCGTCAGTACTAAGACGAAGATGGAAACAAAAATGGTGACACTTTGCCCTAGAGACCAAAACCCCCAAAGTAGCCACAAGAAAAGCCCCGTAGCAAAAAGTGTCAGACACGGTTTGATTGGATTTTGCATGCCTATCCTTGTGTCATCCACTGTTGTAGTAAATGTTCTAGCGAAGCACTGAGCCCCCACCACATGGCGGCGAGTATGAGAATGCCGCCTATCCAACCAAACCAGTAAAGTCTGCGACGGCTAAACCGTAATTTAGGTTTTACGACGAGAGGTAATTCTGAAGTGACCAGATAGTCCGGAAGTTGAACATTCAGTTGAGCGACGATCCGCTCACGTTCTGGCGCTTCTTTTTGACGAAACTTACCGACAAACCCGAGCGTAAGCACACGATGAAAACAGAGCAAAACGTCAGGATTAGGCGCGGTTTCATTTAAAATACCGCGTAGGCGATCCCAAAGTTTGTCTCCCGCTTCTAATGTATTGAAGTAGCGGGCTTGCAAAGGAGATTGGATCCAAGTGTTGTACCCATCATCTTGGTGCTGGCGATTCATCACGCTTTCATCAATTAGCGCACATTGGGCATATTGCATATGTTCAATGGCTGATTCGGGGTAGCCATGTTCGAGCAATTTTTGGCGTGTTTCATCAATGAGTTGGCAAACGCGACGATAAAAACTATCACCTTGAGTGATGGCAGTGCCTTGATGTAATTGACAAACCATCAACCAAGTTTGAGCGAAGATCATATCGATAGTATGGTGCGATGTTGTATTGTTCATGAGCGAAGTACCGCAAATAGCTCTAATTGAATGTCACCTAACGTGCTTGGAACATAGAAAGCACATTGCCCTGAAGAGAGCATGGCTTGACCTGCAGGTGTTTCAATATCTAGCGCAAAATATTGATTCTCTAAACGAAGTGGAACCGCGGTTGGTACATGGTTGAGTGGTTTTAAGGGGATACCATTGAGTGCCACATTGACCACATCGGCAACATCATCACGACTACCTGCTTTGCACAGTAAAGGAAACTGAGCAATAAGCAGATGAGCAGGTAAAGATGAGCGAACGGATAAATAGAAATCCGCCTCTTCACGTAAGCGGCCATCATGAAGCTGCCCTTTCCAGAAAGGACCTTCTTTTACTAATTCAATACTGATAACACGCGAAGGTAAGCTGGCTTCAAGTAGCGTATTTAATAAAGAAAAAAGCGGTGGAAAAACCTGCTCAGGCTGCTCATGTTTGTATAGTGGAATATCTTCCAATTTATGTTCTAAAGAGAATGTTAATAAGCTCCCTGCTAAACGAGCAAGTTCTCGATAGAGTAATTCAGGATGACGATGTAATGCAGACCCGAGTTCATTGAGTACGGGTTCAGCGCTGTTTAGTGAATTCAATAGCCAAAATAATGAGACATCAGCAACGACAAAGTCGGCCATTTTTTCATTACTTTCGCGACGTAGAGCCATTAAACGGCGGCGTTTAGCCACTAATCTATGCATAAACTCAGAGAGTAATGAACGTAATTCAAGGCTACCCTGACAAGCAAGCAAGGGGGGAATAAAACGGTTGTCGAATTCCCACATCCCTTGAGCGTTGCGGATAAGCCGTGCAACCGGACAGGTCATATAGGCTTCATTCTCATCATGTGCAAAACGTAGCGTTGCCACATGACGCAATACGGCAATATCCGTTTCCTCATGTCCGAGCAGATCTTGAACTTTAACCCACTCTTGACTAAATCGACGAGGGCGATCAGTGCCCGCTTCAGAGGCTAAGTTGCCACCATTTGCTAGCATTAAAGGTAATGCTAAAACGATGTCTAATGACTGGCGGTCTGCGTAGTCAGCAAGGGATAACACCGGAGGAAGCGCATCAGCCAGAGTAGTGTCAATAAGTGTACCATCATGGAAACGCACAACCATTTTTTGTGCGCTAACGCGAGATAAGGTTAAAGCACTGGCATCAAATTCCGCGCTAATCACCCCCCACGTTGAGGCAATACCCATTTGAGCAACGACTTCAGCGACATGGTTGTCCCAGCGGGCTTGTTGTTGAAATTGCTGAGGGGCCAAAAAGGCCCCGTCTGTCCATAGGGGACGGTAGATTTTCATCCTGAATGACCTTTATGAACCGTTAGGCTTTGGCTTTAGGCATTTGTGAAACTAACGATAAATCAACATCCATACCTTCGACTTGGAAGTGTGGGACGGCATACAGTTTCACGCGGAAGAAGCCAGGGTTATCTTCAATATCTTCGACAACCACTTTTGCATCGCGTAAAGGATGAGAGGCTTGTAAATCATCCCCCGGATCGGTCATTTCAGTCACTAAACCACGCACCCAGTTGTTGAGTTCTAATTCAAGAAGGCGTCTATCTTTGGTGGTACCAATGTTTTCACGTTGGATCAGTTTCAAGTAATGTGCGATACGAGATAATAGGAAAATATAGGGCAAGCGGGCGTTGATTCGACTGTTTGCTGTCGCATCGGCGGTGTCATACAGTGCTGGCTTCTGGGCTGAGTTGGCAGAAAAGAAACAGGAATAATCACGATTTTTGTAGTAAGACAGCGGGATAAAACCAAGATTCGCAAACTCAAACTCGCGGGTTTCTGGGATCATCACCTCAGATGGGATTTTGACCTGACTACCTGTTCCTAAATCAAATAAATGAATAGGTAAATCTTTCACTGCGCCACCTGCTTGCGGGCCACGAATTTGCACACACCAGCCATTATTGATAAAGCTTTTTACCATATTAGCAGCAAAGGCAAATGTGGCATTCGTCCACAAATATTTCTCGTGATCTGGCCCTTTTACTTCTTCGACGTAATTGAAGCTACGAACAGGTACAGTATCTGGACCATAAGGTAGGCGACCCAATACACGCGGCATGGTTAAACCAATATAACGGGCATCATCCGAGTCACGGAAGGCTTTCCATTTGATGTATTCTGCACGGTCAAAGTAGTTACCAATATCTTTGATTGCAGCCACTTCTTCCATGGTTTCTTTACCAAAGAATTTTGGTCCAACAGAGCCAATAAATGGCATATGGGCAGATGCGGAGACTTTAGAGATACTACGTAATAAGGCGATATCTTGAGGGCTGCGATCGAATTCATAGTTAGAAATCATCGCTGCAATAGGCTCACCACCTGGAGTGTCATATTCCGCAATGTAGGTATGGTGGTAAAGGCCACTTTGGATAATTTCTGGGCTATCTTCGAAATCTTGGCGTAGGTCATCTTTGGCGATATCCAGTAGCTCAATTTTGACGTTTTGACGAAAATCAGTGCGATCAACGAGGAATTTTAAACCACGCCAAGTAGATTCAACTTTTTGGAAGTCTTGATGGTGCATCACTTCGTCAAGTTGTTGACTAATTTGATTATCAAGTTCAGCAATATGATGATCAAGTAAGTTGCGGTCTAAACGTTCCACTTTTTGACCGGATGATTTTAAACGGTCTAAAAAGACTTGAACAGCAACCGTGACACGTTCATCCGCAGTTGCATCCGCTAGTGCAGTATTATCTTGGAATTCATTAATATCACTAATTGTAGCAACAGGGGTTAAATTAATTTTTTCAAATAAAGAAGCATAAACACCATGATTAGACGTATCATCAAGTACAGTTGTTGCACCTTGGGTTGATTCAGTTTTTACAGACATCAGCATAATCCTTTAGTAATCCAAATTAATCTTTCTTCGGTGCAAGTTGGGCTAGCTCTTCGCGCAGTTCATCACTGAGTGTTGGATCCTTAAGGATATTTTCCAATTCACGGCGAAACGTGGCGTTATCGAGGAGATTAGATTTTAGGTCGCGTAGCAGATTACGCATGGCTAACATTGCGCGCAGTTGTGGGATTTGACGAGCCACTTGCTCGGGTTCAAAGTCCGCCATGTTTTTAAACGTTAATGCGACACTTTCTTCACTTCCATCCCCTGCTAAGGTGTTTTTAACCGTTAGATTGACTGACGGTGAGAATTCATTGAGGACGCTGTCAAAGTTATTTTTATTGATATTTACTTTTTCACGTTCAGATAGCGCACGATCATCTTGCCCATGACTATAATCACCAACCGCTAACAGCTTCAGGGGTAACTCGACTTTTTTCTGAGTCCCCCCCGTGTGCAGATCTAATTTAATATTAACCCGCGCTTTAGGGACTTCATTTTGAAAGCTATCTGACATGAGTGAATTTCCTTGAATTTTAACAGGTATATTTCTTGTATATTGTTAAATAGTTACAATTGAATTTGATATATTTAACTTATGTAATTATTTTATTTATATCTTCACCAAGTAAATAAATCAACTTTTCTTATCAATAAATGTGAATGCAAATTAATGTATTTTTTTGAGTTATCTTAGTTTTGTAATTTTAAAAACCAATAATATCAATATGTAATGGATTTTTTTCTTATGATTGTGATTATTCTGTGTCAATTAAACCTTTTTGTAACACTTTATTTCAAGTTGTTACAGAGTAATTCATAAGAATATTTACTCGTTTGTTGTGTGGGAACCCTAATTTTGAATAGAAAATTACTTTATTAAAAGGAATTGATGAGCCTTATGAAAAATCATCACTTTTAATGATCTTTGATAGAAATGCGTGACATCGAGCATTATTACGACCGCAGTAAAAAAGGGATATTGCAAAACAGCCACGGCCATTTGATGACAAACGCAAAAATTGGGTTGTCATCAATCTAAAACGCTATTTTGATGTGAGGATGAAAAGGTAAATACATCAAGCTTGCGTAAAGCTTTAAAAGAAGAATATGTTGCTGAAGTTTCAAGGCTGATTAATAAGGAGAATGGTGAGATCTCTGCGAAGGGCTCCAAATGATATTTTTTTCTCTTTTCCTGCAAATGGGTATTTCATTCACCAGTATTTTGAACCGTTAATAATGACTTGCAGGTATAACTCGTCTCAATCAGCCATCTTATAGGCTTTTTCTCTAGGCTTAGCTGTATCTACTTGACGTGCATTAAGTAGCATTGAGGGCCTGATTTTTTATTGAACAGGATGAGCCCCTATTTATTAAGCCTCCAATTATAAGTTGATTTAGGTTTTATTGGGTAGAAGCCGATTGACTTCATAATGCTTAAATAAAGAGATTTAATTGATTAGAAAGGATTTTTATTGAGTTAGGTAGACTTCGGGAGAGTTAGGCATGGTGTCCCCTGCAGGAATCGAACCTGCAACTAGCCCTTAGGAGGGGCTCGTTATATCCATTTAACTAAGGGGACTTTTGGCGTCATAATTGCGACAGCGAAGGCATTTTACTGTTCAGACCTAATTGAATCAAGTTGTTACGGGCAAATAATCGAATTTATCTACCATAAATATTTTTTTGACTGTTTTTTATTCGAAAATAGGGGGTTATCATTTTTAAAGTTGAGTGAGGGAACATTTCTGTTTTGTACTAATTGTTCAATTTTCTTATAATAAGAATATGATTAATTGGCTTATAATTAGCCTTTATGATAATCAAATAACTCAAAAGGATTAACATAATTCTTTTTTTAGCCTTACTATAAGCAAAACAGTTATTACAGTGGAAAGTACCGTAGTAGGACGGTGCAGGGAATGGAGAAATGTTATGAAGTTTCGCATGACGGGTGTTTTTCTGGCAGGGGTGCTGATTGCAGGTTGTGCAAGTAGCATTGACCCAGAAACACATGAGCGTTCAGACCCTTTAGAAGGGTTCAACCGAGCAATGTTTAATTTCAACTATAACGTCCTTGACCCTTATGTCTTGAGGCCTGTAGCGGTTGCTTGGAATGATTATGTCCCGATGCCTGCTCGTAATGGATTAACCAATTTTTTCGTTAACCTTGAAGAACCTGCAAGTATGTTAAATAGCTTCCTACGTGGTGAAGTGACTCAAGGTTTCAAACATTTTAACCGCTTTTTCCTTAATACCGTCTTTGGTATGGGTGGCTTGATTGATGTGGCATCAATGGCCAATCCTCAGCTAGTTAAGGAAGAACCCAAACGCTTTGGTAATACCTTGGGTTATTACGACGTGGGCTATGGTCCCTATGTGGTGCTACCGGGATATGGCAGTGCAACACCAAGGGAACAAGGTGGTGATTTAGTTGATGATTTATATCCAATGCTAAGTTATCTCACATTCTGGATGTCAGCAGGTAAGTGGGCACTGGAAGGAATTGAAACCCGAGCAAGGCTATTAGATTCAGATGGATTGCTGAAAAACTCTTCAGACCCGTACTTAATGATGCGAGAAGCCTATTTCCAACGTAATGATTTCTTATCAAGTGGTGGCGCGTTAAAAGCAACAGAAAATCCAAATGCGGCAGCGATTGAAGACCAGCTTGATTCGATAGATTAGTAAATTGAATTGTTTTGGAAGGTTTATCACTCTCTTGTATACGAATGATACTAGAGAGTGATAAATAAAAAGCTAATCATTGTCTCTTTTTCCTCGTTGAGAGATAGTGTCAATTAGGGCGATTACCCCTAATACACCAATAAAACCGACAGTAAACAGTGTTCCCATAAAACCTCCTAAGTTTTTGTCATTGTTGCCTCTTTTACATGCCTTCACGGCCGTAGCCAATAATAGAATATAGCGTGATTAATACAGTTTGATGAAAAGCCATACATATTAGTGGATATCATCAGTATAAATTATGCTATTGGGTTGTACTTGCAAATAAGAACATTCAGAGAATGAATTATAATTTAATGAAATATAAAACGAATTATCTCAAAAGTGAGGTTGTATCTATTTTATAAAGAAATGATAAAGTGAATTATATGTTTAACATTTAATTTACATATGATGTGGGTTAGGGTCAAGAAAATTTATGTTAAGTTTTGAAAATTAGTGGGATGGGAAAGTTGAAATCGAAAATAATATCAGGGAGAAAGCACTCCCTGATATTTAAAAACTCAATTAATTAGAATGCGTAGTTGAAGTTCACGCCGTATAACCAAGCGGAGCCTTCAGATTTGAAGCTTGTCATCGTGGTTGGATCGTCTTCTTTTAGTCTCTCATTAATATTGACTTTTTTGCCATGCATGTAAGCAATACCAACATCAACAGAGGCATTTTCATTAAAGGCATAAGTGGTACCTGCACTTAACCAGTAACGGTCTTGGTCAGGAATGGAAATTGAACGGTATTTGGCAGGTACAGGGCTTTCATCGTAAGCAATACCTGTGCGGAAAGTCCAATTCTCATCATAGAAATAGGTCGTACCCAGTGCTAAACGCCATGCATCCTTAAAGTGCTCTGGTTTATGGAATAGCTCTTTGCCATCACTTTTTTGATAGGCAGTTAAATCTTTAAATGTACTCCAGCCAGTATAGGAAGCACTGTAGTGAAGAGCCCATTTAGGTGCCACTTTATGGTAACCGGAAAATTCCCAGATATCTGGTAAGTTAAGATCAAGTTTACCTTTAACACTAGAACCATTTAGCCCGCCAACCATTGCTGGAAGGTCGTTTGAGAATTTACCATCTTCAAACTTAACTTTAACTTTCGAACGGTAAGTGAAGCTTAAACGGTTGTCTTGATTAAATTCATATAAGATACCGGTATTCCAACCGTATCCCCAGTCATCACCTTTAAGCTTGGCTGCAGTTGTGCTTGGCGTCACGCCTAAGAATGGTGGGATTTGTGAGGCTCCAACTCCCATATGACGCGTTATTTCGGCATCTGCATAGACAGCGTTAACGCCTAAACCAAAACTGAAATTATCATTGAAACGATATGCACCGCTCAAATTTAAGTTAACGGTTTTTAAATCAGTCTTACCACCAACAGGCCCACCAGCATAATCTTTAGGGAAATCAGTTGCTAAGCCAAAGTTGGTGGTCATTGATGTACCAACAGCCCACTTATCATTAATTGGGAAAATGAAATGGGCATTAGGTACAACTGCGCTTGGAGCAATATCATTGGAAGTAAAAGCACTATTATCGCGGCCTTTAATATCAACACTTGGGTCAATATAAACGGCACCAATAGAAAGAGAAGGGCGATCAAACAACATCATGGCAGCAGGGTTTCGGCTTCCCTCACTTGCGTTGTCGCCCATCGCACCAGCTCCCGAAAACGCGCGTCCCAGTGCGGATGTAGAATATTCATTAAGCAAAAAACCAGCCGCGCCTGCGTTGGATGATACAATTGCCACTGCTATTGCTAAAGCTGATCTAGAGAACAGGTTTTTCTGGCTCATGACCAAAACCCTCTTATGTTTTATTTTGAATAAAGCGACTTCTATCGCAAGAAGCGCAGAATTGTAGGGTCCCTTGCCGTTATGACAAATCAGACCAGTTACTAGAGTATAGGTCTGACCACCTGATATGTTGCAAGCTTGTTTTGCTATTATTGTGATATTGTTTTCAAAAATGCGACATATTTAACAAAATGGCAACATAAGCGGATAAGTTGAGAACAATAAGTATGCGAATACGGGGTAAGATCAAACTTATGTTTAATTATTAGCGATATATTTTGATACACACTAGTTTTTAGCACTTTTTCAGCGTTATGATAGCGACTTAACAGTTTGTTTATTTGGAGAGTAAAATGACTGATGCGATTAACCGTTGTAGCGCGGATGAAACCGCAGCCTGCTGCTGTGTAGATGTGGGAACAGTATTGGATAATAAAGACTGTACTGCGTCGTATCAGCATGTTTTTGCTACACAAGGTGAAGCTGAAACCATGCTGAAAACACTCACAGAAAAAGCAAAATCTGTTGAGTCTGATCCTTGTGTAATAACCCATTCTATTAAGCCTGTAGAGGGTGGTGCTGAGCTGACGGCTGAATTTAGTTTTAGCTGTGAAGCAGAAAGCTTAATTTTTCAATTAGGCCTTCGTTAATCAAACGTTTGAATTTGCTCTGATTTGCCTTTTATCGCTAAAACGGTGGTCTGATTAACACTCAGTGATAAAAGGCTTCCTTCATCCCCTCATTTTCCCTTACTGCAATTTGTTGCGTTTTTACTCTAAGTTGCGTACCTGCTCGCATTTTTTATTAATACCCATTGATAATTGTGAATTTTATGTTAACAATCATTACAGGTCAGACCTCTTTATCCGGTTAGTGAGTTAGTTAACTATAATTTTCATTTTTGCTTTAGCAGGAGCGACCATGAATCAACATCTCCACCATGGTGAAAATACAGATAAAACAAATGAAAGGATCGCCATTGTCAGTGGTCTACGCTTGCCTTTTGCAAAGCAATCTACGGCATATGCAGGAATTCCAGCAGTCGATTTAGGTAAAGCGGTAGTTGCTGAGTTATTAGCCCGTAGTGATTTAGACAAAAACCTGATTGAGCAACTGGTATTTGGCCAAGTGGTACAAATGCCCGAAGCGCCTAATATTGCGAGGGAAATTGTTCTCGGAACAGGTATGAGCGTCTCAACGGATGCTTATAGTGTATCCCGAGCGTGTGCGACGAGTTTTCAAGCAATTGTTAATGTTGCACAAAGTATGATGGTAGGTGATATTTCTATCGGTATTGCTGGCGGGGCGGATTCATCTTCTGTGCTTCCTATTGGCGTATCAAAAAAATTGGCAGAGACATTGTTAGCTTTAAGTAAAGCAAAGTCTGTTGGGCAAAAATTATCACTGTTAACGAAATTACGCTTGAAGGATTTAGCGCCTGTCGCACCGGGTGTTGCGGAATACTCTACGGGGCTACGCATGGGGGATACCGCGGAGCAAATGGCGAAAAGTTATCAGATCAGCCGAGCCCAGCAAGATGAACTCGCTCATCGTTCGCATATGTTAGCGGCAAAAGCGTGGGAAAATGGCGTTTTAAATGATGAAGTTATGACTACCTATATGCCTCCCTTTAAGCAAGCATTTTCCCAAGATAACAATGTGCGTACAAACTCAGTCTTGTCATCTTATGCGAAATTAAAACCTGCATTTGACCGCAAGCACGGTAGCGTTACTGCAGCAAATAGCACGCCGTTGACGGATGGTGCCGCTGCGGTGTTGATGATGACAGAATCTCGAGCAAAATCGTTGGGTTATACACCGCTTGGTTATATTCGAAGTTATGCGTTTTCCGCGATAGACGTATGGGAAGATATGCTATTAGGGCCTTCTTATGCCACACCACTCGCTTTAAAACGAGCAGGGTTATTGTTGCAAGACTTATCCCTGATTGACATGCATGAGGCCTTTGCTGCACAAACTCTTGCTAATTTACACATGTTTGGTAGCCGTAAATTCGCTCAAGAGAAACTGGGAATGGATCACGCAATTGGCGAAGTGGATATGGAAAAATTTAATGTCTTAGGCGGTTCTATTGCTTATGGGCACCCATTTGCGGCGACAGGCGCACGAATGGTGACACAAACCCTAAATGAGTTACGTAGACGCGGTGGTGGGTTTGGGTTAACGACAGCTTGTGCTGCGGGTGGTTTAGGTGCAGCAATGATTTTAGAGGTGGAATAATGGCTCAAAATTCTGCTATAGAAGTTACAAGAGAAAAAACACAACAGGCCTTTAGCTTAGAAATTTATGACGAAAATGTGGGGGTGATCTTCATTGATGTCCCCAATGAAAAAGTAAATACACTAAAAGCGCAGTTTGCGGAGCAATTCCTGGCGATTTTACAACAAGCGCAGTCTACCTCAGGTTTGAAAGGGCTAGTTATTACCTCAGGAAAAAAAGACAATTTTATTGCAGGCGCTGATATTAGCATGATAGCAGGCTGTGAAAATAAATCCCAAGCCAGTGAGCTGTCAAAAGCAGGTCACGTACTGTTTGATAAAATCGATAACTACCCATTGCCCATTATTGCTGCGATACATGGTGCGTGTTTAGGGGGTGGGCTAGAACTTGCTTTGGCATGTCATGCGCGGGTTTGTTCCAATGATGATAAAACCAAATTAGGCTTGCCTGAAGTACAATTGGGGTTATTACCTGGCTCCGGGGGAACTCAGCGTTTACCTCGGTTGATTGGTATTCCGCATGCATTGGATTTAATGCTGACAGGCCGCCAGCTAAAAGCTAAACAGGCGCTGAAAATAGGGTTGGTTGATGATGTGGTTCCTGAGCCTATTTTACTCGACGTTGCGGTGAAAATGGTGAAAAAAGGGGGTGTTCAGCGTCCCGCTATCCATTGGCAACAGCGTTTATTAAGCAGCAAATTACTACGTAATAAAGTGTTTGAGAGTGCCAAACAAAAAACACTAAGCAAAACTAAAGGCCATTATCCAGCCCCAGAAAAAATTATTCATGTTGTGAAAACCGGCATGAATAAAGGTTTGCAAGCAGGCTATACGGAAGAAGCGAAAGCTTTTGGTGAGCTCGTGATGACACCAGAGTCTGCTGCATTACGTAATTTATTTTTTGCGGTTACTGCATTAAAAAATGAAACGGGGGCACAAGCAACACCATTGAAAATTGATCAAGTTGGTGTACTTGGCGGCGGGTTGATGGGGGGAGGAATTGCTTATGTCACCGCTTTTCAAGGTAAATTACCTGTCCGCATAAAAGATATTTCAGACAAAGGTGTCACACAAGCCTTGCGCTATAGCTGGGATCTACTGACTCAGCGAGTTCTCAAGCGGCGGTTATTAGCCCGAGAACGTGCAGCTGTTATGGCTAAGGTATCAGGCACATTAAATTATCAAGGGCTTGAAAATGCAGATATTGTTATTGAAGCGGTATTTGAAGATCTAGCACTGAAACAAAAAATGGTTGCTGAAGTTGAGAAAATGTCGAAACAGAAAGTCATTTTTGCTTCTAATACATCATCTTTACCTATTCACCAAATTGCACAGAAAGCGACTCATCCCGAAAGAGTGATTGGCTTACACTATTTTAGTCCCGTCGATAAAATGCCTTTAGTTGAAGTGATCCCTCACCAACAAACAGATGAAACTACAATTGCGACAGTGGTTACTTTAGCGAAACGCCAAGGTAAAACAGCGATTGTTGTCGGGGATGATGCAGGCTTTTATGTCAATCGCATTTTAGCGCCATTTTTATGTGAAGCCGCGCAATGCCTTGTTGAAGGTGAATCAATTGAACACATTGATCGCGCTTTAGTTGAATTTGGCTTCCCTGTTGGGCCATTTAATTTGTTAGATGAAGTGGGCATTGATGTAGGAACAAAAATTTTACCGATTTTAGTTGAACGTTTTGGCGAGCGTTTTAAGGCGCCTGATATCCTCGACAAAGTGGTTAAAGATGACCGTAAAGGTAAGAAAAACGGCAAAGGTTTTTATGAATATGGTCATCACACCAATAAGTTGTGGTTTTGGAAAAAAGCCAGTAAACGTCAAGTTGATAAAACCATTTATTCACTAATTGAAGTGGTTCCCAACAATAAACTGACTAAAGCGGATATTGCACAGCGCTGTGTCATGATGATGCTTAACGAAGCTGCCCGCTGCCTTGATGAAAACATCATTAGAAATGCTCGTGATGGGGATGTGGGAGCGGTATTTGGTATCGGTTTCCCGCCCTTCTTTGGTGGTCCGTTTAGGTATATGGATAGCCTAGGGATTGCAAAAACGGTGGAAACTCTGAATAACCTCGCCGTGAAATATGGTGATAAATTCCAGCCTTGTGAATTGCTATGTGACATGGCAGAGAATAATCGAACCTTTTTTTCTGCCAATGTAGAAGGTGGGGTTGATGTAATAAAACCAAGTAATGAACAATAATGGCGTGGTGAGCTAGCCTATTAACTGTTTGTTGCTTTGTTCAATAAAACCAATCAATGCCTGATACCAAACATATTTTTGGTTATCAGGCTTTTTTACGTAAAGCTCGTATGATTAGAATAAATCATTATATTAAATTTAACTAATTGATAATAAATACTAAAATTTAACATGCGACATGGCCTGCTAAAAAAACATACACAAAAATTTACTCAAATCATTTTCTTTGTTGATCATTTCATGCAGAATCACATTTCACCCCAACTGATGGTTACTTTTACAACAATTAGCTTAACAACAAAAGAATAACCGCCTTAATCAGGTAGGTTACTCAGATGGTGGATTATGCAAGTTTATATTATGCGTCACGGTGATGCAGCGATACACGCGCCTAGCGATGCTGAGCGCCCATTGACACAAAAGGGAAAAGACGAGTCAGTATTGATGGCTCAATGGCTACAGAATCAAGGTATTAAAATTGATTCGGTATTAGTGAGCCCCTATTTAAGAGCAGAACAAACTCGGCAAGTTGTGAGCCAGCACCTTGATTTGCCAGCAAAGTCGGAAGTTTTAGGGCAATTAACGCCAGGAGGGAATGCCGCATTTGTGGCTGACCATATTCGGGATGTTGCTGTGCTAGGCGCAAATGCGATATTGGTTGTATCTCATTTGCCACTGGTTGGCTATTTAGTGTCGGAGTTGTGCCCACATAAAGAACCACCAATGTTCACGACATCAACAGTGGCATGTGTTGATATTGATGTGGCTCATCAAAAAAGTCAGTTTGAATGGATGTTGAGCCCATCTCAATTGCTATTTGCTAAATAATACAGAACAACATGAGCGCTTAGCGGCGAGCGCTCTCAGCAGTTTCTATAAGCAGCAATAAGGCTGCATTACCGCCCCATTCTTTAGGTGCTTGGTGAAAAGCAATAATATCAGGATGTTGGGCAAGCCAGAGTGGTGTTTGCTGCTTTAAAACATGTTTACCATGGCCGTGCATAATGCAGGCGCAATAGACATTTTCACGCTTACAGGCCGCAATAAGCGCGCCAATTTCTTGCTTTGCTTCCATTTGTGTTAAGCCATGTAAATCTAAAAACAACTCCGGAGCGTAGTCGCCGCGGCGAAGTTTTTTTAATTCATAAGGGTTAGCATCAGGCCTTAAATAACGCGTTGGGCCTTCATTTTCAAGTTGAGGTTGAAATTCATCTGAAAAATAAAAAGAGGCGTCAACCTGTTCCTGTATGATTTTTTTATTGGATGGTTGTGTCACTTTGGCGCGGACAGGTGCGTGCAGGACTTGGTCCTGACGGATTTTTTTTGCTCCATTAATGGCTTCTTTGAAAAGACGAACATCTTCATCTTCTAGACCAAATTTTTTCTTCATAATTTTACTAATATATTTTTGTGATTAATTTTTCTGGTTGGTAGTGTAACTCATTTTTGATGAATGGTGATAATCGCAGATTGTTCGTGTGAAGTAACATATTTATAACCTTTTTACAGGTAAGCATTGACAAAAGGGGGCTTGCTAGTCTAATTGTATATACATATCTATACGATTTATTAATGCAATGAATAAAACTGAATTCAATAACAATAGGAAAAGCGATGGTATTCAAAACACACTCTCGGGATGTCGTTTGGCGTAATGGCCGTATTGCCACTATGGATCCAGTACTATCAGCCCCTTATGGACTGATTAATCACCATGATTTAGTTATTCGTGATAATAAAATAGTTGCAATTGTTCCTACTCAAGACATTGAATTGAATGACTGCGAAGTTATTGATGTCGAAGGTAAATTAATAACTCCTGGATTAATCGATTGCCATACACATTTAGTTTTTGGCGGCGACCGAGCTTCTGAATGGGAACAGCGAATGAATGGGGTTTCTTATGAAACTATTAGTGCGCAAGGTGGCGGAATTAATTCGACTGTGCGTGAAACCCGCAAAATGAGCGAGAACGAATTATTTGATCGGGCAAAGCAAAGGCTCGAAGCATTAATTCAAGAAGGTGTCACAAGTATTGAAATGAAATCAGGCTATGGGCTCGACTATGAAAATGAAGAAAAACAATTATTAGTCGCAAAGCAGTTATCTGCACAATATCCTATTTCAGTCAGTTCAACTTTACTTTCTGCTCACACCGTCCCCGCTGAATATAAAGATAAACCTGATGAATATATTGATTTGATTTGCCAAAAAATCATGCCTGAATTATGGGAAAAAGGCCTGTTTGAGGCAGTAGATGTTTTTTGTGAAAGTGTGGGATTTTCCCTTGCTCAAAGTGAAAAGTTATTTTCAGCGGCTCAGAAGTTAGGGATCCCAGTAAAAGGGCATGTGGAGCAGTTATCAAACTTAGGTGGCAGCGAGTTGGTTGCCCGCTACAAAGGTTTGTCGGTTGACCATATTGAATATTTGGACCTAGAAGGGATTAAAGCACTTAAAGCGAGCGGAACCGTAGCCGTCTTATTGCCGGGGGCATTTTATTTTTTACGGGAAACCAAACTACCACCAATTGAGCTGTTACGGGAACATGACGTTCCTATGGCGGTCTCAACAGATTTTAACCCAGGTACCAGCCCTTTTGCCTCATTGCGTATTATTATGAATATGGCGGCCGTATTATTTAAGCTGACACCTGAAGAGATATGGGCAGGGGTGACACGTAACGCTGCGAAGGCGTTAGGCCGCGAAAATAGCCATGGGCAATTAAAAGTGGGTTTTGTTGCGGATTTTGTTGTGTGGAATGCGCAAGAGCCTGTAGAAATGATTTATGAACAAGGGAGTAACCCACTGTTCATCAGAGTACATGAAGGCAAAATTACCCATCGTAACGGCTGAAATGGGTGGGCTGCAGTTCTAACCATAACAATAATGAATAGCGGTGAATGAGGTTGTTTGCCGCTTTTTACCCTAAAAATTTGCTGTTTTTTGTTTGTTTTTATTAAAATTGCATCATTTAATTATGTTAATGCTTAATAATTAAGCATGATGTTTTTATTCGCGACTGTCAGGATAAAAAATGTCCGATAGCACTAAGGTCGTGTTGTATGCTATTCAACGAATAGCATATTAATACTTAAGATTTTAATCATTAAATTGGAAATGACTGTGACAGCCGATAAAAAGGATAAACAAGGGACACCACTCCCGCTATATTTGCAAGTGAAACAATCGATAATTGAAAAGATCCACACCGCAGAATGGCAAGCAAATGACCGTATTCCATCCGAGTCTGAGCTCGTGACACAGTTTCAATGTAGTCGAATGACTGCTAACCGGGCACTACGTGAATTAACCGCTGAAGGGTTATTGGTTCGCTTGCAAGGTGTGGGAACCTTTGTGGCTGAGCCAAAAGGGCAATCTGCACTATTTGAAATACACAGTATTGAAGCGGAAATACTAGCAAGAAACCACAAATACAGCTGCAGGATAATTAAGCTCGAAGAAATTCAAGCGTCGCCCGCGCTGGCAAATGAGTTAAATATCAGCCCAGATACCATGGTGTTCCATTCGATTATTGTCCATTTAGAGAATGATGTCCCTGTTCAAATTGAAGACCGATATGTCAATGCGTTAGCAGCTCCGGATTACTTACAGCAAAATTTTTTATCGATTACACCACATGATTATTTGTCTCAAGTGGCTCCTTTAACACAAGGGGAGCATATTGTGGAGGCAGTGGAGGCAGATGAACGTTCCGCGAGGTTATTGCAAATTAATACAGGTGCATCTTGCTTGTTAATTACAAGACGTACTTGGTCTCAGTCCTTTACGGTGACAAGTACAAAATTATTGTTCCCGGGTCACCGTTATAAGCTGAAAGGCAGTTTCACGTCATAAGTTTTTTTCACCACGTCAAAGCATGGGCGGAATGATATAAAACATATTTTCCGCTTATCATATCGAGTGTATGCCTTCTCTACCTATTTTGTGTGAATTTATTGTAAATCAAATGTGATCTGGCAAGCAGATTTAGAATAAAGAAAATACAGCAAAATATCAGATAATTTATTTATTTCATTGTTTTATTTGACTAAAAATATTTTTATATCATATTTTTTTAATCTTTATGTTAAAAGATTAATTGATCGTACATGTATATACAACTATATCTATAGGAACAAGAAAAGGTAGCTAATGGACAGATAAAAGAGGGTATACAAGTGACAGCACTGAATAATAAATATCGAAATATCGAAATTAGGGCACCGAGAGGGAATACATTAAATGCCAAAAGTTGGCTGACAGAAGCTCCATTACGCATGTTAATGAATAACCTTGACCCTGATGTTGCAGAAAACCCTCATGAATTAGTGGTATATGGCGGTATTGGGCGAGCAGCACGTAATTGGCAATGCTATGACCAAATTGTCGAGTCCCTGAAGCAGCTTGAGAGCGATGAAACGCTGCTGGTTCAGTCAGGTAAGCCTGTCGGTGTTTTCAAAACCCATGAAAATGCGCCACGTGTTTTAATCGCCAATTCAAATCTCGTACCACATTGGGCAAATTGGGAGCATTTCAATGAATTAGATGCGAAAGGTCTTGCCATGTATGGGCAAATGACCGCAGGTAGCTGGATCTATATCGGTAGCCAAGGCATTGTTCAAGGAACGTATGAAACCTTTGTGGAAGCCGCTCGCCAGCACTTTAACGGTGATTTAACTGGGCGTTGGGTATTAACAGCAGGGCTTGGTGGAATGGGGGGAGCCCAACCTCTTGCTGCCACACTGGCGGGTGCCTGTTCATTGAACATTGAGTGCCAACAAAGCCGTATTGATTTCCGTTTAAGAACTCACTATGTGGATGAACAAGCGGCTGACCTTGATGATGCGTTAGCGCGTCTGAAAAAATACACATCGGAAGGAAAAGCCATTTCTATTGCACTATGCGCCAATGCCGCTGAAATTCTTCCTGAGCTTGTCAAACGTGGGGTAAAACCAGATATGGTGACCGATCAGACAAGTGCTCATGACCCTTTGAATGGTTACTTACCCATTGGTATGAGCTGGGAAGAGTACCGTGAACGCAGTGTTCAAGACCCGCAAGCCACTGTATTGGCTGCAAAAAAATCTATGGCTGAACATGTTAAAGCGATGCTGGCATTTAAACAGCAAGGCATTCCCACCTTTGATTATGGAAATAATATCCGTCAAATGGCTCTGGAAATGGGCGTAGAAAATGCGTTTGATTTCCCCGGTTTTGTACCTGCTTATATCCGCCCGCTATTTTGTCGCGGTGTTGGTCCATTCCGCTGGGTTGCGTTATCAGGAGATCCTGAAGATATCTATAAAACAGATGCGAAAGTGAAAGAGTTACTGCCGGATGATAAACACTTGCATCGCTGGTTGGATATGGCTCGTGAACGTATTAGTTTCCAAGGTTTGCCAGCGCGTATTTGCTGGGTTGGTCTTGGGGATCGCGCTAAATTAGGTTTAGCATTCAATGAGATGGTAAGAAGCGGTGAGGTTTCAGCGCCGATTGTTATCGGTCGTGATCACTTAGATTCAGGTTCAGTAGCCAGCCCAAATCGTGAAACAGAATCAATGAAAGATGGTTCTGATGCAGTTTCAGACTGGCCATTACTTAATGCGTTATTAAATACAGCCAGCGGGGCAACGTGGGTGTCTTTACATCACGGTGGTGGCGTAGGTATGGGCTTCTCTCAGCACTCTGGCGTGGTAATTGTGTGTGATGGAACGGATGAAGCAGCAGAGCGCATTGCCCGAGTACTGCACAATGACCCTGCAACTGGTGTCATGCGCCATGCCGATGCAGGCTATGACATTGCTATCGCATGTGCGCAGGAAAAAAATCTTAATTTACCGATGATTAAAACACGTTAAGGAGTGCCATTAATGACTAAGTTAACTATTCACCCAGGAAAAATGACACTCGAAGACCTGCGTATTGTTTTCCAACAATCGGTAACAGTGGCATTAGATAAACGCGCTCACGGTGCTATCGAGAAAAGTGTTGCGACGGTCAATAAAATTATTGAAGAAGATAGAACCGCTTATGGTATCAATACCGGCTTTGGTTTACTTGCTAATACGCGTATTGCGACTAAAGATTTACAATCATTACAACGCTCTATTGTGATGTCTCACGCTGCTGGTGTGGGTGAACCGTTAGATGATGACCTCGTGCGCTTAATCATGGTTCTCAAAATTAATAGCTTAGCGCGTGGTTTTTCAGGGATCCGCCTTGAAGTCATTAATGCTTTGATTGCATTAGTAAATGCGCAAGTTTATCCATTTATTCCTGCGAAGGGGTCAGTGGGGGCTTCTGGAGACTTAGCGCCATTGGCTCATATGAGTTTAATTCTGTTAGGAGAAGGAAAGGCGCGTTACGAAGGCAAATGGATTTCAGCGAAAAAAGCGTTAGAAAAAGCAGGGTTAGCGCCACTAAAATTGGAAGCCAAAGAAGGTTTAGCGTTATTAAACGGCACGCAAACATCGACGGCTTTCGCGTTGAAAGGGTTATTTGAGGCAGAAAAATTGCTGCTATCTGGCATTGTTTGTGGTGCGCTTAGCGTTGAAGCCACATTGGGCTCTCGCAAACCCTTCGATGCTCGAGTGCAAGAAGTTCGAGGGCAAAAAGGGCAAATTGATGTTGCGGCGATGTTCCGTGATGTTTTATCACCGACCAGTGAATTGGCGAAGTCTCATGAAAACTGTGTAAAAGTGCAAGATCCTTATTCATTACGTTGTCAGCCGCAAGTGATGGGCGCTTGTTTAACCCAAATTCGCCAAGCAGCTGAAGTGATATTAATTGAATCGAATGCTGTGTCGGATAACCCGTTAGTCTTTACTGATAATGGCGATATTATTTCAGGCGGTAACTTCCATGCAGAGCCTGTCGCTATGGCAGCCGATAATATTGCGTTGGCATTAGCAGAAATCGGTGCGCTATCCGAACGCCGCATTGCATTACTGATGGATACCCACATGTCACAGTTGCCACCTTTCTTAGTGAATAACGGGGGGGTTAACTCAGGATTTATGATAGCTCAAGTCACCGCGGCTGCATTAGCCAGTGAAAACAAAGCATTAGCCCACCCTTCGAGTGTTGATAGCCTGCCGACATCAGCCAATCAAGAAGACCACGTGTCGATGGCGCCAGCGGCGGGTCGTCGTTTATGGGAAATGGCAAAAAATGTCACAGGTATTTTAGCTATTGAATGGCTTTCAGCGTGTCAGGGAATGGATTTCCGTGAAGGTTTGAAGTCGAGCGAAACCTTGGAGAAGGCACGTAAAACATTGCGTGACCAAGTGGCTTACTATGATAAAGACCGTTATTTTGCCCCTGATATCGAAGCGGCAATTAATTTAATTAACCAATATAAACTGTCTGCGCTGTTCAAGGCTGGCGCTGTTTTCCCTAACTAGTTTATCAAGCAAATAAAAGGTGGCCGGCAATGTACTGGCCGCCTGAAGTATTTATCTGCACGACAATAAAATAATACGAAGGATAAATCATGCAAAGCACATCACAACTTGCGCGAGGGCTTTCTGCGCGTCACATTCGATTTATGGCTTTAGGTTCTGCGATTGGTACAGGTTTATTTTATGGTTCAGCTAAAGCAATAGAAACCGCTGGGCCTGCGGTATTACTCGCTTATATTATCGGCGGTGCCGCTGTATTTATGGTCATGAGAGCACTGGGTGAAATGGCGGTCCATCGACCACTTGCGGGGTCGTTCTCACAGTACGCCAGCCATTATTTAGGGGCGAGAGCCGGTTTTTTTGCGGGTTGGACTTATGTTTTTGAAATGCTCATTGTTTGCTTGGCAGACGTGACGGCATTTGGTGTATATATGAAGCTGTGGTTTCCTGAGGTTGCACAGTGGATCTGGGTGTTGAGCATTATTTTCTTTATTGGTGCAATAAACCTATGCCATGTGAAAACCTTCGGCGAAATGGAGTTTTGGCTGTCAATCATTAAAGTTATCGCGATTATTGCGATGATTGTTGGTGGTGCCGCCATAATGATGTTTGGTTTTGGCCAAGCGGCTGACCATGCAGTTGGGGTATCGAACTTATTTATTCACGATGGATTTATGCCAAATGGTATTGGTGGGGTGATTGCGTCCTTTGCAGTGGTGATGTTTGCGTTCGGAGGTATTGAAGTTATTGGTATTACAGCGAGTGAAGCGAAAAACCCTGAAACCACGATTCCAAGAGCGATTAATGCAGTACCAATTCGTATCTTACTGTTTTATGTTATGACTTTATTTGTCTTGATGTGTATTTACCCATGGAACCAAATTGGGCAGCAAGGTAGCCCGTTTGTGCAAATTTTCGATAGCTTAGGTATTCAATCTGCGGCGAATATCTTAAATATTGTGGTGATCACTGCGGCAATTTCGGCAATTAACAGCGATATCTTTGGTGCTGGGCGTATGATGTATGGCATGGCACATGAAGGACAAGCACCGAAAGCCTTTACTAAGCTGACAAAAAATGGTGTGCCTTGGATGACGGTATTAGTGATGGTCGCGGTATTGCTGGTGGGTGTGGTATTGAACTATGTCATCCCTGACGATGTGTTTGTGGTGATTGCGTCAATTGCGACGTTCGCAACGATTTGGGTATGGTTGATGATTTTACTGTCGCAGTTTGCAATGCGTAAAAAAATGTCGCCAGAAGAAATTGGCCAATTAAAATTCCCTGTACCTATGTGGCCTGTCGCTCCTATTTTAGCTATCGCATTTATGGTATTTGTCTTTGGTGTCTTGGGGTATTTTGAATCGACACGAATTGCATTATATGTCGGCGTTGTTTGGTTAGTATTACTGACTATCGCCTATGCACTTTGGGTAAAAAAGCCAGCGAAAGAGGCGGAAGTGGTACTGCAAAACGAAAGTTAGTATCGTGACTTCTTTGCTGAACTGGTTATTTTTCTTCACGCCCTTTAGCTAAAATAAAGGGCGTTTTTACGACCAAAGATGCTTCAATAAGCGCGATAACCAGATTTTCTCAGAAAATTTTATTACATTAATCTGCTGATTTGTCTTTCACTTCGTGGCAAACTTTAGCTATTCATATATTCCCTTTCAAAATACAGGCTGGAGAACCCCTTCTTGGAAAAGATTTTCGTTGATGAAGCCGTTGCAGAACTTCATACCATTCAAGATATTTTACGTTGGACGATGAGCCGCTTTAATGCTGCCAATGTGTACTATGGTCATGGTACAGATAACCCATGGGATGAGGCGCTACAATTGGTGTTACCAACACTTTACTTGCCTCTAGACCTGCCCGATGAGCTATTAACATCCCGCTTAACGCCAACAGAACGCCACCGCATTATTGAGCGAGTTTTGCGACGTATTAATGATCGTATTCCGGTTGCATATCTGACTAATCGCTCATGGTTCTGTGGCCATGAATTTTTTGTTGATGAACGAGTGCTTATTCCTCGCTCGCCAATTGGTGAATTAATTAATAACCACTTTGTTGGCTTAGTGGCGGATGAACCACAAACTATTCTTGATTTATGCACCGGAAGTGGTTGTATTGCGATTGCTTGTGCTTATGAATTCCCTGATGCAGAAGTCGATGCGGTTGATATTTCAAGTGATGTGCTAAGCGTTGCTGAGCAAAATATTGCTAATCATGGTTTAGAACACCGGGTGATACCGATTCGCTCTGATTTATTCCGTGATATGCCAGAGGTCAAATATGACCTGATCGTGACAAATCCACCGTATGTTGATGCGGAAGATATGGACGATTTACCGGAAGAGTTTCGCGTCGAACCTGAATTAGCACTAGCTGCTGGAAGTGATGGTTTGAAACTGGTGCGTCGTATTTTAGCGAATGCACCGCGTTTTCTGACGGAAGAAGGGGTTTTAGTGTGTGAAGTGGGTAACAGCATGGTTCATCTGATTGAACAATATCCTGAAATTCCATTTATTTGGCTCGACTTCGAATACGGCGGTGATGGTGTGTTTATGTTAACTCGTGAACAACTTGTTGAGCACCACGCACATTTTGAGCTTTATATCGATTAATCAACAGTTGCGTGATGTTCTAAGATCATGTAATCAATAATAACGACACAACGATATAATAATTAACAACCAAAATTCTTGATAAAACAAGAATGGCTTAGAATAGGAAACTCCGATGGCAGGAAATTCAATTGGGCAACTGTTTCGTGTGACCACATTTGGCGAGTCACATGGCGTTGCATTAGGTTGCATTGTCGATGGGGTTCCCCCAGGCTTAGCACTGACAGAAGCAGATTTACAAAAAGATTTAGACCGTCGTCGCCCGGGAACATCACGTTATACGACTGCGCGCCGTGAGCCTGACCAAGTGAAAATTTTATCAGGTGTCTTTAATGGTGTGACAACTGGAACTAGCATTGGCTTACTGATTGAAAACACTGACCAACGCTCGCAAGATTATGGTGCAATCAAAGACGTGTTTAGGCCCGGCCATGCAGATTACACTTATGAACAAAAATATGGCCAGCGTGATTACCGTGGTGGTGGTCGCTCATCAGCACGTGAAACGGCAATGCGTGTTGCCGCAGGCGCGATTGCGAAAAAATATTTACAAGAAAAGCTCGGCGTGCAAATTCATGGGTGTTTAACGCAAATGGGGTCAGTCGCATGTGAAATTAAAGACTGGTCAATTGTCGAAGAAAATCCATTTTTTTGTCCAGATCCCAGCAAATTAGAGGCTCTTGACGAGTTATTGCGTGGCTTAAAGAAAGAAGGTGATTCGATTGGCGCTAAAATTACCGTTATTGCAGAGCATGTGCCTGCGGGCTTAGGTGAGCCGGTATTTGACCGTTTAGATGCCGATCTCGCTCACGCGTTGATGAGTATTAACGCGGTGAAAGGTGTGGAAATTGGTGATGGCTTCGGTGTTATTGCGCTCAAAGGCAGTGAAAACCGTGATGAAATTACCCGTAATGGTTTCACATCAAACCATGCAGGCGGTATCTTAGGCGGTGTTAGCAGTAGCCAGCCTATTATTGCGCATATTGCGTTAAAACCGACATCCAGTATTACCGTTTCAGGTAAAACACTCAACCGTGATGGCGAAGAAGTTGAAATGATCACCAAAGGGCGTCATGACCCTTGCGTGGGGATCCGTGCAGTACCGATAGCAGAAGCGATGATGGCGATTGTTCTAATGGATCACTATTTACGTCATCGTGGTCAGTGCGCGGATGTAACGCCAGCAATGGAACCGTTTGAGTAATCGTTTTACTGTATGTTATGTAGTGCTGCGGAGCGGCCTAATTAGGTCGCTCCATTAATGATGAAGGTTCGGATGAAGCCTCCTAAAAATACCTCATCTAGGTTGTGATATTACCAAACCTGTTTGGCGATATATTCACATCAACATCATGATATTTCTTCTCTTTGGATAGTAAAATGGATTGGCTAACCGCCGTTGCTCCTGAAGTTTACGCTTTACTCTTCTTTGTTGCGCTATTTGCAGGGTTTATTGACTCCATCGCGGGTGGTGGTGGGCTATTAACGATCCCAGCTCTGTTATCCGTGGGAATCACACCAGTTGAAGCGTTAGCAACCAATAAATTGCAAGCTGTTGGCGGTTCGTTTTCTTCAACACTCTATTTTGTCAGGCGCAAAGCCATAGATTTACGAGAACAATTGTTTCCGTTCATTATGACCATGATTGGTGCCATGCTGGGTGCGATTGTCATTCAAATGATTGATACCGCGTTCTTAAAACAACTGTTGCCTATCTTGGTGATTTGTGTCGGTTTATACTTTTTATTAACGCCATCAATCGGTGTGCAAGACCGCCAACAACGAATCAGCATGCCATTTTTCGGGGTGGCAATTGGGATGACACTGGGCTTTTATGATGGTGCATTTGGCCCCGGAACTGGTTCCTTTTTGGCGTTAGGCTATGTTCTGCTGCTCGGCTATAATCTTGCTAAAGCCACCGCCCACGCGAAGTTACTTAATTTTGCCTCTAATTTTGGCTCTTTAGTGTTCTTTATTATCGGGGGTCATGTTCTTTGGGCATTAGGTTTTGTTATGCTAATCGGCCAAATGGTAGGCGCTCGTTTAGGAGCGCGTTTGGTCTTAACCAAAGGACAAAAACTGATCAGGCCAATGATCGTGGTGATTTCGTTACTGATGAGTATTAAATTACTCCATGATAGCCATGGTGACGTGATTAAAGCTTGGTTTCTCTCATTATTTTAAGATGATTTAAATTATTCATGAGTACACATAATTATCAGGATCTAATCAATATCTTTGATGAATGTTTTGGTGTGACATATAACACCAGGCTGGTAAAAGGGGATGATGAACCCATTTATTTACCTGCTGATGAGGCTGTGCCTTATCATCGTATCGTATTTGCACACGGTTTTTTCACCAGTGCGCTGCATGAAATCTCACATTGGTGTATCGCAGGGGAAGCAAGGCGCCAGCAAGTCGATTACGGCTATTGGTATTGCCCAGACGGTCGAGATGAAAAAACACAGTGTGAGTTTGACGTGGTAGAGATTAAACCTCAAGCGCTAGACTGGCTGTTTTGTGTTGCTGTTGGCATTCCATTTAATGTCAGTTGTGACAACTTAGAAGGGGATTTTGAGCCTGACCGCATTGCGTTTATGCGCAAAGTTCATGCGCAAGTGATGCTTTATTTAGAAAATGGTATCCCTGAACGCCCATTACGCTTTATTAATGCGTTACAATTGTTTTACAATACGCCACCTCTTTGTGCAGAAGCTTTTCCTTATCCGGAAGATATTTTTGCCTAATGAACACACATTTAAGTAAGGATTAAGCATGCTTGCGGATTTAGAAACACGCATACTAACGAAGATTGATGATATGGTTGAGCACGCGAGTGATGATGAACTCTTCGCTGGCGGCTATTTGCGTGGTCACTTAACCCTTGCTGTGGCTGAGCTGGAAGAAGAAAACGAAATCAGCTCTGAAGCATTATATCAACGTGTCGAAGTCAGTATTCAAAATGCCATCAAAGCTGGCGAATTGACACCACCAGACCAAGTACTGGTATTAGATATGTGGAAAAACTTATTAAATAACGCAATTTAATTTGTAATGTTATACATTGAAAGCGGGGAAACCCGCTTTTTTGTTAGCTAAATTTTGTTGTGAGTAAAAATGATGGCGAATATTCGTTTAGCAATCCCCCTCGATGCCAAACATCTTCCTACCGTAGAAATTTCTGCAGGGCAGGCATTCACGAGTATCGAAAAATATCAATGGCTTGCCGAAGGTGATGGGCAAACAGAGCAAGATCACCTCGATTTCATTTCCGAGCAATTAGAATGGGTTGTAGTGAATGATTGTGATGAACCAATTGGCTTTATCAATGCTGAAGATCATCATACTAGCCTACATATTTGTGAGGTTTCTGTCTGCCAGCAATGGCAGGGGCAGGGGTTGGGTAAAAAGCTGATTAAGCAGGTCCTTGATGCCGCTTTGGCACGGAATATCACGGTAGTGACATTGACCACTTGCCGTGATGTACCTTGGAATGCACCTTATTACCAACGCTTAGGTTTTAAAATTCTTGAAATTAATGAGTTAACCACCGAGTTACAGGCTATTTTACAGTCTGAAGTCGAGGCGGGGTTTGCCGCTGAAGACCGTTGTGCAATGGCTATCTCATTAACATAAGGTATTAATAAGGGAGTTTAATCGGGCGACCTAATAATAATTTCCTTACCCAAAAACGGTTTGGGTTCAATTCTGCAAGGGTTTCATCGTCAAGCGGAAGTATTTGCCCAAAAATTTGAGCAGCGAGCAATTCCGCACAAAGGGGGGCAGTGGATAACCCTCTTGACCCTAATGCCCCAAAAATAAATAAATTCGGGTGCACAGGCGCTAATGCAATAGGTTGTTCTTTGGCTATTTTACTGGGTAAATCATGGTAATGTGCCAGATGTTGTTCAAAATCAGGCACATTGCCTAATAAAGGGAAGTGGTCGCGGATAACACAACGAATACCTTGGCGTGAATGTTGCTGCGAGATGTCGATGTCCCTAGGCCAAGCCACATCAGGTAGGTTATCAATTAGTTTTTGGCGGTTTCCTTGTTGCTCTTCTTCACTATAATCTAAATCAAGTCGCTCACGTTGGTAGCTAGCACCTAAGCAATGTTGTGTACCAGAGGCATCGGCAGGGGTTAAATACCCTTCAAAGCACAGAACATTTTTCAGTTGTTGTAAGGTGTGATTGGTGGGAATGTGGCTCACTTGCCCACGCACAGGTGAGATGGGTAAATTGCTGGTTTGAGAAAATTGACGCAGTTTGTGCCCATTGGCAATAACGACAGTTGAGTGAACACGTGTTAGCTCGTTTTGCGACCCTGTTACCTCAACCAATAGCTGCCAATCTTGTTCAGTTTGTTTTAATTCCACCACATTATGTTCAAAACAGAAGGTAACGCCTTTTTGCTGCAAATATTGCTGCAAACTCTCACAAAATTGGGCAGGGCAAAGCCATCCTCCAGACGCATAATGAATGCCATCATGGTTGACATCAACGCCACAAATATCACTCAGTTGTAGACGATTTTTACCCATAGCAAAATCGTCAGGCCACTCGGTTTCTAACATTCCCGCTATTTTACGAGCCACTTTGTCGTTATACGCTAATTGACTGACACCGCACCATTGTCCTTCAAATGCGAGCCCTTGTTTCGCCAATTGATGGTAAAAGCGAGAAGCAAAAGGGAAAGCGCTGACAAAAAAGCGCTCAAGTGGGTCGTTATTGCCTGTGAGTAAGGGGTAAATAGCGCCTTGGCGATTGCCAGAAGCATTCTGTGCAACTTGGGCATCTTGGCAGTATAAGGTGACTTTAGCACCGCGGTTATGAAGAGCGTAAGCCGCCGTTAAACTGGCGAGCCCACCACCTATGATAGCAACATCCGTTGGGTTGTCTGCTTTTCGTCTTGCGAACCAAGGGGTTGGGATATCAATTTCTTTTTCAGCTAATACTCCAGTTAACATTTCTCGCTTGTTACCAAAGCCTTTGACTTTTTTAAGGGTGAAACCCGCTTGTTGCAGGCCTCTCTTGACCGCACCTGCCACGGTAAATGTCGCAAAAGTCCCATTGAGACGGGCTAACGTTGCCATATTAGTGAACAGTTGTTCATTCCACATTTCGGGGTTTTTTGAGGGGGCGAAACCATCTAAAAACCAAGCGTCTATCTTGTTGTTTAAGTTGTTTTTTAGTAAAGATATTTGCTCATTAACATCGCCAAACCATAAATCTAATATGATATGGCCATTTTCTAAAATGATCCGTTGGTTACCCGGTAAGGCTTGTGGCCAGCTTTCACAAAGGGTTTGCGATACGTCAGCAAGCTCAGGCCAGCAGCGATGTGCAGCGATTAAATCTGTTTTTGTTAAGGGGTATTTTTCGAAACTGATGAAATGTAGTTGCTGCAATGCTGCATTTGGATTTTCGGCTTTAAATTGGTTAAAAGATTGCCATAATGCTAAAAAATTCAAGCCTGTACCAAACCCTGTTTCGGCAACTACGCAGGTTGCAAAAGGGTGCGTCGCAAAGCGGTCAGGAAAATGATTTCCTTGCAAAAATACATGGCGAGCTTCTTCTAGGCCATCTTGGTTAGAAAAATAGATATCTGCAAACTGTTCAGACATAGGAGTACCTTCGTCATTCCAGCTTAGGCGTGCGGTTTGTACAGCGTTCTTTTTCACGGTAAGCCTACATTGTTTATATAATTTCTAAATTTTACCGCTGATATCGGTGTAAGGCTACCGTCATAAAAATGTCTGATTAGCGTCACAAAGAAAAAAATACAAATATTTACCCTGATCGGACTTGTTCAGCGTACAAGTGTAAGCTAAAGTGACAACCTGTAATCCCGCAATCATATAATTATAGTCATGAGGTAACGAATGAAGCGTGCAGTCATCACTGGTCTAGGTATTGTTTCCAGCCTTGGTAATAACCAGGAAGAAGTACTGGCTTCTCTGAAGGAAGGTCGTTCCGGGATCACTTTCTCAGAAGAATTCAAAGAGGCAGGGCTACGTAGCCATGTCTGGGGTAATGTCAAAAACTTAGACCCGAAAGACTTAATCGACCGTAAAATTTTCCGTTTTATGAGTGATTGCTCCGCCTATGCTTATTTATCAATGGAACAAGCGATTGCGGATTCAGGTTTAGCAGAAGAACAAGTTTCAAATTTACGTACAGGTATTGTTGTTGGCTCTGGTGGTGGTTCTCCACGTAACCAAGTTGCGGGTTCTGACGGTATGCGTGCCAAAGGTTTACGTGGTGTGGGCCCATACATGGTGACTCGTGCAATGGCATCGGGTATTTCTGCTTGTTTAGCAACACCGTTTAAAATCAAAGGTGTAAACTACTCAATCAGCTCAGCTTGTTCAACATCAGCGCACTGTATCGGCCATGCCGTTGAATTGATCCAATTAGGCAAACAGGATGTGGTTTTTGCTGGTGGCGGTGAAGAGCTGAGCTGGGAAATGACCTGTGAGTTTGACGCGATGGGCGCATTGTCGACTAAATACAATGAAACGCCAGACAAAGCATCAAGAACTTACGATAAAGACCGTGATGGTTTCGTTATCGCAGGTGGTGGCGGTATCGTCGTTGTTGAAGAGTTAGAGCATGCTTTAGCACGTGGTGCGCATATCTATGCTGAAATTGTTGGCTATGGTGCAACGTCTGACGGTGCAGATATGGTTGCGCCATCAGGTGAAGGTGCTGTACGCTGTATGCAAATGGCAATGCAAGGTGTTGAAAAAATTGATTATATCAATACACACGGTACATCAACACCAGTGGGTGACACCAAAGAGTTAGAAGCTATCCAAGAAGTGTTTGGTAGTAACTCCCCAGCAATTTCTGCAACGAAAGCGATGAGCGGTCACTCATTAGGTGCTGCGGGTGTCCACGAAGCAATTTACAGCTTGCTAATGTTAGAACACGGCTTTATTGCACCAAGCATTAATGTCGAAAATCTAGATGAGAAAGCAGCAGGCCTGAATATCGTGACTAAACCAACGGAGCAAGCGCTGGAAACAGTCATGTCTAACAGTTTCGGTTTTGGTGGAACTAACGCCACATTAGTGATGAGCAAATACAAAGCATAATTTGTATCAGACTAACTAATTGAATAAACGAGAACTTCGGTTCTCGTTTTTTTGTTTAATCACTACCTCCGCCATCACTTCCCCCTGAATCGGATGATGAGCAATCTGAACTTGAGTTATCATTTGAACAATAATGGTTACTTGAGCGGTGGTTATTATCACTGGATGCGCTGTCATAATAAGGGGGCGTGTAGCTTGAACTCGAATTATTTGAATTCACTCGATATGCAGTTTCTTTCATATTTTTACGCACTTCAAATATTTGACTTTTGCCTTTCGACCAACCAATAGTCACTAAAGTGGTATTTTTCTTTACGCTGATATGCAGCATTTTGCCACAAAAAATATGCATTTTACCCAGCGCTTTTATTTGGATATAACCGCTATCTTTTTCCGTGATAGTTACGGGTTTTTGGCTATGAATGGTGTAACGGTCGCCATAGACATCAATGGTACGCGTATACGCTAACGGTTTCGGCTGGATATTAAAAAGGATGAAAAGTAATCTATCGAACATTATATTTAATATTTTAATGAATGAGCCTAACAAAATAATTCATCAAAAATCTTTCTTCACTCGTCTTTATCTGATTAAACAGTTGTAGTTCATTGTTCGAATAATAAATCATCACTTTATGCAATTTTTGGTAGGGTATTTATGCCATGATGACGACGAGATTAAAGACATTAGGGGATTATATGAATTTCACAAGATGTAGATATTGGAAAAATGACTTTAATATTTTAACGCATCGTGTACTTAAAATTATTACCACGAAATTTAGTAACATGATTTATAGAGTGAGAAATTGTTCTATTTCCTGCCCATTATTTACTAAAAAGCACACAAATAGGCAACAGATAAACGGCCATGTACTGCCTAATTTTATCTATCGAAACGAAGTGATAGCCAGTGCTAGCCAAGTCATTCGTTCTCAAGAGTCGCTGTACTCAAAATATTAAAAATAAAGTCGAAATACAAAATTTAAGTAAAAAAATGCCCCAAAATCATACTGGGGCAAAGTTTTACAGAGATTGTATGAACAGCAGTTATCGTATGAACAACCATGAATTATGAAATAGTGGAATGTTTACGTTTACGAATACGCTTTACAATAGGCGGAAGAATTAGCACTAATACTGCCAGTATTAATAAACTTTGAGAAATCGTACTGCTCCAAAGAATATCGAAATTCCCATTACTGATGGATAATGAACGGCGTAAGTTTTGTTCTAGCATTTCACCCAATACAAACCCTAAGATTAATGGCGAAAGTGGGAAGTTCATTTTTCGTAGAATAAACCCAAATACGCCAAGCCCCATCATGAGTAACAAATCAAATGTCGTACTGTGAACGGCATATACCCCGACAGCAGAAATGCAAGCAATCGCAGGGACTAAAAACCATAATGGAACCGTTAACATACGCGTGAATAAGCCAATTAATGGAATATTCATGATGAGCAGAACTACGTTAGCAATTAACAAAGCTGCAATTAACCCCCAAACAATATCAGGTTGCTCAGTAAACATACCTGGGCCTGGGGTGATATTATAGAGCGTTAGCGCCCCCATCATTACTGCAGTTGTCCCCGATCCTGGAACGCCAAGGGTTAACATCGGGATAAATGAGCCACAGGCAGAGGCATTATTGGCTGCTTCTGGTGCAGCGACACCGCGAACATCGCCATTACCAAAATCGCCTTTTTCGCCACTGATTTTCTTTTCAGTCATATAGGTGATAGCACTGGCAATGGTGGCACCGGCACCCGGTAAAACGCCAACAAAGAACCCAATGAAAGAGGAGCGTAAAGCAGGGCCAGCACAAGCTTTGGCTTCTTTGCGATTAAACAGCATTCTGCCTGTTTTACGGATCAGTCCTTGGCCTGTTGCCGTGCCTTCTAGCATCAATAAAATTTCACTAACAGAGAACAAACCAATAACCACGACGATAAACTGCACACCATCTGATAAATGTACGCTATCAAAGGTAAAACGATATTCCCCAGAATTGGCATCTACGCCCACAGTGGCAAGTGATAAACCAATTAATGCCGCTAATAGTGATTTAATTGGGTTTTGACTCATCATACTGCCCAAGCAGGCAATAGCAAAAACCATCAAAGCGAAATACTCAGCAGGCCCGAAAGCCAAAGACCATTGCGCTAATAAAGGAGCAAATAAAATAATTCCCACAATCGCAATCGTTGAGCCAATGAATGAACTCACCGCAGAAATTGACAGTGCAACGCCACCTTTACCTTGTTTTGCCATCGGGTAACCATCTAGCGTGGTCATGATTGCCGCGGCATCGCCAGGGACGTTGAGCAATATTGATGAGATGCGCCCACCATATTCACAACCTAAATAAACCGTGGCGAGTAAGATTAATGCAGACTCGGCTGGCAATTTAAGTGCAAAGGCCAGTGGTAGCAAAATAGCGACACCATTAATTGGGCCGAGGCCGGGAAGCATCCCAACGATAGTACCGATAAAGCAGCCAATTAAGGCGATCAAGATATTTTGAGGAACAAGAGCAACCTCAAAACCTTGTGATAGGTACATCCAAGTTTCCATGATTTCGTTCCTTAATTAAGCAAGCTACCAATAGGTAAGGTTACATCTAGCCATTTATCAAAGGCATAGAATAGAAAGATACCTAAGACGGGGCCGGAAATAATCGCGGCGATAGGCGTTGCACCAAATAGCAGAGCAATACTGATGGTGAGTAAACTGGTGGCAATCGGGAATCCTAACCATTCAAAAGCCCATGCATAGATAACAAGTGCAACGACTAACAAAACTAAACGACGTAATACATAGGGTTTTGGCCATTCAACGGCTTCTTGCTTGCCAAATAGTAAGGCAAGGGCACAAAGCGCCATTAAAGAGAGTATGACAACCGGAAAAGGGCGGGGGCCCAGTGGTTCATAACTAAACTCACTTTGGATCCCCCAACCAATATAAATTCCGATAGCACACAGTATTAGCCAAACTATGGCAAATATGCGTTGGCTCATCGTTCACCCCATTATTTGGCTAAACCGAAGGCACGGGCTTGTTCACGATATTGCTCGATTTCTTTTTTGACATAGCTATCGAGTTCTTGCCCGGTTAAGTTGTATTCAAATAAGCCGCGGAGTTCGCGCTGTTTTTTGAATTCGTCGGTTTGTTGCAGTTTTTGGAAGGCTTCAACCCATTGGTTATAGTCGGCATCAGACACTTTGGGCCCCATATAGAAACCGCGAATGATTGGCCAGACAATGTCGTAGCCTTGTTCTTTAGCTGTTGGGATGTCGGATAAACCATCTCCAAGGCGTTTGTCTGAGTAGACAGCAAGGATACGAATTTTGCCTTCATTGATATACGGCGTCATTTCGCTGATATCCCCTGAAAGGACTTGAATATGGTTACCCAGTAGTGCCGTTAAGGTTTCACCGCCCCCTTCAAAAGCCACGTAACGCATTTTGCGAGGGTCAATATCAATGGCTTTGGCTAACAAGGCCGTTTTCATCCAATCTTGGCTACCAATCGACCCTCCAGCACCAAAGACGATGCTGTTCGGATCCTTTTTGAAGGTATCCATTAAATCTTTCAGAGTCTTATAAGGTGAATCTGCACGCACGGCAATCATACCGTAATCGCTTCCGACACTAGCCAGCCAACGCACATCGTTTTCGTTATAGCGACCAAACTTACCTTGAGCAAGATTGAGTAAAGAACCGCCGGAGAAAGCAACAATGGTGCCAGGTTCTGCAGGGCGTTGAGCGACTATGGCGTTATAAGCGACCGCGCCAATACCGCCAGGCATGTAGGTCACTCGCATTGGTTTTTCGATTTCTTTGGTTTCTAATAGGGAAACTTGGACTAATTTACAGGTTAAATCAAAACCACCGCCGGGTTTGGCGGGGGCAATACATTCTGTTCGTTCAGGTAGGGCATTTGCTTGGTTGATGCCAACTAAAAATATTGCTGTTGCTAAGGCCTTCTGTGTGAATTTTTTCATTCTTTTTTCCTTACTAAGACAATAATTAGAGGTATATATTGTTTACTTCTTGTTGTGTTGGTATGGCATCATTGACCGACGAAGCTTTCATTTACCTTTCATTAACAAATATTATTATTTTTATGTGATATATATCAGATTGTTTTGTATTTTTGCTTTTTTGTTATGTTAATTTAATGTTAAATTAATCACGTTAATGGTGTTTATTAACAATAGTTGTGATGGACACAGTAAATATGCGCACATTTGCTTTCCATTCATTCAATGGAATGCCAACGTATACTGATAAATAATTATAATGAGTATGCGGAATGAGAATTTTATTGGTTGAAGATCATGACGAATTGTCATTATGGTTACAGAAGGCTTTGTCGTCATCTGGGTTTGCAGTTGATGTTGCTAGTGATGGCGCGATAGCAGACCAGTTATTACAAACTGAGCACTATGAATTAGTCGTGTTAGATGTATCACTCCCGAGAATGAGCGGGCTTGAGGTATTAGCGCAAATGCGCAAACGTCATCAAGAAACGCCAGTCTTGTTATTAACGGCGAATTCAGACGTAGCCGACCGAGTACAAGGGCTAAATGCAGGGGCTGATGACTACCTGACAAAACCTTTTGATATTGCGGAATTAGAAGCGCGTCTTCGCGCTTTATTACGACGTAGTCAAGGGCAGGTGAATGAATCACAACAGTTTGGTTTGCTTAGTTACCATGAGGACGGTTATTTCATATTAGGACAAGAACCACTTGGCTTGACGCCAAGAGAATATGCGGTGTTAAACACCTTATTTCATCGACGAGGGCGCCCTGTTTCTAAAATGCAATTATTTGAGCAGGTGTTTTCGTTGTCAGATGAAGCCAATTTACAAAGTATTGAGTTATACGTTCACCGTGTTAGAAAAAAACTTGCCGGTTCGGATGTTAACATCAATACCTTACGCGGATTGGGATACCGATTAGAGCAGTGTAGTGTATGAAATTAGTCTCTCATCCACGCTCTCTCTTTCATCAGTTGCTGCTCTTCTTCGGTATCCCCCTCATTTTATTGGGGAGTTTTTCGGTTTATACGCACTACTACAGTGCAAAAAATGCCGCAAACTTAGCCTATGACCGCACATTATTAGCTTCAGCGCGAACCGTCGCGGAGCGCTTGCAAGTCGTCGATGGGCACCTCTCAGTCAGTGTGCCTTATGTCGTGCTTGATAGCTTTGAGCTGAATAATAATGACCGAATTTTTTATCAAGTTATTTCCCCGGACGGTGAAACTATCTCTGGTTATGATGACTTACCGCCGATTCCCCCGTATTGGATGCGCTCACAGCATTATACTGCGCTAGTTTATTTTTATGATGCGCAGTACAAAGGCTTACCTATCCGCATTGCTGCATTTTATCAACCCATTAATGAAGGCGGTATCACCGGGATGGTTGAAATCCGTGTTGCGGAAACAGTTTATTCGCGACAAGATCTTGCTAATCAATTATTAATTTCTGCACTGATGAGCCAAGGCACTGTGGTGTTTTTAACTTTGGTACTTGCCTATATTTTGCTTAGCAAGTTATTGGCACCGCTAAAAAAATTATCCCATTTAATGTTAAGCCGTTCCGCTAATGATTTAACCCCTTTGCCTGATTTACTGCCATGGTCTGATTTATCACCATTAATTGATGCATTAAACCGCTATATTTCCCGCCTAAAGCGGATGGTTCGACGGCAAGAACGGTTTAGTGCGGATGCCTCTCACCAACTTAAAACGCCGCTAACTGTTCTCAAAACACAGGTTTCTGTCGCGATTAATAGTCAGGATGAAACCCAAAGGCAACAGAGTTTACAAGCCATTGATAAAACTCTTGATAACACGATCAATTTGACGGATAGGCTTTTGCAGCTATCACGCTTAAAAGCCCATGAGAAAGAAGCCATTACACAGTATCGCGCCATAAATTTGGTGGATATTGTTCACCAAGCCTGTTTCACTCGGTTACCCCAAGCAGAAAGCCAACACATTGATTTAGGTTATGAAGGTGCGGAAACGGCATGGATTAAAGGCGAGCCTATTTTATTAGCAGAGATGTGTGCAAATTTAATTGATAATGCTATCAAATATACCCCTGCAAATGGAGTGGTCACCGTTCGTGTGGTCAGCAGTGATGACCATCTTCATTGGATTTTGGAGGTAGAGGATTCAGGTCCTGGGATCCCAGACGCTAAAATTAACCGTTCTATGGAAGCTTTTACTCGATTAAATAACGCGTTAGGAAAGGAAGGTGCAGGACTAGGGCTTGCTTTAGTGAAAGATATTGCCAGTTATCATGGTTCTGAACCACAGTTATTAAAAAGTGAGTTACTTAATGGATTGTTGGTTAGAATTGCATTTAAAGCAAGCCAAGCGCCAGATTGAAAAGAACACCCTAATTAGGGCGTTCCATTAGTGACAAAGTTTAAGAATAATAAAACTTGATGCACTTAGTTTCGTATTGGTACTAACACCTGTGGTAGTGTGTTATTTGAAAGCTCTGAGTTAAAATTACTGCTTGTCATTTGTTGTGAGAAGCCGGCTATGAATCGGATTAATGTGTCTGCGAGATTATAATAATCGCTAGTATTTGTAGGTACGTTATGTATGCCCAGCAGGTGTATTTTTCCTTTTTGTTCCATAAGTAATTTTTTTTCTCTTATTTTTGAGTCAGTTTGGTATATTTCCTTAACCAAAGAAAGTGTGTCTTTATGGGACCATTTTCTATCGCTATAGTCCAAATGCTGATAAATAAATTCTGTTAGATTTATTTCTTCATCTTTTTGTTGAATTATTAGTGTATTTCGTTTATCAATGTCTATTGACATATCTGGGTTTTGTTTCAAGTCAATCCCTTCATTAAGGGATTCAATTAAAGAAGTAGTATTTCGTAATGCATTTATTTTATCGCTAATCGTTTGGTAATAATTTCCCTCACTGGTTTCAGAGGAAATCGATTTTAATGGAACAAAATTATGAATCTGAGAAATATAAGTATCTGCTTTCATATTTAGATTTTCATATTCTATTGTTATATTAACGTCTTCTTCATTAATATTAATAATGAAAGGCATCGGACTAGAATATTGAGAAGATAAATATAAGTTATTATTTAGTTCTAAATTAATGAGTCTCAGGGAAGCTTTTGTTTTTATTAGTAAATCATAATGCTGAGATATTAAATATTCAATGTCGCTACGGATTTTTTTTGGGTTTTTCAGTATCGTATTTTCAGCGAGATAATTAGATAAATTATCCTTTATGATAGACATGTCGTTTTCTAATTTATCTATTTCGTGTAAGAATGTCTGTTTGTTTTTATATAGATTCGCTTCATTTTTTAATTCAATTTGAATTCGTTGGTAAATTAGGCTAAATAATTTGTCTAATTTATTTTCGATGTTTTTATGATATCTTTCTTTATCAACATAAATAAATGGAGGCATTAACTCAGAAGTTAATATTTGATTTTTTATGGTTAATTCAATGTTAATTTTAAATCTATCAAATGATTTTAATGACTCAGTAAGCAAACTAAACTTATTATTATTTGATTGGCTTTCGATAAAAGCATTTCTGTCGAATTCTTTATAATTGTTAAAGTGTTTAATGGTGTGATTTAAATTTTTATGGTTTTTTATTTCTTGTATATTTGAAGTTAAATGTTGAATTTCTGCGTTATCAGCATTTAGTTCTAAAATATATTTACTTATTTTATTAATAGTGTTTTTATCTTTATGATAATTAGAGTTTTCATTGTTTAGGCTTTCTAGTGATTCTTTGATTTTATTTGTTGTATCTTTGTGGGTTATAGCTAATTGCTCTGCTTTTAATTCAAGTTTGTACGTTTTATCTATAATAGATAACCTTTTTTCTTGAATATCGACTGTTTTTTCTAAGTATAGTTTGAATAAAACATCGGTATCATCTAACACTTTATTAAAATTATTGACTTCTATATTTATAGAGTCTAAAAGATCAACGATTTCTTTAGGTGTATTTTTTTCTTTTGAATTAAATATGTTGTGTACCTGATCGTTTAGCTCCAATAGCCTTTTAATATCTAAATCTGATACCTCTATGGATTTATATTGAGATAATTTTGTTTTTAATTGGCTGGTTAATTCTAAAATGTGTTCTTTATCACCTAGTGAAGAATTTTTAGTGGTATTGTTTTGGAGGATTTTATTATATTCATTATTTGCTTTATCTAGTGTGTTTAATTTATCCATTTGTTTGATTAATAGGTTTCTAACTTCAGTTTCTATGTACTGTAATTTGAACCATTCTACGCTTGTATATTTTACATGAGTTTGTAGCTTGCCAATTTTATTTAGTATTTTAATATAAATATTATTGCTTTCTTTTAAGTTTTCATGGGAATCTTTGACTATCTTTTTTAAACGAGAAGCGTCATTGAATGGTTTTTCAAAAATTGATAGGGTTGCAGAATGATTAGTTTCCTGAGATATATTGTGGTTGTTTATATTACCTTGTGGTTTTTCTTTTTTGTTTAAATTTGATATTTGGTTTGTATTCATAGTAAACACTCCATGTTAATGATTATTAGACCTGCATGTAAACAGGTTTAATATAATCGAACAAAAGGAGAGGGACTAATTTTTATTTTATATAACAATGCGATTAATATAATTTAAATTATTAGCCAATAATTTCTTAAATCATACTATAAATGGATGTTATGAAATGTTTTTATCTGGTTATAAAAATGATAGTTGTAGATAAAGGCGCCAAAGGAAATTAGCGCCTTCATAATGTAATTATTTATTAATTAGACTGAAATCCCACTCTTTGAGAGCTTTAATGGAATCCTTATCTTGGTATTTAGCACCTAGTTCAAGGTAGTCATGGGCTTTTTGGATATCTTCCTTGGTTTTGTTACCTACCCAGCCGTTATAGTACATATAAGCAAGCTTATATTTTGCCATGGCGTGGTGGTTACCTTGTTCAAGGTTGGTCATATCGTAATATTTTGCTGCGCGGACATAATCTTTTGGCATGCCTTGGCCAAAATAGAGCATATCCCCAGCTAAATGTGCGGTATTACTGTCATTTTGTTGCGCGCCTAAATCAAAATAATAAAGCGCTTTCGGGAAGTCTTTTTCAATGCCACGCTCATTATCTTTACGGTAAAGATTGCCTAAAATATTATAAGCACGAGGGTAGCCATTTTTCCCTGCTAATTCATAGTAGTAGATCATCTTTTGTGTATCTTCGGGGACACGTTCTCCGCGTGCGTAAGCGATACCTAATGAAAAGGCTGACATTTTGTCTCCTGCCTCAGCTTCGACTCGCTGCTTTTCAATTTGCTCGGCAAAACGGCCATATTTCTCGTAGGCTTTTTCATCGGCAACTTGTTTCTCAACCTCTTGTTTATCTTGAGCTGAAAGTTTATCCATTAGCTCAATAGAACTTGGTTTTTTATCAAGTTGCAATGCGTAGTAATAGGCTTGTTTGGCATCACCTTTTTCTACATATGCTTCATAAATTGCGTTAAGTGCATATGTTGGATGGTAATATAACGAAATTTTATACCATTCGATGGCTTTGTCGATATTGTTATCAACATTGCAATCGCCTTTTAAATAGGTGGTTCCCATCTCTTCAGAAAGACTTTCTGGGTAATGAATATAGTGTTTGTCGGTATTTTTCTGGAAATTGCTTTTTTCAATCCACTCCTTCAAATATCGGCTTGCTTTATCCATATCTACATTGTCGCTGTTGCTACAATATTTACCGGGGTAATAGATCTGATAGAGCTTTTTGGTTGCGGCTAAATCGCCCTTATCATAAGCCTGTTGTAAATAAGTTAAGGCTCGAGTGTTATCACTATTGGCATAATAGTGATACAAGTTCACTAGTGCTCCGGTACGATGGTTTTCTTCACTGAGTAGCAACGCTAAATATTTTTGTTCATCTTTGGGGCGGTTGAGCTTCCTTTTTTCATCTTTAATCCCATCTCGATACAAATCCACCAGCGTATTGAAGGCGTTATTAGAAAGTTTCTCATCGGTTGATTTCATACCTTCTTGTAGATATTGAATGGCTAAATCATATTCAGGAGAGCCAGAAAGAATTTCGCTATCATATAAATGAGTTTGGGCTAATTGAATTTTAGAGAAAAGGTCTCCTTGAGCCGTACCTTCAATGTAATTCTGACGTTTTGCTTGGCTATCTTCAGTCACTGAATCAAGGGGTTGATAAGCGGCTAAATTGCCAGCCTTGATACTTTTCTTATACCAATCTTGCGCCGCGAGATCTCTACCGCGCGAACTATACCAATCCCCGAGTTTAATATAAGCGGCTGTATCGCCTTTTTGGGCAGGAACAACGAGGGTTTCATAGACTTCAATATAATCATCAACCCGTTTTGGATTAGAATGTTTGCGTAAATAAATGATGGCTTCATTCCAATCAGGTGCCATTAACCAAGCGTTTTTTTCGTCATTTAGCACGCCCATATAGCGCATCTCACTATAGAGTGCGATGGCGTAGTCATTCCCTTCATCACTCGCTTGTTTTAGGTATTTAGCCGCTTCAAAACGATCTTCCTTGACACCTTGGCCATAGAAATAAGCTCGGCCCACTTTGTATTTTGCAGAAGGGCTGTCATTGAGCGTTTTCATGCCAATATCATAATCATCCATGTACTTGATGAATTCATTACCCCAACTGCCTGATTTAAGGTAATACTCACGTGCTTTTTGTCGATTAGGCTGAACAAGCTGGCTACCTTTTAAATATTGATGTGCCAGTTTACGGGTATAGTCTTTGCTACCAAGGGCGGCTAATTGGTCGTAATAACCTAATATTTTCGCTTTATTGGCATCAAGGTATTGATCTTGTTGGTAATAATCAATGAGCTCTTCAAGTGCGCTTTCTTGATTGAATTTTGCACTTTTCTCTAAATATTCAAGCCATTTTTTCTGATCGACTTTCTGTCCATAATTACCATATTTATATGCATTGGCCAGTGTGCGTAACGCGTCAGGGTCGTTTTGCTTCGCTTTTACTTGAATATTGGCAAACGAGGCTGTGGATTTTTCAATTTCTCGTTTACGGGATTTTAAAAAGCTATAATCAGGATCAGAAATCTGGTTGTAATAGAAAAGGGCGGTATCATAATTGGCATCTTCCCCGTAGTTACCTTCTTGGTAAATTTCCCCTAACTCATATAAGCAGCGGTTGTTTTTAAGTGCCGCACATTTTTTATATTGAGGAATTAAATCTTTTTGAGTCAGTCCAGTAATTTGTTGGAAGCGAGATTTATAATACGCCTTATCATTGTGATAAGTGACGCCATCAAGGTTTTGTGCGATATATAAATAAGCGGATGCACTGCCTAATTCTGCCGCCTTTAAAATATAATCGTATATTGGTTTTATTTCAGCATCACTTAACGTGTCAACTTGAGTTAATTGAGTCAGTTTATTGATCCCATATAAATAGGTGATATCAGAATCATGATTAGTGAGTGGCTCAATTAATTTTTGTGCCTCAGCATGGTTATCATATAACGCCATTTTTACCAATATTGCTTTTGTGTCAGCGCGATTTAAACCAGTTTTTAACAAAACATCTTGAGCGATTTGTAGCTCATGTGGGAGTAATTCGGCTTGAGCTTGAGGTGAATGGAGCACATTGACAATCAGGTTAGCGATTTTATCGGTTTCTGTTGGTCGGTATTTTAATAATGCAGCGGCATAATAAACTTGGCTGTTAAAATTCTGATTGATTGATTTTTCATATAAATCAAAAGCGTGACCGTTATTTTTTTCTGCATCCTCTTTGAGTAAATAATCAGCATATAAATAAGCTAAGGAGTAATTTTCGCGTTTAATGACATCCTCTTTGAGGATATCGATAATCGTTTTTTCATCGATAAGTGCTTTAATATCATAGCGATAATATAATTGTACTAATAGGCGCTCAGCGGTGGATGGATAACCGTTTGTATTAAGGTTGTCGATGAGTAACTTAGCCGCTTTTTGCACATCCTGCTTAGTACCAAATGCAATAATATAATAACGTGCTAATTGCACTTGAGCATCATAAGTGGGATCTATACGATTTGCTTTTTCTAAAGCAGCGAAGGCTTTTTCTGGTGAAAACAACGGACTGCCTTTAACACTATAAACATCACTGGCTACCATTAAAGCTTCTGCGGAGTTCGGATGTTTTTCTATTAAAATAGGGGTGTATTTAGCGACAGTATTACTGAGTTTTTGGGTTGGAAACTCGTAACTGGAAATCGCTCGTTGATTGATGGTAACTAGCGCGTCTAAATCACCAAGATCTGCGGCAGCGGTGAGATATTTTTCAGCTAAAGCGTCATCACGCTTAACGTCGCTAAATGTACTGCCTGAATAAACTTTATAAGCCTGATACATTGCGGGAGGATATTGGCCTTCAGCGGCATCAGTTAAATCCTGAATACGATCTTTGTCGGCTTGGTAATTTAAATATAAGGCTTTAGGTTGTTTGGCCTCTACAAGCGGCCGGATATAAGCCATCGCACGGTTTTTATTTCTCCGCACGCCATCGCCAGTCATATATTTTTGGTACAGAGCATAGATAGCGTTCTCGTCACCACGGCTAGCACGCTCTTCTAAATTAGTGATGACTTTTTGTTTTTCTTCTTCTGTTTGTGAGCCATACAATGATAAAGCTCCTGGTTCTAATTCACTTGCGTCAGAAATGTATTCTAGCGCAGAGGAAAAAGAGAGGCGTTCGTACTTTTTGGCTAGTAACGGGTTCGGTGGTACGCCGTTACCGCCATCTTCATAAATTGATGCGAGTAACATCGCGGGTAAGGGAAAGTCGTTGCTAACAAGCGGTGTTAATATTTCAACGGCTTTTTTACTGTCATTCTCTATGTCATGAGCGATATAACCCAAGGCAAATTTGGCCAATCTTGAGCCTTGGTCAGAGGCCAACGTAAAATATTGGCGAGAGAGTTCGATATTTTGCGGTACTTCTTCGTATTTATCAGCTAAATAAATACCTCCAACCATTTCTTGTGCTTCTTTTACACCGAGGTCAGCGGCTTTAGTTAAAGAGGTTAAACCATTTTCATCTGTTGAAGTGTCTTCTATTAGGTGTTTATAACGGAAAAAGCCAAGGTTATATAACGCATTTTTATTGTTAGCTTCCGCCGCTTTAATTAGCCAGTTTTGAGCTGCTACATCATCGGCTTTCGTGCCAATACCATCTTTATACATCATAGCTAAGGCAAAAGCGGATTGTGAGTCTTTCTCTGCGGTTTTTTGGAATTGTTCAAACGCAGCTTGAGATTCACCTTGTTGATATAAATCATAGCCTAATTGTGAGGGAGAAGATGAGTTGGTGGTATTGACGAAATAAATGCCAATGGCTACAGCAATTATTATCAATACGAACAACCCAACTTTAAACGGCTTAGTCATTGTCATTCCTTATCATAGTGGTTACTTGCCACGATCCATTTAGATTTATCGCGCTATAACGGCTTATTGAGTGGAGTTGATACTCCTAAAGGGGTATTTGATTTTGCTTAAGTCTAATTGGAATTCCAGAAGATTCAATCGGATTATCCTTCATCTGAAAAACGGTAATCCGATAAATGATACCAATGATGGGCGAACTAAAGGTGAATTGAGTGATTTTAAAATGTCACAAAGTATTAATAATGAGGAATATTAAAGGAAAATAAACGAAGGAATGAAGAGGATTTCAAACATAGCCCCACAACGTGGGGCATATGAGTGACGACATTGCATTTATTGCTTTTGTAACTCTATTCTACTGGCAAGAATCCTCTTGAACCACCTTTTTTTCACGGCGGAATAATTCTGTCAGTGGCGTACGTAATTGTTGCGCTAACATTACCCCGAGTAAGACCACACCACCACCGATTAAATGGTAACTTTTGAGTTCTTCACCTAAGGCAAAAATGGCGATAATGGCGGTGAAAACGGGTGCTAGGTTCATAAAAATGGAGGTTGTATTCGCCCCAAGGCGCATAACTCCTTGGATCCATAATGCAGGCGCAATAATGGAAGCCGCAATACCTGCAAATACCACTAAACCGATATTTTGGCTGTTCAGCGAGACATCTTCAGCTAATAAGAAATTAGGGAACAGCATGATAACGCCAAAGAAAACTTGAACGTACAGTGAGTCCCAACTGGATAACTGGATTGACCAACGTTTAGTAAGCACACCGTACAGGGCATATGCCGCAGACGCAACCAACATCATGGCTTCCCCTTGGCCTAAGCCTTGTGAGAATAACGCGCTTGGGCTTCCTTGGCTCACTAACCACACTAATCCACATAATGAAAGAATTGAACCTAGCACAATCCCCACGGTAGGAATAACGCGTAGTACAAAAATACTAATAATTACTGTTAGTAATGGGATCATGGAGTTCATAATTCCCATAAAAGTAGCGCTCACGCTGTGCGCGGCATAATAAGCTAAACTTTGGTATAGCATCATCCCTAAAGCGCCTAAAATGGCAAGCTGCCACCAATGCTTCCTGACCATTTTAAAATTTCGAAGCACAGAACGTAATACAAAAGGCGTCATTACAAGCAAGGCCAGCGCCCAACGGTAAAAAGAGATTGCCGCAGGGTCAATAGCGGTTGATGCCGCTTTGTTAACAATGGCATTAATTGACCATAATAAAACCGCAATCAGCGGAAAAAGAAGATTTTTCATTAAAACACTCTCCCATATTGAATGGGCGCTAGTATACATCTGTCCGATTTTTTATATATACTGATAACCAGACAATCGATAACGCTTTTCAGACAGGTACCATGGAAAATTTAAAATCAGACATTTGGCAAATCAGCGAATGTAATATCGCAGAGCCTGAATTGGTTGCTTTTCGGCATGAGCAAACTGCCGCACTCACTGAGTATAAATCCCATTCGCATCCTTTTGGACAAATGCTGTATGTGGTGTGTGGCATCATGGAAATGGAGGTGGCTGGCCAACATTATTTAGCGCCGCCAGAGTTTTGCATTTGGATCCCTGCGAATATCCCCCATGCTAGCTTTAATAAAGAAAGTGTCAAATTTCGGATTATAGATTTTGCTCATGAATACAATCAAGTGCTGGCTCAACGGCCGTGTGTGATTAAGCTTAGTCCGATATTTCAATCAATTATGACGGATATGTATCAACGCGGTATTGTTCAGCCTGAAACAGAGCAAGACTTGCGTTTGGCTCATGTGCTGATTGATCAATTTCCATTGTCTCCATGCCAAGACACCTATTTACCTGTTTCAAAAGATAAATTTCTTGCTCCCATCTTGTTAGAGCTACAAGGTGACCCTGCAGATAACACAACGTTAGCACAATGGGCAAAACGCTATTATACATCGGAACGCACATTATCAAGGCGCTGCCAGCAAGAGTTAGGAATGTCGTTTAGTGAATGGCGTCAACGTTTACGCTACCTACACGCCGTTGCCGGGCTAGAAAAAGGAAAAAGTGTACATGAAGTTGCATTGGATGTTGGATATAGCTCGGCATCCGCCTTTATTGCGATGTTCCAGCAAATATCAGGTGTGACACCAGACCGTTTTCGAGCGAAAGAATTTACAGTAGAAGGTAACCTCTCATAGGCATCTGGCTTAAACCGTGGCAAAATATTGCTCCACTTATCTATATAACGACACACAACAAACAAGTGATTGATTGGGACAACAGCGTGAAAATTTTAGTCGATGAGAATATGCCATATGCTCAAACTTTATTTAGTGAGCTTGGTGAAGTGAAAGCGGTACCGGGGCGTCCTATACCAGAACAAGAATTAATTGATGCAGATGCATTAATGGTACGTTCTATCACTAAGGTTAATGAATCACTGCTCGGTAATACACCGGTTAAATTTGTTGGAACCGCGACAGCCGGTTTTGACCACATTGATACCGAGTGGTTATCAACCGCAAATATTGGTTTTTCATCAGCACCGGGTTGTAATGCGATAGCGGTCGTTGAATATGTCTTTTCCTCACTATTACTGCTAGCGGAACGCGACAACTTTGATTTGCGTGATAAAACAGTAGGAATTATTGGTGTTGGTAATGTCGGAGGGCGTTTAGCTGCTAGGTTATCGGCTTGGGGAGTCAAAACATTACTCTGTGACCCACCGCGTGCAGCCAAAGGGGACGACGAGCTATTTGTTTCTTTTGAAGATGTGCTCAAGCAAGCTGACGTGATAACCTTCCATACTCCGCTGAATATGTCTGGGGAATATCAAACTTTCCATTATATGGATGAAACGGGTTTAGCAAAATTACGAGATGGCACCATTTTAATTAACGCAAGTCGAGGTGAAGTAGTTGATAATAAAGCATTATTATCTGTACTTAATCGAGGAAAAAAACTGAGCGTTATCTTAGATGTGTGGGAGCCAGAACCAGATTTAGACACTGCACTTTTAGCATTAGTGGATATCGGTACTCCGCATATTGCGGGCTATACGTTAGAAGGCAAAGCCCGAGGAACGACGCAAGTTTATGAAGCTTACTGCCAGTTTCTCGGCAAATCGTCACAAATTTCCCTTTCATCCTTATTGCCTAAGCCAGATATCAATCAATTAACTTTCAATGGTAAATTAACGCAAAACCAGCTCAAAAGGTTAGTGCATCTCGTGTATGATGTGCGCCGAGATGACGCAGCGTTAAGAGCGGTTGCAGGGGTAAAAGGCGAATTTGATAAACTGCGTAAAAATTATCAAGAACGTCGTGAATGGTCATCCCTTGAAGTGATTTGTGATGATGAACAAACGGCATCAAAACTCAATATACTGGGTTTTAAGGCAAGTTTAGTTAGCACAAAATAAATGAGTTAAAATGATCACCTATTAAATAGCGCCAATTGGGGCTATTTAATTTTTTATTTTTTAGAGGAATAGCCATGACTGAAGGTTGGAATATTGCAGTATTAGGCGCAACCGGTGCTGTAGGTGAAGCTATTATTTCACTGTTACAAGAAAGAGAATTCCCAGTCGGCGAGCTGTATTTACTGGCCAGTGAGCGTAGTGCAGGGGAGAGCGTACGTTTTAATGGCAAAAGTATTCAAGTTGAAAACGTGACTGATTTTGATTGGTCACAGGCACAAATTGCCTTTTTTGCAGCGAATGAAGGTGTCAGCCTACAATACGCTGAATTAGCGGCGCAGGAAGGGTGTATTGTCATTGATACTAGCGGCGTATTTGCTCAAGAACCCGATGTACCACTGATTGTCCCAAATGTGAATCCGCAAGTACTCGCTGATTATCGCAACCGTAATATTATTTCATTGGCAGACAGCTCAGTGAGTCAATTATTAACGGCAATCAAACCGCTGATGGACGCGGCAGGGTTAGGGCGTATTACCTTAACCAATATGTTGTCGGTTTCCAGTTATGGTAAAGCCGCTGTCGACGAGCTGGCAGGGCAAAGTGCGCGTTTATTAAATGGTATTCCTGCTGAAGAAGGCCGTTTTAGTAAGCAATTAGCCTTTAATATGTTGCCATTATTGACTGACATGGAAGGCAGTGTCGTTCATGAACGTCGTTTGGTTGAGCAAGTGCGTAAAGTACTGCAAGATGATGGCTTACCAGTGGCCGTTAGCTTTATTCAATCCCCTGTTTTTTATGGGAATGCGCAAGTCGTTCATTTAGAAACGTTGCGCCCAATGAGCGCAGAAGAAGCTAACGAAGAACTTGAACGTTTTGAAGATATTCAGGTCTCAGAAGAGGGTGATTATCCTACCCAGGTGACTGACGCGTCTGGTCATGACCAATTAAGCATAGGTTGTGTACGTAATGACTACGGCATACCAGAAATTTTACAGTTTTGGTCAGTGGCTGATAACGTGCGTTTCGGTGGCGCGTTGATGGCGGTAGAAACAGCAGAGAAACTGGCTCAGGAGCTGTTTTACTAATGTCTGAGTCTACACAGTTGTATCGAATCGCATTAGGTATTGAATACAACGGCAGTCGTTATTTTGGTTGGCAACGTCAGCAAGAAGTTAAAAGTGTTCAAGGCTGTTTAGAGGAAGCTTTGTCAAAAATTGCCGCGGAGCCAATTAGTGTGTTTTGTGCAGGGCGTACAGACGCGGGTGTCCATGCTACGGGGCAAGTGGTGCATTTCGAAACCTCTGCCATTCGTAAAGAAGCGGCTTGGACAATGGGGGCGAATACCCATTTACCTGCGGATATCGCTGTTCGCTGGTGTAAACCGGTGGCTGAAGAGTTTCATGCACGTTTTAGTGCAACAGCGCGTCGATATCGTTACGTGATTTTTAATCATCGTTATCGGCCTGCGATTTTATCGAGTGGCGTAACGCATTTTCATTATCCACTCGATGAAAAAAGAATGCATGAAGCGGCACAGGCACTATTGGGTGAGCGTGATTTTACCTCATTCAGAGCAGTCCAGTGTCAGTCAAGGTCGCCATGGCGTAATGTGATGCATGTGAATGTCAGTCGCCACGGTAATTATGTGGTGGTAGACATCAAAGCCAATGCATTTGTTCACCATATGGTGAGAAATATTGTCGGAAGTCTGTTGGAGATTGGATGTGGTAACCAAAACATTGATTGGATGGCGCATCTTCTTGAATTAAAAGACCGTACAAAGGCAGCTGCAACTGCAAGAGCAGAAGGGTTGTATTTGGTGAGTGTCGATTACCCAGAGAAGTTTGAGCTACCTCAGAATGTGATGGGGCCGCTTTTTCTGGCAGATGAACTGATGTAAAGCGAATTTTTATTTATCTCATAATTATTGCAAATAGCATGGATGCTATTATTGATGAGGATTATATGGAATTTATCACTTTTATTATCGACTTTATTTTACACATCGATGTACATCTTGCTGAACTGGTCAGAGATTATGGTACGTGGGTCTATGGTATCCTGTTTCTGATCCTATTTTGTGAAACAGGGTTAGTGGTCACACCATTTTTACCGGGAGATTCGTTATTATTTGTTGCTGGCGCGATTTCGTCATTAGACAGCAATGACCTGAATGTCCATTTAATGGTCGCGTTAATGATTACTGCAGCGATTATTGGTGATGCGGTAAACTACACCATTGGGCGTATTTTTGGTGAGAAATTATTCAAAAATCCGGACTCGAAGATTTTTCGTCGGGTTTATTTAGATAAAACCCATGCTTTTTATGAAAAACATGGCGGTAAAGCGATTATACTGGCGCGCTTCGTGCCGATCGTCAGAACTTTTGCACCATTCGTTGCAGGAATGGGTAAAATGTCTTATCGTCACTTTGCTTTTTATAATGTGACGGGCGCATTTATTTGGGTATTATTATTCACTTATGCGGGTTATTTCTTTGGTGAATTACCGTTCGTACAAAAGAATTTGAAATTACTGATAGTCGCGATTATCTTTGTTTCAATTTTGCCGGGCGTTGTTGAAATTATTCGTCATCGTCGAATAGCAGCGAAAGAAAAGCGTGCGGCAGCGCAAAAAATCGATAACCACTAGATGGTTTAACAAGTTTTTATCCACAGTGAGATATCATTGTGGTTTAATGGCAAAAAATTACATACTGGTGATAACCAGAGTGAATCAGACAAAAAGGTCCATTAATGAGCTGGATTGAAAAAATTTTAAAGAAAGGTAACTTGACCCAATCACACAAAGCCAACATCCCAGAGGGAGTTTGGACTAAATGCGATAGCTGCGGGCAAGTACTATATGGTGCTGAATTAGAGCGTAATTTATCCGTGTGTCCAAAATGTGACCACCACATGCGAATTCACGCACGTCAGCGCTTAGAAACCTTCCTTGATGAAAACTCAACAACAGAATTAGGCAGCGAACTTGAGCCTAAAGACATTCTGAAGTTCAAAGATTCAAAAAAATATAAAGATCGTATTGTTGCAGCACAAAAAGAAACCGGTGAAAAAGACGCGATCATCGTGATGAAAGGCACGTTGAAAGGTATGCCAGTTGTGGCTGCGGCGTTTGAATTTGCCTTTATGGGCGGTTCAATGGCTTCAGTTGTCGGTGCGCGTTTTGTCCGTGCTGTTGAACAAGCTCTGGAAGATAACTGCCCGTTGGTCTGTTTCTCTTCAAGTGGCGGTGCACGTATGCAAGAAGCACTGTTGTCATTAATGCAGATGGCAAAAACCAGTGCCGCATTAGCAAAACTGCAAGAGCGTGGTTTACCTTACATTTCAGTATTAACTGACCCAACCATGGGTGGGGTGTCTGCAAGTTTGGCAATGTTAGGCGATATTAACGTGGCAGAGCCGAAAGCGTTAATTGGTTTCGCAGGGCCACGTGTTATCGAGCAAACTGTTCGCGAAAAATTACCGCAAGGCTTCCAACGCAGTGAATTCTTACTTGAAAAAGGCGCGATTGACATGATAGTTCGCCGCCCTGAGATGCGTGACCGTTTAGCTGAAATATTGGCGATGTTAACCAATAAACCAAGCTTTAATGAGACACCAATCATCGTAGCGGAAACGGTTGAAATCGACATCGATGCCGTTGATGAACTTGATGCCCAAGAGCCAAAAAAGGATTCTGAAAAGCATAAAAAAGATGATGAGTAATCTAATCATTCCTAATGCCAAGTCTCCATTGGAGGCTTGGCTTTCTTATCTCACCGACTTACATAGCCAAAATATTGATATGGGGTTGGAGCGAGTCGGTCAAGTTGCTAGGAAAATGAACCTAACGCAGCCTGCCCCCAAAGTTATCACTGTGACGGGAACCAACGGAAAAGGGACAACTTGCCATACACTAGAGTCCATATTTATGGCGTCTGGCTTAAAAGTTGGGGTATACAGTTCACCGCATCTTATCCGTTATACCGAACGCGTTCGTATTCAAGGCCAAGAACTTCCCGAGTCTGATTTCTGTGAGGCATTTGCCATAATTGAAGCTCAGCGAGCAGATATTTCTCTCACCTATTTTGAATATGGCACTTTGGCCGCACTGCAATTATTTAAACAGGCTAAACTCGATATTGTGATTTTAGAAGTCGGTTTAGGTGGGCGGTTAGACGCGACCAATGTCGTTGATGCAGATATAGCCGCAATCACCAGTATCGCACTTGATCACACTGATTGGCTTGGTTCAGACCGTGAACATATTGGTTATGAAAAAGCCGGTATCTTCCGTGCTGGCCATTATGGTGTGGTTGGTGAGCCGGATATGCCAGCTTCAATCAGTCAAGTGGCAGAGCATTTAGGCACGAAGCTATTTCGTCGTGGGACGGATTGGCAATACAGTGAGCAAGCAAATAGCTGGTCGTGGCAAAGTTCACAGCGTGAATGGCATAATTTGCCGTTACCGAATGTCCCTTTAGCAAACGCAGCAACAGCACTCGGTGTGGTGAGTTGCTTATTGGAAATTGATGCTGATATTGCCCAAAAAGTGACTGAGTCCGCTATTCATCGAGGTTTGGAATCAGCTCAATTACCAGGGCGCTTCCAAATTATCGGTGAAAAACCGTTGATGATCTTGGATGTGGCGCATAACCCTCATGCTGCAGGCTACTTAGTCAGTAAATTGGCTGCCTTACCTGAAACTAAAGGTCGTCATATTCGTGCGGTTGTCGGGATGCTAGGTGATAAAGACATCAAAGGTACGCTTGAGTGTTTATCACAACAAGTCACCGATTGGTACCTTGCGCCATTAACTGAGTTTAGGGGGGCTGATGTGGCTCAACTGAGTCAACATTTACCGACAGCTAACCAGTTTGACAGCGTAGAAAAAGCGTGGCAGCAAGCTTGCATCGATGCAAACGAGCAAGATGTGATTGTGGTGTGCGGGTCATTTCATACCGTTGCTCACGTCATGATGTTATTGGAAAATCAAGAAGGATAGTGCCGGTGGCTAGTAAATTTCAGAATCGACTTGCTGGCGCCATTGTGCTTGTTGCAGTGGGGGTTATAGTGCTTCCTGCTCTGCTTGATGGCGATAAGAAATACAATGAAAATGAATTTGCGGCCATTCCTATTATCCCTAAACCGGGTGATGAAGAAGATATTGAAGCAATAGCGCCTATTGTCAGTACGACAACCACCGCTTCTTCAGAAGGTGCTTCTGAAGCCATGTTGTCAGAAGCCATTACGCAGCAACAGAATGAGCAGGTTGAAACTCGGCCATCGACGACAACTCCTGCGCCGAGCGTAGTTGAACCCGTCAAGCCGGAGCCTAAGCCTGAACCTAAAGTTGAGCCGAAACCACAACCCAAACCCGAGCCTAAGCCAGAACCTAAGCCTCAACCACAGGGCAAAGCGTTTGTTGTGCAAGTGATTGCATTGAACAACGCAAGTAAAGTTGAAGAGATTGTCGCTAAACTAAGGTTGTCCGGTTACCAAGTTTATACGGTTCCTGCCAAGCCGGTGAATAATAAACTCACGCGGATCTACGTCGGGCCTGAGGCTTCAAGGCAGAGACTAGAAGCGGCTTTACCAGAACTGAATAAGATTACGGGGACAAAAGGGATAATCCAAAGCTATAAACCTTAAAATAGAATTTAAATAATCCCTAAAAGGTAAGGGGATTTAGTAACTTACTGCGGCGATTATGATTTTTTCTTTTCGCCGCTATTTTTTTTAATTTGATAGAAAAATGGTTACGCAAACGTTTTCGTTTTCTGTTAGAATGCACTTCGCTGATGTCGTGAGTGCGAATTTTGGAATGAAATATGGTCTGGATAGATTACACAATTATCGCCATTATTGGCTTCTCGGCACTAGTTAGCTTGATCCGTGGTTTTGTACGAGAGGCGCTCTCACTGGTGACATGGGGCTGTGCTTTTTTTGTTGCGAGTACGTTTTATCCTTACTTAGCGGGCTACTTTACCCGTTTTGAGGATGTGCTGGTTAGAAATGGCATTGCTATCGCCGCACTGTTTATTGCCACATTAATTGTTGGCGCGGTGGTGAACTATGTGATTAGCTCGTTAGTACAAAAAACCGGGTTATCAGGTACAGATCGAGTTCTGGGGATCTGCTTCGGTGCGCTGCGTGGTGTGTTAATAGTTTCGGCATTACTGTTTTTTCTCGATACATTTACACCATTACCTCAAAGTGAGGACTGGCAGCGTTCGGAACTTATTCCGCAGTTCAGTCATATAATCAGGTGGTTTTTTGACTACCTGCAAAATGCGTCAAGTTTCCTACCGGAGAACATTTCTCCGTCTGGCTGATGAGGAAAGACTAAATGTGCGGTATTGTCGGTATCGCCGGTGTTACACCGGTAAACCAATCAATTTATGATGCTCTCACGGTGCTTCAGCATCGTGGGCAAGATGCAGCAGGTATTGCCACGATTGATGGCAAAAACAACATTCGTTTACGCAAAGCAAATGGTCTTGTTAAAGATGTGTTTGAAACACGCCATATGCTGAGATTACAGGGCTGCATGGGGTTAGGGCATGTCCGTTATCCAACAGCAGGTAGCTCAAGCGCTTCTGAGGCGCAGCCTTTCTACGTAAACTCACCTTTTGGTATTACACTTGCGCATAATGGTAATCTGACAAACGCTCATGAACTCACTCGGAGTTTATTTGAAACCGCGCGTCGCCATGTTAATACCACCTCTGATTCTGAGATATTACTGAACGTATTAGCGCATGAGCTGGATAGGTTTGATCATTTCCCTCTTGAGCCAGACAATGTTTTCAGCGCTGTGTCAGCCATGCATAAAAAATTACGCGGTGCATATGCTTGTGTAGCGCTAATTATTGGCCATGGTATGTTAGCTTTCCGAGACCCTCATGGGATCCGCCCGTTAGTACTAGGGCGTCGCATTACTGAAAGCGGTGAGCATGAATATATGGTCGCTTCAGAAAGTGTTGCACTTGATACATTAGGGTTCGAATTTTTACGCGATGTTGCTCCGGGCGAAGCGGTCTATGTGACGGAAAAAGGGCAACTATTTACACGCCAATGTTCTGATAACCCGCAATTGACCCCATGTATCTTTGAATATGTGTATTTTGCTCGCCAAGACTCTTTTATTGATAAAGTGTCTGTGTATAACGCAAGATTACGCATGGGGCAAAAATTGGGCGCCAAAATTGCTCGAGAATGGGAAGATTTAAACATTGATGTGGTAATTCCTATCCCAGAAACATCGTGTGATATCGCGCTAGAAATCGCACATATTCTGGATAAACCATACCGCCAAGGTTTCGTGAAAAATCGTTATGTTGGTCGTACGTTTATCATGCCGGGTCAGCAAGAGCGTCGTAAATCAGTCCGTCGTAAGCTCAATGCGAACCGCGCGGAGTTTCGTGATAAAAACGTCTTACTCATTGATGACTCCATTGTTCGCGGCACAACATCTGAGCAAATCGTTGAACTCGCGCGTGAAGCGGGAGCAAAAAATGTTTACTTTGCTTCAGCGGCACCAGAAGTGCGTTTCCCGAACGTATATGGCATTGATATGCCAAATGCAAATGAATTAATAGCACACGGTCGCGAAGTGGATGAAATTCGCAAACTTATCGGTGCAGATGGGCTAATTTTCCAAGATTTGACCGATTTAGTCGCTGCCGTCCGTGAAGAAAACCCTGAAATCACAGAATTTGAGTGCTCCGTGTTTGATGGTATTTATGTGACCAAAGATATCGACCAAAGTTATTTAGACTACCTAGAAAACTTACGAAAAGACGATGAGTTAAAGTTGAAGGATCAGAGTGAGGTTGAAGACCTAGAGATTTATAACGAAGGCTAAATTTTCGTCAATTTTCGTCATAGTTTGGGCTACAGCGTTGTTGGCTTCACAAATTCGCCCTAGTCACGTAGTTTTCTACGCTCCTAGGGTCTCTTTGCTAGCCGCCTAGCTGTAACCCTAACTATATAGAAAATCCACAGTGATTCTGATTTTTCCCATCTTTAATCTGTAGCCTAAAATATCAAGAAAACTATGACGTTAAATGAAGGCGTAAGTTACAGTTATATCTGATTTAAAATACGTAAAAATCGAGTAAGCTAGAGGGACATTAACTGCCTATTTGGAGCGATATATGGCTGATTTCAACTCCCTTCCTGATGTGATTAAACCTTTTGTAGATAAAATCAAATCCACTAAAAAATCCCTTGTTGAAATGACGTTAACCCCAGTTGAAGACTATATATTATGGGATAGTCGTGTCGGGGGAATGCCGTATTTGCCGCTAAATGAAAAGTATCCGACGAATAGCGAAGGAACGCCGCTCAAGTTACTTGCCCAAATTAATTTTGCACAAATGCCTAACTTAGAAAATTACCCTGAAAAGGGCATTTTGCAGTTTTTTATTGGTGGTGATGACTTATATGGAGCCGACTTTGAACAAAGGCAAAAACAGGAAGATTTCTGCATTATTTATTGGGAAGAGGTTATTGAAGATGCCGCCCAATTAACCCAAGATTTTTCCGCCGTGATTGCAGCCCATTCCGATGATTACTATACCCCTATAGATCACCAATACAGTATTGAATATACGCCTGCGGAACAGTTCATCAGTATTGATGATTTCCAATTTGGCCAGAAAATTTTAGGAGTTGATAACCTCTACGATTATGAGGACCAATTTGACGGTGAAGACTTTTACGACGAATGGGTTGAGCCTTACAGTGATACTTTTGAATCAGGGGCACATTGCATAGGCGGTTATCCGTTCTTCACTCAAACCGACCCAAGAGAATACGAAAAAGATATTCAACAATATGAATTACTTCTCCAAATAAATACCGATTATGAAATAGGGATTATGTGGGGAGATATGGGAGTGGGTAATTTCTTTATTCACCCCGATGACCTGAAGAAAAGGGATTTTAGTCGAGTTGTGTATAATTGGGATTGTGGTTAATTGCTTAAATTTTCATTATAGATAGGGTTGCAGCATTGTTGGTATCTGCAATTTGAGTGAATATTGTATATAATGCGCTGAGTTATCGTGAATAGGGCAGCGAAATGAAAAAACTGATCATTGGGTTAACAGGGGCGAGTGGGGCTATTTATGGTGTCCGGTTGCTTGAAGTGTTGAAACCTGTTAAAGAGGTGGAAACCCATTTGGTGATGAGTGCGGCTGCCCGTCAAACATTAGCATTAGAAACTGACTATAGTGTAAAAGAGGTTCAGCAGTTAGCTGACCATAACTATGATAGTCGCGATATCGCCGCTGCAATTTCTTCAGGTTCGTTTCGCACTGCTGGAATGGTGATCATGCCCTGCACCATGAAGACACTGTCTGGCATTGTTCATAGCTACACTGATACCTTAGTCACAAGAGCGGCCGATGTGGTCCTCAAAGAAGGGAAAAAATTGGTGTTAGGTGTACGAGAAACACCATTACATTTAGGCCATTTGCGCTTAATGGTACAAGCGGCAGAGATGGGAGCCGTGATCATGCCCCCGATGCCAGCGTTTTATCACCAACCTGAAACAATCCAAGATATTATCAACCAAACCGTTAATCGTATCCTTGATCAGTTTGATATAGAACTGGAGCAAGACCTATTTCACCGCTGGCAAGGGGGGAAATAACCCTTACTCATCTGTATGTGGAATAAGCAAGTCAGTAAGCGCTTCTTTTAATTCTATATGCTCAAACTGGAATCCTGCTTCTTCCAACCTTTTGGGAATTGCCTGTTGACCACCCAACACCAGTGCTGCAGATTCTCCCATGATGGCCTTAATCACAAAAGCGGGCGTTCGCACAAATGAAGGGCGATTGATAACATCACCTAATGTGGCAGAAAATAAGTCATTATGGACTGGATAAGGCGATGTCATATTAAAGGGTCCAGAAAGCGTTGGGCTATCCAATAGAAAACAAATTGCCCGAACCATATCGTTGATATGTATCCATGGCATATATTGTTTTCCGTCACCGATTGGACCTCCCGCTCCCATTTTGAAAATGGGGAGAATTTTAGCCAGTAAACCACCATTCGCCGATAGCACTAGGCCTGTGCGTAATAAACAAACGCGCGTTTTTTCCGATTGTGCATTAGTGGCTAACGCTTCCCAATGCTGTGTGAGTTGGTGAGTAAATTCATCGTGGGGTTGCTCGTCTTCAGTCACGACCGACTGGCCTTGGTTGCCATAATAACCGACAGCAGAACCCGATAAAAATACTTGTGGTGGCGTTTCACTAGCGAGGATTAACTCGCTCAGCTTTTGCGTCAATTTCCAACGACTATCGCACAATAACTTTTTTTGTTCTTCGGTCCAGCGCTTTTCCGCGATCGGTTCGCCAGCAAGGTTAATAACGGCATCAAAGTCATTCAGGTGAGTTTGATCATTAAGAGACGTCCAGCACTCAACCGCCTTGCAAAAATGGCTATAAACTTTCTGCGGAGAACGGCTTAACACAGTAACCTGATGTCCAAGAGAAATCAGTTTTTGGATAAGTGGTGTTCCGATTAGCCCGGTGCCGCCTGTTATGAGTATCTTCATCGCCATCCCCGTCATATTTCAAACCGCAGCGTTGTTGCTTGCGTTCTGTCAGCTTAGTCACATACTTGTGTATGCTCCTCATCCCCGTCATATTTCAAACCGCAGCGTTGTTGCCTACGTTCTGTCACCTTAGTCACATACTTGTGTATGCTCCTAAGGATGACATCTCTTAGCGCCTAGCTGCAATTTGAACTATTTAGGGGATATCCCTGAGATCAGTCACAAACTACAGCGTTATGATTTAACTATAGCATTTGTGAATACAATTTGTATGATTTGCTTGGACTACCTTAAAGAAACTTGGCCTCATTATCATTGCAATAAAGAAGTGCTTTTTATGATGGCAACTAATTACAAATTCAGCTAGGATCATCTCCATAGGCGCGGATCAATGCGGATTGATATTATCTGGCACACAATAATAATCAGTCTAATGATATAAGCATTTTTAGCTTAAAAATAAAAGGTTTACAGGATGGAACAACCAAGCGAAGTCGTTGAATGGGTCGATATTGTTGATGAAGACAATACGGTGATTGCTCAAGCAACACGTAGCCAAATGCGGGCAGAAAACCTACGTCACCGTGCAACTTACATAGTTGTTCATGACGGAATGGGCAAAATATTGGTTCAACGACGCACTGATATTAAAGATTTTCACCCCGGTTTCCTTGACGCAACAGCAGGTGGGGTCGTGACAAAAGGGGAAAACATCCTTGATTCTGCAAAGCGCGAAGCTGAAGAAGAGCTGGGTATTGCAGGCGTTCCTTTTGCGGAACATGGCCATTTTTATTTTGAAGATGCGCATTGTCGTGTTTGGGGCGGGTTGTTTAGCTGTGTGAGCCATGGCCCATTTGCTTTACAAGAATCTGAAGTTGTTGAAGTCAGTTGGTTGACTCCGAAAGAGATCAGCGCACGCTGTGATGAATTTACGCCAGATTCACTCAAAGCGCTTTCTTTGTGGTTAACTCGCAATAATGAGTTAGAAAAAACCATCACTTGTGCTGAAAATTCATAACCAATCAGATTTAAATTATTAAAGGGCTATTTTATTTAGTCCTTTTCTTTATTTTCCCCAAAATCAAATCTCTAGCAAAGTTAATTTTTGGCTAATATATAACGATTAGTTATAACCAACTTGCATGCTAAACGATGTATTCATTTCCACACTAGATATAATGTGACAGAACTTAACATTTATCGTTTGCGATATGATGCACTGCTTGATGTATATATAACGCTTCGAGAGAATAAAAATGACAATTGATAAACAGAATACTTTTTTGAAACAACAACACCTTGAGAACGTAACCAATAAAGCCCGTGAGATTATGGAACGTGAAGGGATTGAAGCATTAATCGCAACCGTAGGTGATAATTTTTATCACCTAACCGGTTTTGCAAGCTTCTTTATGTACACTTTCAGGCAAACAGGCTCTGCGATTGCGGTTATTTTTCGCGATCCTTCTATAGAATCATTAGTTATTATGAATGAATTTGAAGCAGCAAATTTGTCGCTTCAAATGCCTAATGCAAAGATTAAAACATTTCCAATATGGGTGGATGTAGACGACCCTTACAACCCTGAAAATGGCAAAGTGATGAAGGCTAGGCCAATTAATAGCCCAATTGAAACGATTTTCAATTTACTCAAAGAAGCGTTGTCAGAAGCGGGGGTTTATGGGAAACCAGTTGCGATTGAATTAAACCAAATTACACATACTGGTAAGGTATGGTTGGATAGGGTTATTCCCGGTTTAAATTTGGTTGACTCTTCCCCGTTATTTAATGAATTACGCATGATCAAAAGTGCGTGGGAAATCGCTCATCTCAGAAAATCTGCACAAATTACAGAAGCCGGTGTCGCTGCTGCGAGTAAATTAATCAGGGTTGGCTGTACTTCAGCGGAATTAACCGCTGCTTTTAAAGCTAAAGTGATGGAATTCCCTGAAACGAACTATAGTCGCTTCAATTTAATTTCAGTGGGCAGTGATTTTTCACCCAAAATGATCCCAGATGACCAACCGGCAAAAGAAGGTGACTTAATTAAATTTGACTGTGGTGTAGATGTAGCAGGTTATGGTGCTGATATTGCAAGGACATTTGTGGTTGGTCAACCGAATGAAAAAGTCGCTGCTATTTATCAAACTATCTTAAAAGGCCATCAATATATGTTAAGCCGAGTTGCACCCGGTGTTGCATTAAGTGATGTTTTTAATGAAACAATGGCCCTCATTCGTTCTTCGGGTTTACCTCATTATAATCGTGGGCACCTAGGCCATGGTGATGGGGTATTCGTTGGGTTAGAAGAAGCCCCTTTTGTGAGCGCGGCGACGACAGAGATATTTAGACCTGGGATGGTGATGAGTTTAGAAACGCCGTATTACGGGATTGGTGTTGGCGGCATTATGATTGAAGATATGCTGCTTATTACTGAAGACGGAGTAGAAATGTTAAGTCATTTGCCTCGTGAATTAATTTCTTTCGGGCAAGTGGAATAAGGGGCGGTATATGAAGTGGTATCATTATTTAGTTATTTTTCCAATCCTCGCATTAACCGTAGGTATCTATTATGCCAACCAAGTAGAACCTTTTGTTATGGGCTTGCCATTTTTAATGTTCTGGATTGTCTCATGGGTGATTATTACAGCCTTAGTTATGTTACTAATCAATGTATTAGATAATAAAAATACGAAGGAAAGCTCATGAGTTCCGCACTAATTATTATTACTATTTTTTTCCTATTTAGCATTTATCTTGCTATCCGTGCTAAAAAAGGCAAAACGATGGATCACGAAGGGTGGTCTGTCGGTGGGCGCAGCTATGGTGCATTACTGGTTTTCCTTCTAAGTGCTGGGGAAATATATACCACGTTTACTTTTCTTGGCGGAAGCGGCTGGGCTTACGGTAAAGGACCTGCGATTCTATATACCTTAGCGGTCAATGCTTTTATGGGGATCTTTTTATACTGGGTACACCCAAGAGTATGGCGCTTTGCAAAAGATAATGATGTCAGAACGATTTCTGAGTTATTTACCAAGAAATACCAAAGCCCGGGGTTAGGGCTATTGATTAGCTTGATTTCTATTGCTGCGATGGTGCCTTTATTTGTTTTGCAGCTTAAAGGATTAGGTATTATTGTTTCTCAAGCGTCTTATGGAGCAATTCCTGCGGATATTGCCATCTGGATTGGTATTATTGCAGTAACATTATTTGTGATGATTTCCGGTATTCATGGGTCAGCTTGGACATCTGCACTGAAAGATTTAATGATTTTAATTGTGGTGGTATTTATCGGTATTTATATCCCACTTCATTATTACGGTAGTTTTGGGGATATGTTTAAAGCGATAGATACAGCGATGCCAAGCTTTTTAACATTCTCCGAAACGGGTCTAAATATCCCGTGGTATATTTCCACAATATTCTTATCTGTGGTTGCCTATTTCTGTTGGCCGCATTATATGGCCGCAGTGTTTACTGCAAAAGATGAAAAATCACTGAAACGTAATAGTATTTTGATCCCAGCGTACAGCTTGATTATGCTATTCGCATTTTTCGTCGGTTATGCCTCTATACTGCAAATTCCTCATCTTGAAGGGGCGGCCGTAGATTTATCGTTGTTTGAGATATCTAAAAGCACCTTCTCACCTATTGTGGTTGGTTTTATTGGTGCTGCGGGTATGCTAACCGCATTAGTCCCAGGGTCGATGTTGTTGCTAACCACCTCTAATATGTTAGCGGGAGTTGTACAAAAAGCGATGGGTGTGAGTGAGGAAAAACGCCAGTCTGGCGTTTATGCACGCTTTATGGTGCCTGTTGTTGCGTTAGTCAGCTTGTATTTTATTTTCCACAGTAACGATACCTTGGTGGCTATTATGTTACTCGGGGTCAATATTGTTGCACAGTTTTTCCCAGCTTTATTGATGAGCTTTAAACAGAAAAACCCAATGACACCTGCGGGGGCTATTTGTGGGATTTCTGCGGGGGTTTTATTTCTTGCGGTAACCTATATCGAGAAAATTTCTTTAGCGCAATTGTTCCCTTGGTTAGGGGAAAGTTTAAGTTTCATGAATATCGGTATTGCTGCATTTATTCTGAATATTATTGTGGCAGTGGTTGTTTCGTTATTGACCCGTAAAAAATAATATTGGGATATGAAACTAAGTTAAATACCCGCCATTGATGCGGGTATTTTTATGCTGATTATTTACGAGACAATTGAACGCAAAATACTCCCGTAATCACTAAACCAATTCCAAGTATTTTTCCAAGTGGAACGGGATTTTGTGGCATTCCAAACCAACCGAAGTGCTCTATCAAGGCTGAAATCATTAACTGTCCTACAATTACCATAACAAAGAACGTCGTGCTGCCAATTCTAGGAACTAAAATCAGTGCTGAAGTTAGATAGAGCATACCGGCAAGCCCACCAAACCAAATCCAGATAGGTTGCTGGAAAAGCTCAATACTAAAATTTGGTCTTGGTACTTTAAACATAAATAATAATGGAATGAGTACGATTATACTGATAATCAAGGAAATTGCTGTTGCCCATAGTGGATGACCTAATTGACGTGCTAAGAGTGCATTACTCGCTGCTTGGATAGGTACAACTACCCCAGCAAATAGGGCCACTAATGCCAAGAGTACCCCAGATAATGACAGTGTAGACATATAAACCTCAGAGTTATCATTATTGATTTAAGATGAGCTTAATGAGCGGGAGACTGATTGGGAAATGAACAATTTTATAAGGTACTATTCGTCAAATGAATAATTTAAGAAAATTAGATTTAAATCAATTGGTTACATTGTTGGTTTTGTTGCGAGAGCGTCATGTAAGCCGCGCAGCTGAGGTGTTACATAAAAGCCAACCTGCTGTTAGTCATACATTGAACCAGTTGCGCGAGCTATTTCAAGACCCATTATTGGTTCGCCAACAAGGACAGTACCAATTAACCAGTAAGGCGGGGGCTTTGTATGAACCATTATTAAATGCATTAGAACAGCTTGATTATTTGATTTCTCAACAAAATTTCCGGCCAGAGTTATGTCATCGGCAGTTTAATATCGCTTTATCTGACTACGGTGCGGCAATTATTACATTACCGCTCACACGTTATTTGCGGTTACATGCACCTGATGTTGATTTGAAAATTTGGCATTGTAGTCGTGAAGAAATGCAGACTAAATTACAAGAAGGGAGTTTAGATTTGGCATTTGGGGTGTTCAATTCATTGGATAATACCCTACATACACAGTCTATTTTTCAAGACCAAATGGTAAGTGTGGCAGATAAATCGATTTGCCCAAAAGGAGCGATGGAGCTGAATGAATGGCTTTCATATCCACATGTTGCTGTCAGTATGAAACCTTTTGACGCAAATGAAGTAGATATTCAATTAAAGCGCTTAAATCAACAAAGGCGTGTTGCTGTTACGGTGCCTTATTGGCAAGTTGCGCCACAATTGATTGAAAACACGGATTTGATTTTAACTGTTGCCCAGAAAGTATTTTCACAAGGAATGAATGAGCAGTGTGTTATGTTTGAGCCGCCAATTGAAATTCCGTTGCTCGATTTTCAGATGATATGGCATGAACGTAGTGATACAGACAATGCATTAAGTTGGTTAAGAAACACTATTTCCGGTTTATTACAGTCATAAAAAATGCCAACCAGTTAAGTAAGCTGGCTGGCATTCATCGCAATAATCGACTAATTAAGCGTTTTCGTTTTGTACTGCTTGGATAGCGGTTAATGCAACGGTATAAACGATGTCATCAACTAACGCGCCACGAGACAAGTCATTGACCGGTTTACGCATACCTTGCAACATTGGACCGATGGAGACAAGGTCAGCAGAACGTTGTACGGCTTTATACGTGGTATTACCGGTATTTAAGTCTGGGAAGATAAATACGGTCGCTTTACCTGCAACTGGTGAATTAGGTGCTTTGGATTTAGCCACATCAGCCATTACTGCGGCATCGTACTGCAATGGGCCATCAATCATCAGATCTGGGCGTTTTTCTTGTGCTAAACGGGTTGCTTCACGTACTTTCTCAACATCACTACCCGCACCTGAATCACCTGTGGAATAGGAAATCATCGCAACGCGTGGGTCAATACCGAACGCTTTTGCAGAATCAGCGGATTGGATAGCGATTTCTGATAATTGCTCTGCAGTTGGGTCTGGGTTGATAGCACAGTCACCATAAACAAAGACTTGTTCAGGTAGTAGCATAAAGAAAACAGAAGAAACTAATGAGCTACCCGGTGCTGTTTTAATTAATTGCAGCGGTGGACGGATAGTATTTGCAGTCGTATGAACAGCACCAGAAACTAGGCCATCAACTTCGCCTTTTTCCAGCATTAGTGTCCCTAATACGACGTTATCTTCTAGTTGTTCACGTGCAACAACCTCTGTCATTCCTTTGCTCTTACGTAATTCAACGAGGCGAGCAACATATTCTTCGCGGACTTTAATTGGGTCGACAATTTCAATACCAGTACCGAGTTCAATACCTTGCGCGGCAGCAACCCGACGAATGTCTTCTGGGTTACCTAACAGTACGCAAGTTGCAATACCGCGCTCTGCACAGATAGATGCAGCTTTAACTGTGCGAGGTTCGTCGCCTTCAGGAAGAACAATACGCTTGCCTGCTTTACGAGCTAATTCCGTTAACTGATAACGGAATGCAGGTGGTGATAAGCGATTAGGGCGTTCAGAGTCTGCAACCAGTGATTCAATCCAATCACTACTAATATGACGAGCGACATAGTTTTGAATTTTTTCAATACGCTCATGGTCATCCGCAGGAACTTCTAAGCTAAAGCTTTGTAAATTCAGTGATGTTTGCCATGTATTGCTTTTCACCATGAAAACAGGCAAGCCAGTTTCGAAGGCTTGTTCACAAAGTTGGCGAATAGGCGCATCGATATTGTAGCCACCAGTGAGTAGAACTGCACCGATTTCAACCCCGTTCATTGCCGCCAGTGATGCGGAAACTAATACATCAGGGCGATCCGCTGAGGTCACTAATAATGAGCCTGGGCGGAAGTGTTCAAGCATGTGCGGGATGCTACGTGCACAGAAAGTCACAGATTTAACGCGACGAGTTTTGATTTCGCCTTCATTAACAATCTCTGCACCTAAGTGTTTTGCCATATCAATTGCACGGGTGGCAATTAAATCAAAGTTCCATGGAATAGATGCCAGTACCGGCAGATTCAGCGCAGAAAGTTGCTTAGTATCGAGGTTAGCTACAGTTGCCTTAGTTGAATCGTCAAAGATTTCAGATAGGTCAGGGCGAGTACGACCTTGTTCATCAACAGGGGCATTCACCTTGTTGATGATCACGCCAATAATATTTTTATTGCGTTGGCCACCAAATTCGTTACGTACTAGCTCTAAACGCTCTTGCATTTGTGTAATTGAGCTGTTGCCTGGTGCAGTGACGAAAACAATTTCTGCGCCTAATGTTTTGGCAATTTCATAGTTTAATGATTGAGCAAATGAGTGTTTACGCGTTGGCACTAAACCTTCAATTAAAATCACTTCCGCATTTTTTGTGTGGTCATGATAGCGAGCTACGATTTCTTCCATTAATACATCTTTTTTGGAAGAGGTCAGTAGCGATTCAACGTATTCCATTGTCAGTGGTTCAACAATGGTAGTAATACTTGAATGAGAACGCAGGACTTCAGTGGTTTGGTCTTTATTGCCAGAGACGCGTGGCTGTGCGATAGGTTTGAAAACGCTTAATTGAACACCTTTTTGTTCCATTGAGCGAACGACACCTAGGCTAACGCTAGTTAAGCCAACGCTGGTGCCAGTAGGTATTAACATAATTGTACGGGACACGGGAACCTCTTTCTTTCGGTTACTCTAATGACAAAACGATACCGCCAGCTAGTTGCTGGCGGTAGAAGTTGCTTATGCGGTTAAACGCGCAGTATCTTGGGCGATAACCAACTCTTCATTGGTTGCGATAACCAGCGCTGGGCGGCTGTTATCGGTAGTGATTAAACCTTCTTTACCGAAGCGTGCCGCTAAGTTACGTTCGTGGTCATATTCGAAACCAAGGATTGCCAGTTTCTTCAAGGTGATTTCACGAACTTGTGCTGAGTTTTCACCAATACCACCGGTGAAGATGATAGCATCAAGACGGCCTTCCATCAGTGCACTATATGCACCAACATATTTCGCTAAACGATGGCAGAAAACATCCATTGCGCGAGTTGCGTCTTCTTTAGTGCCGTAGTTATCTTCAACATAACGGCAGTCGCTTGTTACACCAGTTAAACCTAATAAACCCGATTCTTTGGTTAGCATTTTATTGATTTGATCAACACTCATACCTAAAGAATCATGTAAATGGAAAATAATTGCAGGGTCGATATCACCACTACGCGTTCCCATTACCAGGCCTTCTAATGGCGTTAAGCCCATTGAAGTATCAACACATTTACCGTTAACAATGGCAGTAACAGAACCACCGTTGCCTAAGTGGCAAGTGATAACATTGAGCTCATCAACAGGTTTGTTAAGTTTTTTCGCAGCTTCACGGGAAACATAGTAATGGCTTGTGCCGTGCGCACCATAGCGGCGGATACTATGCTCTGAATATAATTCGTATGGCAATGCATACAGATAAGCTTCCTGCGGCATGGTCTGATGGAATGCGGTATCAAAGACAGCGACATTTTTGTTGATCAGATGCGGGAAGGATTTTCTTGCTTCTTCAATACCGATGAGATGAGCAGGGTTATGCAATGGTGCGAATGGAATAGCCGCTTCAATGCCTTCGATCACTTCGTCTGTAATTAATACAGAAGAGGTAAATTTCTCACCACCATGAACAATACGGTGACCAATGGAGGTGATTTGCTCTGATAGCTCAGGTTTTTCAGCAAGAATAGTGTTAACAATGAAATCCAATGCTTCGCTATGCGCTGCACCAGCACCTAAAGGCGCTTCTTTCTTAGCACCATCCATTTTCCACTTAATACGGGCTTCCGGGAGGTTAAAGCACTCAGCTAATCCAGATAAAAATTCATCGCCATTAGTTGGGTCGATGATGGCGAATTTCAGTGAGGAGCTACCGCAGTTTAGAACCAGTACCAGCTTACTTGACATGGAAATACCTATCGTTAATTGTTGTTGTGAAGCCTTTTAAACAACATGAAAAGACTCAGATTAAAAATATACCGCTAGAGCCTAGCGTATTTATGACCTGAAACATCATGATTGATATCATGTTAAAGGCGAAAAAGTTAAAGATCGTGAGACCTCTAGGGGTTTGATAAAGCAGGCGCTATCCTTTTTTACAAAGGTATATAAAAGTAAACCTTCGCACCTAGTGTTGAAATAACGACCAAAAACCCCAATATATATAACTGTTGTCTATCTTCAGTTTCGAAAATGGATAAAGCTACAAAGTAACAAATGCAACAGCAATTCTAAATGTGGCAGATTCTACTAAAAATATTTTATATTTTATACGTTTTTTTTAAAAATAGGGACTTTGATTGATTAAAATCATAAGTGACGTATAAAGTGGTGTTATAGCACAGGGTTACATTGCTATTAGAATAGCTGATATTTAGTAAAGTGACTTAACTTAAGGTAAATGTAATGAAATAATTTCGTTATCTTAAATGTGCTATGATTTTATCATGGTGCAATCTACAGATTATTGCCTCAGTTTTTAAGAAGTCGATAGGAAACGTTTCATGAGTACATTACAAAGTACACCGCCCGGTTTTTTTAAACGCTTTAGATTAGGTAACCGCTATCTGAAGACCTTTCCTATGGAAAAAAAACTGTCGCCAATCTTCCCCGAAATTCGCATCAACAAAGCTGTCCGCTTTGGTATTCGTTTTATGCCACCGATTGCAATTTTCACATTAGCATGGCAAATCGCGCTAGGTGGGCAATTGGGGCCCGCCATTGCTACGGCACTTTTTGCCTGTAGTTTGCCAATGCAAGGCCTATGGTGGTTAGGAAAGCGTGCTTCGACGCCTTTGCCATCTAGCTTATTGAGCTGGTTTTATGAGATCCGTGATAAGTTTACAGAGGCGGGGATCGCTATGGCTCCAGTTGAACACCAACCCGATTATATGGCGTTAGCTGACTTGCTAAAACGTGCATTTAACCAGCTAGATCGCTCTTTTATGGAAGATATCTAAGGGATGATTTCCACTAAAAGGTAGATTTAACAATAAGTAATGCAAAAAGCGTGTTTAGATCAATAAAAGCGATGTTTTCACTGTCTATGATTGATGTTGAATGCGAAGATAAGCCATACTTTTTAGTGGGAGAACCATGATGGAAATGACTAACGCACAACGCTTGATCTTATCTAATCAATATAAAATGATGACCATGCTTGACCCCGATAATGCAGAACGTTATCGCCGTTTACAAACCATTATTGAACGTGGTTTTGGTTTGCAAATGCGTGAGTTAGACAGAGACTTCGGTCATTTGAGTGAAGACACTTGCCGCACTGTTATTGATATCATGGAGATGTACCATGCACTACAAGTCTCCTATAGCAACATGGCTAACAAGGAAGACATTGATGGCCGGCGCGTGCAATTTTTAGGTTTTGATGCTGCAACAGAAGCACGTTATTTGAGCTACGTTCGCTTTATGGTTAACACAGAAGGGCGTTACACCCACTTCGACAGCGGGACGCATGGGTTTAACTCACAAACGCCAATGTGGGAAAAATATGTACGGATGCTAGCGATTTGGCATGCCTGTCCTCGTCAGTATCATTTATCAGCGGTGGAGATTTCCCAGATCTTAAACGCCTAATGCTCGTCATTCTTCGCGCTGTCGCGTTGTTGACTGCGTTCGGCTACTCGGGTCACATACTTTTGTATGCTCCCCGAGATATCCTCTCTGGTCGCCTAGCGACAACGCGAATAATTTAGAGCATATTTGCTCGTCATACTTCACCTTGTCGCGTTGTTGACTGCGTTCGGCTACTCGGGTTACATACTTTTGTATGCTCCTAGGGATTAGCGCGCTTGCCGCCTAGCTACAGCAAAAACTTCTTAGAGCAAATGGGATTAATAGGTATAAAATTTCAACTTCAAATCAACATTCCTTTCCTGTTTTAACTCTCAAGTGCATTCAAATCTAAGCTTTAGTATCAATCCTTAATTATTTTTAATATTGAGGTTGCGTGTATGTGCCCATTTAGCGTTAACTAATGGGCTAGAATCGATTCAATTATTATGTGAATAGCAAATAAAGGGGTAGACGTGAAATTAAAGGCAAAAGGGTTTCTATTTGATTTAGATGGCACATTGGCAGATTCCTTGGCAGTGGTTGAGCGCTGTTGGTGTAAGTTTGGTGAACGAATTGGTGTAGACTCAGCCGAAGTCATTAATTTTATCCATGGAAAACCTGCGTTAACCAGTTTGCGTCACTTTTTACCCGAAGCGAGTGATGACGAAATTATGGGGTATTTTCGCTGGTTAGAAAAAATGGAAAGCGAAGATGTGGAGGGCGTTGTGGCCCTACCTGGTGCGATTGCCTTGCTGTCACGTTTAAATGAAATTGGGGCTCCGTGGGCAATTGTCACTTCTGGTACTGTACCGATTGCCCATGGACGCCAGCAAGCTGCGGGTTTACCAGAACCTAAACATTGGGTGACATTTGAAAAAGTCACGAAAGGAAAGCCGGACCCAGAACCGTTCTTGCTTGGCGCTCAAGCACTTTCTCTTCCTGCAAAATCCTGTATTGCCTTTGAAGATGCGCAAGCAGGTATCCATTCTGCATTAACAGCAGGTTGCCAAGTGGTTGCAGTCCATGCACCAGAAGGCATGCCGCGTCGTGATGAAATTCAAGTAATTGTAAACTCATTGGCTCAAATTTCTGTTACGGGGCCTGACAAGAATGGTGATTATGAACTTTTCGTGTCTAATTTGACTTAATGGTGATTTAATCAAAGAAATTCTCCATAAAACATGCTTAACTGAATAAAATTCTTAGCAATGTTTTTTTTCGTCGAAAGGGGATATTTTGAACGGAGAATTGCTGTGGGTCTTAACCCTCCTATTAATTGCGATAGTTCTGTTTACCACAAATAAAATTCGCATGGATGTGGTCGCATTACTTGTCATTGTCGCGTTTGTGTTGAGTGATACCTTAACATTAGAGCAAGCTACAGCAGGTTTCGCAGATCCTAACGTTCTGCTAATTGCAGCATTATTTGTTATTGGTGATGGGCTTGTTCGCACAGGGATCGCTTACCAAATGGGAGACTGGCTTGTTCGCGTTGCAGGAAGCAGCGAAAGCAAAATGCTGGTTTTCCTCATGCTCACCGTCGCTGGGTTAGGCGCTTTTATGAGCTCCACTGGCGTAGTGGCTATTTTTATTCCCGTCGTTTTAAGTGTCGCATCACGGATGAAAACATCGCCTAGTCGGTTAATGATGCCATTAGGCTTCGCAGGGCTCATCAGTGGGATGATGACACTGGTGGCCACTCCACCTAATATGGTGGTGAACAGCGAATTGGTACGCGAAGGGATCAAAGGCTTCCAATTTTTCTCTATTACCCCGATTGGTATTTTAATTTTATTCGCAGGTATTGCCTACATGTGGCTGACAAGGCGCTGGCTAGGCAGTAACGAACCAGACAAACTCCCTGAGCGCTATCGACGCACCTTTCGAGACTTAATTCGTGATTATAAATTGACAGGTAGAGCTCGCCGCCTTGCTATCCGCAAGGGGTCGCCACTCATTGGTCATACGCTTGATGAGCTACACTTGCGTTCACGTTACGAAGCGAACGTAGTGGGGATTGAGCGTTGGCGTAAATTTCGTCGAGTGATGGTGAGTGCAACTGGGGGAACAGAGTTACGCGAGCGAGATGTCTTATTAGTCGATATTTCGGTGAGTGATGACGATTTACGCCAATTTTGTAGCGAACAACTCCTTGAACCGATGATTTTACGGGGAGATTATTTTTCAGACCAATCACGTGATGTGGGAATGGCTGAAGTATCGATGAATCCAGATTCTGAACTATTGGGTAAATCTTTAAGAGACATTAAATTCCGTACTCGTTATGGCTTGAACGTGGTTGGTATTCGTCGCGATGGTAAGGCGTTGGACGGCAAGTTGGTAGATGAGCCGCTTCGATTGGGTGACATTTTATTAGTCATTGGTGATTGGAAATTAATTCGCATTTTATCGACTAAGCCACGAAATTTTATTGTCTTGAATCTGGCTGCTGAAGTAGAGGCGGTGGCACCTGCTGCATCTCAGGCTCCTCATGCCTTATTTTGTTTGGCGTTAATGGTCGCGATGATGGTGACCAATGAAATTCCTAATTTTATTGCAGCACTTATTGCCTGCTTGTTAATGGGGAAATTTCGCTGTATTGATATGGAAAGTGCTTATAAGTCAATTCACTGGCCGAGTATTATCTTAATTGTTGGGATGATGCCTTTTGCGCTCGCACTGCAAGAAACGGGAGGGATTGCTCTTGCCGTTGATGCGTTAATGAAAGTTGCTGGTGGGTTAGGGCCACATGTGATGCTATTGTGCCTATTTATTTTGTGTGCCTCTATTGGGTTATTTATTTCCAATACCGCAACTGCAGTACTAATGGCTCCGATTGCCATTGCTGCGGCTCGCCAAATGGATGTCTCACCGCTACCTTTTGCGATGATTGTTGGGATCGCCGCATCCGCAGCCTTTATGACCCCCGTTTCATCACCAGTTAATACCTTAGTTTTAGGACCTGGTGGTTATAAATTTTCGGACTTTTTAAAAGTGGGTGTGCCATTCACTATTATTGTGATGTTTATTAGTATTGCAGTCGTGCCTATTTTATTTCCATTCTAAGAAAATACATTAATGGTTAATTGATATTTTTAATTAACCATTCCTCTTTTATTTGTCAATTAAATGATATTAATTATAATTTACTCTCCTGTATTTTAACTTACCATTAATCTCGTATCAAAATGCATAATATTAACTTAATTGTTTTAATAACATTTATTATTAATTTAGAGTGTATTTTATCAGGAGAGAATATGGAATTAAATAAACAATTCGTAGAACGACATTATTATGGCTTGGCTACCTTCGAAAACTTCTGGGGTAAAAAGATTAAAAAAATATCATTAGGCCATACCGCTATGCTTTTTGGAGTGGGAATGATTAATGAATATATTTTAGAAGATATTCCTAATAAAGGTATTGTGAAAGATTGCTTCGGGTTTAAATATTATTTAGGTGTGGGATCAGATATGTGGCATATCGAATTTTGGACTGAAGATGGGGAGTATTATAAATCATCCTATAACTTTTACTGCAATTTAACTGCAAGTGACAATGGTAAAGTAATTATGGGAATTAATGGTGAGTCAAAACGGTTATATCTTGACTTTCCTTCATCAGCAAATTGTTCAACACAAATAAACAGAATAAATGAATAATACATATTTTTTCTATCTTTTAATAAACACTAAAAATAGATTTAATTATTAAGAGGTGAATTTATGGAACAAGTTAAAAATGTATCAGAAAAATATCATTATGGTTATGCAACATTTGAAAATTTTTGGGGAAAAGATATAAAAAATGTGACGCTAACACATAGTGCAGGTGTTCCTTGGGGGAATATGAAGGATTGGCAACATATTGAACATATTCCGAATAAAGGTATTTTAGAGAATTGTTTTGGATTTAAATACTATATAGGTGTTGGCTCTGATATTTGGCATATTAAATTTTGGACTTACGGTCGTGAAGTTTATGAATGTAAACATGATTTTAGTTGTAATATAACATCGGGTGATGGTGGTAGAGTTATATTAGGTATTAATGGTGAGTCTAGAAAGTTATACGCCCACTTTTCTTCATCTTCAGATTGTTCAACAGGGATTAGTTCGGCATAAAAAACTAAAGAATTACATTTAAATATAAAGTTATTGAGTATTAAAATAAGGAACGATACGCTCATTCCTTATTTTAAATTAATTACTAATTTCATCTAATGATAAGGTGAAACTTGGCACAAACGTTTTCATAAAATATTCCATTTCTGGGCTATTTCTTTCCGCAAGCATTTTTTCTAGCCGTCTTTTGGCTAATTTAAATTCACTATTGCCCGCAGATAGCTCTTCTAAACATTTTAAGTAGGCACACAGCGTATCAGCTTGTTTAACAATAAAATGCTCTTCTTCTGATTGTATATCTTCAATTAGTAGTGCTTTAAAATCCTCTTGTAGTTCTTCTGGGAGCATATCGAGTAGTTTTTGCTGAGCGAATTTTTCTATTTTTTTGTATTCATGAGCAATTTGTTGGTTGTGATACTTTATTGGCGTTGGTAAATCCCCCGTAATCACTTCACTGGCATCATGGTACATCGCATATAAAGCGATTTTTTCTGCATTAACGTTCCCTGCGAACTTACGATTTTTAATAATAGCGAGCGCATGGGCTACCATGGCCACTTGAAGACTATGTTCAGAGACATTCTCTGTTCGGACATTACGCATTAACGGCCAGCGGTGGATTAACTTCATTCTAGCAAGATGGGCGAAAAAGTAGCTCATAAGTCCTCTTTTTAGTGTCTGCAAACGACAAAAATTATAGCGGAAATAATGTAGCAGCGATATAATTTTATTGTTTTTTAATAAGTTACTCTTTAGTGACTATGTTTTAATATTTATTTGGCATATTAAGATGCTCATAATAATATAATCAAATTTAGACTTTAATTTAACTGCTATTTTAATTGTGTTGAATTATATAATCAAAAAAATATAATGGATGTTCAATCCGAAAATAACGAGGCAATATGAAATATTTTCCATTTATATTATTGGGCTTTTTCCTTGTGGCAATTTATTTTATTTCTATCCTTTGATTATCAGAATAATACAGTCTATTAATGATGGCTAAATTTAGAATAAAAAAAGCCTCCGACTCCGGAGGCTTTTTATTTTTAATAAATTTTTATTGGCGATAGCCTTCAAGGAAGCGGCCGAATTTATTAATCGCCATTTCGAGGTCATCTGCATAAGGTAGCGTTACGATCCGGAAATGGTCAGGTTCAGGCCAGTTAAACGCGGTGCCTTGAACTAACAACACTTTTTCTTGTAGTAACAGGTCTAAAATCATTTTTTGGTCATCATAGATATTAAATCGTTTAATATCTATTTTCGGGAACATGTACAGTGCACCTTGTGGTTTTACACAAGATACTCCTGGAATTTGATTAATTAGTTCCCAAGCACGATTACGTTGCTCATATAAACGACCACCAGGTTGAATAAATTCGCTAATACTTTGGTAGCCACCCAATGCAGTTTGAATGGCATGTTGCATCGGGACGTTTGCACACAGGCGCATAGAGGCTAACATTTCCAAGCCTTCAATATAGCTTTTCGCATGTTTTTTCGGGCCGTTTAATACCATCCAACCTTGGCGGAAGCCAGCGACGCGATACGTTTTAGATAAGCCATTAAATGTGATGGTTAATAAATCAGGGGCGAGGGCAGCAATAGAGTGATGAACCGCATCATCATAAAGAATTTTATCGTAGATTTCATCAGCATAGATGATTAGATTATGCTGACGAGCCAATTCGACAATTTCCATTAATAGGTCTTTGCTGTAAACCGCACCCGTGGGGTTATTTGGGTTGATAACCACAATACCACGCGTTCTTGGTGTGATTTTTTTGCGAATATCTTCAATGTCAGGCATCCAACCTTGCTGTTCATCACACATATAATGAACCGCTTTTCCTCCCGAAAGGGAAACTGCAGCAGTCCATAATGGATAATCAGGCGCAGGCACTAACATTTCATCACCATTATTAAGCAGTGCTTGCATGGCTTGTACGATTAATTCAGAAACACCATTACCAATGTAGACATCTTCTACTGTCATTTCATGAATACCACGAGCTTGGTAATGCTGCACAATCGCTTTACGGGCAGAGTATAAGCCTTTTGAGTCGCAATAACCTTGAGAACTTGGCAGATTACGCAAGACATCCACTAGGATTTCATCTGGAGCTTCAAAACCAAACGGGGCCGGGTTACCAATATTGAGTTTGAGGACTTTGTTGCCTTCTTCTTCTAGGCGCTTAGCTTCTTTTAATACGGGCCCACGAATGTCATAGCAAACATTATCGAGCTTACTGGATTTAGTTAGATTATTCATAGTTCTCTCATTACCCTAAGGGTTACATTGGTCGGGCCGGCGTTATTTCTTTACTGTACTCCTCCCTCAGAAGCTTTTGAAGATGCAAGGTTATTTTTGGTGTAAAAGGTTGGTTTACGCTTAAATGTAATGTTTGGTGTCTTATTATTTATTTTAAGTTGGCTACATATTCTTATAATATAAAATTAGTTGAATTATAATATCGACATTCTTTGATGTTTTGGAGTATAAAAAGTAAAAAAGCATGAAAATAGAAGGAAAAAAGAAAATTGTATCAAAATGTAATATTAAGCATTGAATCATTAAATCAGACATGATTTTTTTGCTGTAATGGCCTTTTTTTATAATAATTAGGGTGATTTTGTTAGTAATATTGATTATTTCAAGCTGCTTTCTTTAGCCAAAAGTGCTGCTTAAAATTATAACCATTTGATATTTTTGACTATGTAAAAATAGTGAAACGAATTTTATAATGTGCTTACATTAAAATAATTGTGATTACATTAAATATGTTACTATTTAATCGTATCCTATCAAACGCGTTTTAGCGTGTTTTTTAGGAAATCACCCCCTTTTTTATTAAAATTATTTGATTTATGGAAGTATGCTATTTGTACCATGGCCTATCGTTAACGAATAGTGAGCTAGGTACAAGAAAAGTAAAATAATGAGAAGTCATTGCAGATCTATGGATTAGAAATGCACTCACTTAGTAGTCGCTATAAACTCGCTGATTCTCATGGAGGAGAGCAGAAACACCAGGTAACATAAAATTATATAAGAGAATGAACGATGATAAATTCCAATCGTCCCATCATGAACCTAGATCTTGATTTGCTACGTACTTTCGTCGCTGTCGCAGATCTTAACACTTTCGCAGCTGCAGCTGCAGCCGTTTGTCGAACACAATCTGCTGTGAGCCAGCAAATGCAACGTTTAGAGCAATTAGTCGGCCGTGAGCTTTTCGCTCGCCATGGGCGAAATAAACTGCTCACCGCGCACGGATTACAATTACTTGGCTACGCAAGGCAAATACTTCGCGCCAATGATGATGCTACAGCGTCATTAACTTATAATGACGCTGATGGTGAATTGCGTATTGGCGCATCCGATGACACCGTCGATATCTTATTACCTTTCTTACTTAATCGTATCGCGTCTGTTTATCCAAGAATTGCCGTAGAAGTGCGCATTAAACGAGCACAATTTATTGAGTCAATGCTTGATAATCATGAGATAGACCTTGCTTTAACAACAGCAAGAATTAGTCACCACCCTAAAACAGCGTTAAGAACAGTGCCTGTTTTGTGGCACAGTGCACCTGATTTTCAATTGCGTCCCAATGAGCCAGTTCCATTAGTTGTTATGGATGAAACCAATCCATATCGTAAACTTTGTACTAGTGCTCTTGATGATGCAGGTTTGTCATGGCATGTTGCGTATGAAGCAGCTTCTTTACCTGCTGTTCGTGCAGCAGTCAATGCAGAGGTTGGGGTAACCGCTAGACCAATGGAAATGCAAAATGCAGATTTACGTATTTTGAATGAATCAGATGGGCTACCACGCTTACCAGATATTCAGTATTGGTTGTATAAGAATGCAGACGAGCAAAAAGATTTTGTTCTGACAGTATTCAGTGCGATTGAAAACAAAAAAATCCCTTATGTTGCAACCTCAGCAAGTGAGTTGATGGATAGCAGCGAGGAAAGTAATTAAGTTAATCGATTCATCTGGTTATCTTAACACTAATACTTAATTAATTTATTGTAATGACGGTAATTCCAATGCGCTTGGGATTACCGTTTTTTTATGGCTTTTTTGCCAATTTATTACGGGATCACTTGTTTGTGATCAATGTGTTATTGGCTATGTACAAATAAAATCAACGTGTTAATCACAGTCTAAATAAGATGTGAGCAGGAGTTGAGGTGGTTATCTCTGATTAAATGGCTAACGTACAGACTAATTGAGCTGTTAGATAACAGATAATGTGAATTGATGCGGATGACTGAAACGATTATTTCAAATTGTGGAACTCAATTTTCAATATTGGGAAATGGTATTGAGAAATTTGCTTCTATGCATGCTTAAATAATGTTCAGTGATATTTTTAATCGGTTATCAAATTCAAATTTATCGATTTTTTATCAATATCCGCTCATAAAAAAAGCAATTAACCACTTAATAAGTATGGTTAAATATGAAAGACCATGAAATAATTGTGATGTAGCTGGCATAACCTGAATTTCATTGTTTAGTTAACAATTTGTTATGTTATTAACAATGTTTTTTTATTGAATAGATAAAATAGCACTGGAATCTCAGTCAGTTACTTGAAGTAATGCGTTAAAAAGAGTTACAAAGACTTAAAGTTAAATTGAATGCTATGTAAACAAATTGAGTACTTTTTCAATAAAAGTGTGCGTTAGATCAAATAAAAAGCGCAATTTTTCATCTGTTAAGACAGGTTTTTCCTGAGATAATGGTGTAGTAAAAACGAATAATCAGTTAAACTAGTTTGCGTGTTTACTTGAGTATCATTACACTGACACGTTTTAGCAGATTATGGTTACTTTTTGTTGTTCTATTGTTTTCAGAGTGTGAAGTTTTTGTAACGAATACGGGTTATTTTACTTAATTTAATTTAAGTAAAGTAAATTGTAATGAGAGAGGACAAACCAAACGCAGTCAACAGACTGATTTAAGTTTGGTGATATTTTAGTTTGTGATCAATTTTGGTCTTTCTTCTCGATTAACTGGGCAATTGTGGTGCAACTCTGCCGTGATGTAAAAAAGAGCAGTTAACACACCATAAGTAATGAGTAAGCAACGAGTATGTCTACATCAATCCTAGCGTTAGCCCATAACTGGGCGTTTGCGATATTCCTTATCGGCACTATCGGTCTTTGTGCTTTCATGTTGGTCGCTGGTCACTTTTTAGGTAGCCGCGCCAAAGCCAGAACAAAACATGTTCCTTATGAGTCCGGTATCGACTCGGTCGGTAGTGCACGTCTCCGCATGTCTGCTAAGTTTTATTTAGTCGCCATGTTTTTCGTTATCTTCGATGTTGAAGCCATGTTCTTATTTGCATGGTCAGTTGCCATCCGCGAAGCCGGTTGGGTAGGTTTCATCGAAGCCGCGATCTTTATTTTGGTATTGTTGGCGGGACTGTTTTATCTCGTTCGCGTAGGAGCATTGGATTGGACTCCAGTCCGTTCCCGCGGAAAAGTTAAGCATCCTAGTGAAGTTATTAAAATCAGCAATCGTCATCCGCAGTAAAAAGCGAGGCATTATACAATGGATTATACGCTCACCCGCATAGATCCGAACGGTGAGAACGACCGTTACCCACTGCAAACCCAGGAAATCGTCACTGATCCACTGGAGCAGCAAGTTGAAAACAGTGTTTACATGGGGAAACTTTCTCATGCACTTCACGATGTGGTTAACTGGGGGCGCAAAAACTCTCTCTGGCCATATAACTTTGGTCTTTCATGTTGCTATGTAGAAATGGTGACTTCGTTCACGGCTGTTCATGACGTCGCCCGCTTTGGTGCAGAAGTACTGCGTGCTTCACCTCGTCAAGCCGATTTCATGGTAGTAGCAGGTACCTGTTTCACTAAAATGGCGCCTGTTATTCAACGTCTGTATGACCAAATGCTTGAACCAAAATGGGTAATCTCCATGGGTTCATGTGCCAACTCTGGTGGCATGTATGACATTTATTCTGTTGTACAAGGCGTCGATAAATTTATTCCTGTGGATGTGTATATTCCAGGTTGCCCACCGCGTCCAGAAGCCTATATGCAGGCTCTGCTTCTGTTGCAAGAATCTATCGGTAAAGAGCGTCGACCGCTGTCTTGGGTTGTTGGAGACCAAGGGGTTTACCGTGCCAATATGCAATCAGAAAGAGAAAGAAAGCACGGTGAACGTATCGCAGTGACTAACCTGCGTACACCAGACGAAATTTAAGGCTTAAAGCCATACAGCGTAACAGAGCAATGTTGTTGCGAAATAATAAACCTGATCAAGCGTTATGGTGAAGAATGATGACAGATCAGATAGCGCAAGCGAGTAGTAACCAGCCAGGATGGCAGACACAGGATCATTTAAACGACCCTGTGCTTCTGGAACTGCGCAATCAATTTGGGCCGGATGCCTTTTCTGTTCAAGCAACTCGCACTGGCATGCCAGTGGTTTGGGTGCGTCGTGAACAGTTACTGGAAGTGGTCGATTTCCTAAAGAAATTACCAAAACCGTATGTCATGTTATTTGACTTACATGGGGTAGATGAACGTCAACGAATTCACCGTCAAGGTCTGCCAGAAGCAGACTTTAGTGTTTTCTACCACCTCATCTCTATCGATCGTAACCGCGATATCATGTTAAAAGTCGCTCTTAATGAGAAAGACTTAAACGTGCCTTCGATCGTTTCACTGTTCCCGAATGCGAATTGGCATGAACGTGAAGTGTGGGATATGTTCGGTATCACCTTCCAAGGTCACCCAAATTTACGCCGCCTTTTAATGTCTCCAAGCTGGGAAGGTCATCCGCTGCGTAAGGATTATCCTGCGCGTGCGACTGAGTTTGACCCTTTTGTGCTGACTAAGCAGAAACAAGATCTGGAAATGGAAGCTTTGACTTTCAAACCAGAAGAGTGGGGCATGGCACGTGGAAATGAAAACGAAGATTTCATGTTCCTGAACTTGGGGCCAAACCACCCATCCTCACACGGTGCGTTCCGTATCGTGCTGCAATTGGATGGTGAGGAAATTATTGACTGCGTACCTGACATTGGCTACCACCACCGTGGTGCTGAAAAAATGGGTGAACGCCAGTCGTGGCATAGCTATATTCCATATACTGACCGTATCGAATACCTCGGCGGTTGTGTGAATGAGATGCCATATGTGTTGGCCGTTGAAAAACTGGCTGGCATTGAAGTGCCGGATCGCGTGAAAACCATTCGTGTCATGTTGTCTGAACTATTCCGTATCAACAGTCACTTACTGTACATCAGTACCTATATCCAAGACGTTGGTGCGATGACCCCGGTCTTCTTTGCGTTTACTGACCGTCAAAAAGTCTACAACGTCATTGAAGCAATTACCGGTTTCCGTATGCACCCCGCATGGTTCCGTATCGGTGGTGTTGCGCACGACTTACCGCGTGGTTGGGAAAAACTGCTACGTGAATTATTAGACTGGTTGCCAAAACGTTTAGAGTCTTATGTGACTTCTGCGCTGAAAAACTCCATCTTAAAAGGTCGTTCTATTGGGACAGCAATGTACTCAAAAGAAGAGGCACTGGCATGGGGTGTAACGGGTGCTGGTTTACGTGCAACAGGTGTTGATTTTGACGTACGTAAATGGCGTCCATATTCAGGCTATGAAAACTTCGAGTTTGATATTCCTATCGCTCATAACGGTGACTGTTATGACCGCGTGATGATCAAAGTGGAAGAGATGCGTCAGAGTATCCGTATTCTTGAGCAATGCTATAAGAATATGCCAGAAGGCCCATTCAAAGCTGACCATCCACTGACAACTCCGCCACCAAAAGAACGCACGTTGCAGCACATCGAAACCTTGATCAACCACTTCTTGCAAGTGTCTTGGGGGCCGGTGATGCCAGCAAATGAGTCATTCCAGATGGTTGAAGCTACGAAGGGTATCAACAGCTACTACTTAACCAGTGATGGTAGCACCATGAGCTACCGTACGCGTATTCGTACCCCGAGCTATGAGCACTTACAGCAAATTCCTGCGGTGATCAGAGGTAGTTTAGTTTCAGACTTAATCGTCTATCTGGGTAGTATCGATTTTGTAATGTCGGATGTGGATCGCTAACCATGCATAATGAACATAACGAAAATGAGAAGCACAATGAGCTCAATGTCGTGAATGTGTTTGAACCGCAAGTCAATCATGGCTTTGTCTTAACAGAGAAAGAGCGTGAAGAGATTGAAGGTGAGAAACACCATTACGAAGATGCACGTGCTGCCTCAATTGAAGCACTGAAAATTGTGCAAAAAAACCGCGGTTGGGTTGAAGATGGTGCGATCCATGCTATCGCTGACGTCTTAGGCATCCCTGCCAGTGATGTTGAAGGTGTGGCGACATTCTATAGCCAAATCTTCCGCCAGCCAGTGGGTCGCCACATTATTCGCTATTGCGACAGTGTTGTTTGCCATATTACAGGTTATCAGGGCTTAGAAGCTGAAATCATTAAACAGCTGAATATTCGCCCGGGCCAAACAACAGCCGATGGTCGCTTTACGTTGCTGCCAACCTGTTGCTTGGGTAACTGTGACAAAGGTCCTACGATGATGATCGATGAGGACACTCACAGCTACGTGCAGCCTGAAAATATTCAAAAATTACTGGAGCAGTATCCATGACAAATTCTGTTAATCCAGTGATCCGTACTGCTGAAACTCATCCTCTAACATGGCGTTTGCGTGATGACAATCAGCCTGTTTGGTTAGATGAGTATCGCAGTAAGAACGGATACAAAGGTCTTGAGCGTGCGCTCAAAGGCATGGCTCCCGATGAAGTTGTGAATCTTGTAAAAGACGCTGGCCTGAAAGGGCGCGGCGGTGCGGGTTTCTCAACGGGTCTGAAATGGAGCCTGATGCCAAAAGACGAAAACATGAAACTGCGTTACTTCTTATGTAATGCGGATGAAATGGAACCGGGCACCTATAAAGACCGTTTATTGATGGAGCAACTCCCTCACTTGTTAGTCGAAGGGATGATCACAGGCGCTTATGCACTTAAAGCCTATCGTGGTTATATCTTCTTACGGGGCGAGTATGTTGAAGCTGCGCAAAATCTGCGCCGTGCCATCGAAGAAGCCAAAGCGGCGGGCCTGTTAGGCAAAAATATCCTCGGTTCAGGTTTTGATTTCGAACTATTTGTTCACACCGGCGCTGGGCGTTATATCTGCGGTGAAGAAACTGCACTGATTAACTCCTTAGAAGGCCGTCGCGCTAACCCACGTTCTAAGCCACCATTCCCTGCAACATCAGGTGCTTGGGGTAAACCAACTTGTGTCAATAACGTCGAAACTATTTGTAACGTGCCAGCAATTTTAGAGCACGGCGACCAATGGTATATCGATTTAAGCGCAGGTAAGAGTAAAGACGCGGGCACGAAATTGATGGGCTTCTCTGGCCGCGTGAAAAATCCGGGTTTATGGGAATTGCCATTTGGTACCACGGCACGTGAAGTGTTGGAAGATTACGCAGGTGGTATGCGTGATGGACTGAAATTAAAAGCATGGCAGCCAGGTGGGGCAGGGACAGATTTCCTGACCAACGACCACCTCGACTTACCGATGGATTTCGAAAATATTGCTAAAGCAGGAAGCCGTCTTGGTACTGCATTGGCGATGGCGGTTGATCATGAAATCAACATGGTTTCTTTAGTGCGTAACTTAGAAACCTTCTTTGCCCGTGAATCCTGTGGTTGGTGTACGCCGTGCCGCGATGGTCTGCCATGGAGTGTGAAAATTTTACAAGCGCTGGAAAAAGGCGAAGGGCAACCGGGGGATATTGAAACCCTAGAGCAGCTGTGCCGTTTCTTAGGGCCGGGTAAAACTTTCTGCGCTCACGCACCGGGTGCGGTCGAACCGCTACAAAGTGCCATCAAATATTTCCGTGATGAATTCGAAGCGGGTATCTCGCAAAAAGATCTGCGTAACATTGTGCAGATTGCGGGTATCCAACCCAACCTGCTGAAGCAGCGCTGGTAATTGTTTAGCGATTGAGCAACCGCTAAATAGATTTTTCACGAAGAACGTATTTTTGATTAACGCCTGCTTTATGCGGGCCTTTGGGAAGCATGCTGACTATGGCTACAATATATGTAGACGGCAAAGAATATGACGTAAACGGGTCTGAAAACCTGTTACAAGCCTGTCTTTCTCTTGGGCTAGATATTCCTTATTTTTGCTGGCATCCGGCGCTGGGAAGCGTTGGCGCTTGCCGCCAGTGTGCGGTTAAGCAGTATCAGAACGCAGATGACACACGCGGTCGCCTAGTAATGTCTTGTATGACACCCGCAACGGAAGGGACTTACATCTCTATTGATGATGAAGAAGCCAAACAATTCCGTGAAAGTGTTGTGGAATGGCTGATGACCAACCATCCTCATGACTGTCCAGTCTGTGAGGAAGGGGGAAACTGTCACCTACAAGATATGACGGTGATGACCGGTCATAACATGCGTAAATATCGTTTTACGAAACGTACTCACATTAACCAAGACCTCGGTCCATTTATTAGTCATGAAATGAACCGTTGTATCGCGTGTTATCGTTGTGTTCGTTACTACAAAGATTACGCAGATGGCACAGACTTGGGTGTGTATGGTGCACATAACTATGTGTATTTCGGTCGTACTGAAGACGGTACACTGGAAAGTGAGTTCTCCGGTAACTTAGTTGAAGTTTGTCCTACTGGGGTATTCACTGATAAAACACATTCAGAGCGCTATAACCGTAAATGGGATATGCAGTTTGCCCCCGGTATCTGCCAACAGTGCAGTATCGGTTGTAACACCAGCCCAGGTGAGCGTTATGGTGAAATTCGCCGTATCGAGAACCGCTATAACGGTTCGGTAAACCACTATTTCCTGTGCGACCGTGGTCGTTTTGGTTACGGATATGTCAACCGTAAAGATCGTCCTCGTCAGGCTGTCTTGAGTAAAGATGGTGTGAAACAAACCATCTCTGCAATTGAAGCAATGCAAAGTGGTGCGCAAATTATCAATCAAGCGAAAAAAGTGATTGGTATCGGCTCTCCACGCGCGAGCGTTGAAAGCAACTATGCATTGCGCGCATTAGTCGGAGCAGAAAACTTCTATTCAGGTATTTCTGCGGGCGAGCAAAGCCGCTTAGCGCTGATGCAAAACATCCTGCAAAACGGCGGTATCTATACGCCAACATTGCGTGAAGTGGAAGGCTATGATGCGGTACTGGTACTGGGTGAAGATTTAACTCAGACAGGTGCACGTATGGCGTTATCTGTACGCCAAGCGGTGAAAGGTAAAGCACGTGAAATGGCCGCAGCGCAAAAAGTGGCTGACTGGCAAATCGCCGCAATCATGAATATTGGTCAACATGCGAAATATCCGCTGTTTATTACCAATGTTGATGACACGCGTTTAGATGATGTGGCTGCCTTTAATTACCGTGCTCCAGTGGCTGACCAGGCACGTTTCGGTTTTGCTATCGCCAATATGATTAATGGCGAAGCCCCTGCGGTGAATGATTTACCCGCAGACTTAAAAGCCAAAGTTGAAACCATTGCTCAGGCATTAGCTGGCGCGAAAAAACCATTAATCATCAGTGGTAGCCATAGTGCCAGCGAGGCAATGATCCAAGCGGCCGCTAACGTGGCATTTGCACTGAAAGCTAAAGGTGCGAATGTAGGGTTATCTTACTTAGCGTCTCATGCGAATAGTTTCGGTCTGGCAATGATGAACGCACAGCCATTAGACAGTGCTTTAGCTCGCATTGAAGCGAACGAAGCAGATGTGGCTATCGTTATCGAAAACGACTTGTACCGCCACAGCAGCGTGGATGCCGTCAATAGCGCATTAGCAAAACTGAGCCACTTGATTGTTGCGGATCATCAGCAAACAGACATCATGGATAAAGCAACATTGGTTCTGCCAGCCGCAAGCTTTGCTGAAGCAGACGGTACGTTGATTAACCAAGAAGGTCGTGCACAGCGTTTCTTCCAAGTCTTTGACCCAACCTATTACGACAAAGCTATCGTGATGAACGAAAGCTGGCGCTGGATGCATTCACTGCAAACTGAAGCGCAAGAGCGTGATGCGGATTGGTCGCAACTTGATCACGTTATCGCAGATTGTGTTGCCGCAATGCCACAATTCTCAGGTATGGTTGATGCCGCACCAAAAGCGTCTTTCCGTATTCGTGGTCAAAAACTGGCACGTGAACCACATCGTTACAGTGGTCGTACAGCGATGCTAGCAAATCAATCTGTTCATGAACCTCGTCAACCGCAAGATATTGACTCTCCATTTGCTTTCTCAATGGAAGGGAACAACAGCCCAACCGCGCCACGTCAGCAAATTCCATTTGCATGGGCGCCGGGTTGGAACTCACCGCAAGCCTGGAACAAATTCCAAGCGGAAGTGGGTGGCCACCTGTTATTTGGTGACCCGGGTATCCGTTTGTTCAATTCAACACAGAGCAAATTGGCTTACTTCACTGAAATTCCAGCGGCTTATCAAGCCAATGAAGCTCAGTGGGTTGTCGCACCTTATTACCACCTGTTCGGCAGTGATGAAATGTCACAGCGGTCAGAAGTAATTCAAGAGCGTATGCCTGAGCCTTATATCATGCTGAACACACAAGATGCTGCGTCACTCGGTCTGTCAGCAGGAACTAAAGCGGAGTTTAACCATGCAGGTCAAGCGTTTAACTTGACTGTCCGCCTCAGTAATCACCTGTCTACAGGTCAAATTGGCTTACCGTTAGGAATGCCAGGTATCGCACCTTCAATGGCTGGCGTGTCAGTCAATAATCTGCGGAGGGGAGCATGATGGATTGGATTTCTCCTGAAGTGATGGAAGTGTTAATTTCCATCCTCAAATCTGTCGTCATTTTATTGGTTGTTGTGACTTGTGGGGCATACATGAGTCTGGGAGAGCGCCGTATTCTCGGTCTGTTCCAGAACCGTTATGGCCCTAACCGCGTGGGTCCGTTTGGGATGGGCCAGTTAATCGCGGATATGTTCAAAATGCTGTTTAAAGAAGACTGGATCCCGCAGTTCGCTGACAAGAAAATTTTTACGCTTGCGCCAGTGATTGCGTTTTGTTCACTGTTCTTAGCATTTGCCATCGTCCCTGTTAGCCCAACATGGCACGTTGCAGACCTCAATATCGGGATTTTATTCTTCCTGATGATGGCGGGTCTTGCTGTCTATGCGGTGTTATTCGCAGGTTGGTCAAGTAACAACAAATACTCATTATTAGGTGCTATGCGTGCATCAGCACAAACCGTGAGTTATGAAGTGTTCTTAGGCCTTTCTTTAATGGGTGTGGTTGCACAAGCAGGTTCATTCAACCTGATTGATATTGTTAACTCCCAAGAAGGCATGTGGAACATTATTCCGCAGTTCTTTGGTTTTGTGACTTTTGCGATAGCGGGCGTTGCGGTCTGTCACCGTCACCCGTTTGACCAACCTGAAGCAGAACAAGAGATTGCGGATGGTTACCACGTTGAATACTCAGGCATGAAGTTCGGTTTGTTCTTCGTCGGTGAGTATATCGGTATCGTAACGGTTTCAGCACTGATTGTGACGCTGTTCTTTGGTGGCTGGCATGGTCCATTCCTGCCGTCATTCTTGTGGTTTGCTATCAAAACTGGCTTCTTCATGATGATGTTTATCTTGATCCGTGCCTCTTTACCGCGTCCACGTTATGACCAAGTGATGTCTTTCGGTTGGAAAATTTGTCTGCCGTTGACACTGCTTAATCTGCTGGGTACTGCAGCAGTGATTTTATACAACGCTCAGTAAGGGGTGATTGAACCATGACATTGAAAGAGTTATTGGTCGGTTTCGCCACCCAAGTACGTAGTATTTGGATGGTCGGCCTACATGCGTTCGATAAACGCGAAACGCAAATGTATCCAGAAGAGCCGGTTTATCTGCCACCCCGTTACCGTGGGCGTATCGTGTTAACACGCGATCCTGACGGTGAAGAGCGTTGTGTTGCGTGTAACTTATGTGCGGTTGCTTGCCCTGTGGGATGTATCTCACTGCAAAAAGCTGAACATGAAGACGGCCGCTGGTACCCTGAATTTTTCCGCGTTAACTTTTCGCGCTGTATTTTCTGTGGTCTGTGTGAAGAGGCTTGCCCAACCACGGCAATCCAATTAACACCTGATTTTGAAATGGCCGATTGGAGACGTCAGGATCTGGTTTACGAGAAAAATGACCTGTTGATTTCAGGTCCGGGTAAATATCCTGATTATAACTTTTACCGTAAATCGGGTATGGCGATTGCAGGTAAAGACAAAGGTGAAGCGGATAACGAAGCGAAACCGATTAACGTCAAAGACCTGTTGCCATAAGGAGCGATATTCATGGAATTTACATTTTATATCGCCGGTCTAGTTGCCATTTTAGCAACTTTAAGGGTGATAACGAATACAAATCCGGTGCATGCACTGTTGTATCTGGTTGTTTCTCTGCTGGCTCTGTCAATGGTGTTTTTCTCCCTCGGCGCGTATTTTGCTGGGGCGTTGGAAATCATCGTATATGCAGGTGCCATTATGGTCCTGTTCGTGTTCGTGGTGATGATGCTCAACTTAGGGCGTTCTGTTCAAGAACAAGAGCGCGCTTGGTTGACGCCGAAAAACTGGATTGGCCCTGCGGTGTTATCCGCGGTTTTACTGGCTATCTTAGTTTACGGCATTACCTCGTTGTCTTATCAAGAAGGCATTGAGGGAACCATCATTGGAGCGAAAGAAGTGGGAATTAGCCTATTTGGGCCGTATGTTCTGGCTGTCGAATTGGCATCTTTGTTATTACTTGCAGGTTTAGTGGTAGCATTCCACGTTGGACGTGACCGTAAAGAAAACGGCGCTGACCTTGTCAGCATCGAGAAGGCGGAGGAACAAAAATGATACCTCTAGAACACGGTCTGATTTTAGCGGCGATTTTATTTGTGATGGGGCTCAGTTGCCTTGTTATTCGTCGTAATCTGCTTTTCATGCTGATCGGACTGGAAATCATGATTAACTCAACTGCACTGGCATTTGTGGTTGCAGGGAGTTTTTGGGGGCAGCCTGACGGCCAAATTATGTATATTTTGGCAATCGCATTGGCTGCAGCGGAGGCGAGTATTGGATTGGCGTTGTTACTGCAACTCCATCGTCATCGTCAGAACCTGAATATTGATAAAGTCAGTGAGATGCGCGGATGAACCTACTCTATTTAACTATTCTGTTGCCTTTACTGGGGTCGGTGCTGTTAGCCTTCTCTCGTGGACGCTGGTCAGAAAACGTTTCGGCCATTATTGGTGCGGGGTCGGTTGGCTTAGCGGCCGTCGTCGCATTCTATGCTGGCAATGAATTTTTAGCTCAAGACGCAGGTAGCGTATTCATCCAGCCACTTTGGACTTGGATGTCTGTCGGTACCTTTAATATCCCATTCACTCTAATGTTAGATGGCCTGTCACTGACCATGTTAGGTGTGGTAACGGGTGTGGGCTTCCTTATCCACGTATATGCATCTTGGTATATGCGTGGCGAGGAAGGTTACTCACGTTTCTTCGCTTACACTAACTTGTTTATCGCAAGCATGGTGGTTTTAGTCCTCGCTGACAACATGATGCTGATGTATCTCGGTTGGGAAGGGGTAGGGCTGTGCAGTTATCTGTTGATTGGTTTCTATTATACCAATCCAGAAAACGGTAAAGCCGCAATGAAAGCGTTCTTTGTAACGCGTATCGGTGATGTGTTCCTCGCAATTGGTATGTTTATTCTGTGGAATGAACTTGGCACATTGAATTTCAGCGAAATGGCGGTGTTAGCACCTCAAAAATTTGCGGAAGGTTCAAGTGCGATCAACTGGGCAACCTTGATGTTATTAGGTGGTGCAGTCGGTAAATCAGCACAGTTACCATTGCAAACGTGGTTGGCAGATGCGATGGCGGGTCCAACGCCAGTTTCTGCACTGATCCACGCTGCAACCATGGTAACTGCGGGTGTGTATTTAATTGCTCGTACCCATGTTCTGTTCCTGTTAGCGCCTGAAGTATTACACTTAGTCGGTGTTGTGGGTGCAGTGACATTAGTACTGGCTGGGTTTGCAGCATTGGTGCAAACCGATATCAAGCGTGTACTTGCTTACTCCACAATGAGCCAAATTGGTTATATGTTCTTGGCACTAGGTGTACAAGCATGGGATGCAGCGATTTTCCACCTGATGACGCATGCTTTCTTTAAAGCGTTGTTGTTCCTGTCAGCGGGTTCAGTCATTTTGGCATGCCATCACGAACAAAATATCTTCAAGATGGGTGGGCTGCGTAAGCAAATTCCATTCATCTACGCTGTGATGTTAATCGGCGGAAGCGCACTGGCAGCATTGCCACTGTTTACCGCAGGTTTCTACAGTAAAGATGCGATTTTGTGGGGTGCGCAGCTTGATGGACAAACTGTGTTGTTGTGGGCAGGTATCCTCGGTGCATTAATGACCGCAATTTATACCTTCCGTATGATTTTCATCGTGTTCCACGGTGAAGCGAAAATCAAAGCGCACAAGGTTAAAGGCATCACTCACACATTACCACTGGGCATTTTGGCTATTCTTGCAACGTTTGTTGGTGCATTAATCCACCAACCACTCGAAGGGGTTTTCCCAGCCGAAGCCACAGGAAGTGAAGACGGTAAAGTCTTACTCGAAGCGATTTCTGGCGGGTTTGCTATCGCAGGTCTATTAATTGCGGTATTCCTTTACCTGTTCAGACGTTCAATAGTCGATGCTATCGCGAAAACTGCAGTGGGTCGTTTCTTCAGCGCATGGTGGTACCAAGCGTGGGGATTCGATTGGCTGTACGATGTAGTCTTTGTTAAGCCATTTAAAGGCATAGCATGGCTACTGGAGAGCGATCCGATTAACTCTCTGATGAATATCCCTGCACATCTTTCACGTTGGGCAAATAAAGGGCTTGCAGTGAGTGAAAACGGCCAAATCCGTTGGTATGTTGCCTCGTTGGGGCTGGGTGCAGTGCTGATTCTTGCTCTGCTGCTTTTGGTTTAATTAAGGGACACATTGCGCCATGCTATTACCCTGGCTAATACTCATTCCCTTCATCGGAGGCCTGCTAAGCTGGCAGGCTGACCGGTTCAGTCATCGCGCACCGCGTTGGATTGCACTGGCAACGATGGGAATAACATTGATACTTTCCGTGCAATTGTGGTTACAAGGGAGCTACTCCCTTGTCAATCCACAAGGTATTCCACAATGGCAATCTGTTTTCTTTATGCCGTGGATCCCGTCACTGGGAATTGACTTTCATTTAGCAATTGACGGTTTATCACTGCTGATGGTCGTGTTGACGGCTATCATGGGGGGCTTCTCGATTCTGAGCTCTTGGAGTGAAAACCAGAAAAACCAAGGTGCGTATCACTTTAACCTGTTGTGGATTATCACAGGTGTGATGGGGATTTTTACCGCGGTTGACTTGTTCTTATTCTTCTTCTTCTGGGAGATGATGTTGATCCCTATGTACTTCCTGATTGCCAATTGGGGACACAAAGGGTCAGAAAATAGACAACATATCAAAGCTGCGACTAAGTTCTTCATCTATACGCAAGCAAGTGGTTTGATCATGCTGGTGTCCATCATTGGGCTCGCATTGGCGAACTACAATACTTCAGGTGTATTAACATTCGACTATAACCAATTGCTGGGTGCAGAACTCTCTAGCAATGTCGCATTTATGTTGATGTTAGGCTTCTTTATCGCCTTTGCCGTTAAAATGCCACTGGTTCCTTTCCATGGTTGGATGGCAGATACTCAAGAACAATCGCCAACAGCGGGTTCCGTGGACATCTCCGGTATCATGCTAAAAACCGCAGCATACGGCCTGTTACGCTTTACCTTACCTTTGTTCCCAGAAGCGTCTATCCAGTTCACGCCAGTGGCGATGACACTGGGGGTGATCAGTATCTTCTACGGGGCATGGTTAGCGTTCAAACAAACCGATATCAAACGTCTGGCAGCGTACAGTAGCTTATCCCACATGGGGTTTGTGACAGTCGCTATTTACGCGGGTTCAACCTTGGCTTACCAAGGTGCGGTGATTCAAATGATCACCAACGGTTTGTCCGGTGCGGCACTGATTATCATCAGTGGTCAACTGTATGAACGTACACAAACGCGTGATATGCGCATGATGGGTGGATTGTGGAAACGCATTAAATGGTTACCAGGAATGTCCCTGTTCTTTGCTGCGGCAACGTTAGGAATGCCAGGTACAGGTAACTTCATTGGTGAATTCATGATCCTGTTCGGTAGCTTCAGCCAATTCACGTTAGTGACCTGCATTATGGTCTTTGGTGTGGTGTTTGCTTCTATCTATTCACTGTGGATGATGCAACAGACCTACTACGGTACACCTAAGTCTGAAAAAGAAATGAAAGGGTTAACGGCACGAGAATTTGGTGTGCTGCTGGCTCTGGCTGCTTTACTGGTTATTATCGGTTTCTACCCACAACCAATTTTAGATACCTCAATTGGTTCGATGGAAACATTGCATAACCTGTATTCTGCTTCACTTACAACATTAGGGCTGTAATTCGCCATGACAATAACTCCTCAAGAACTGATCGCAATACTACCACTGATGATCGTCGGGTTGACGGCGGTGGTTGTGATGCTGTCCATTGCGTGGCGACGCGATCACCTGACTAGTGCCGCGCTGACAGTATCAGGCTTTGTTATTGCGTTGCTTTCACTCATTTGGGTAGCCGACGGCTACCTAATGGATGTGACTTCGCTTATCCGTGTTGATGGCTTTGCACTGTTCTATAGCGCATTAGTCCTGATTGCAGGTATTGGAACGTCTATCTTTGCTTACCACTGGTTAGAAGGTTTTGGTGATAATAGAGATGAGTTCCATTTACTTGTTGCTATCGCAGTAGCGGGTGGTGTGCTGTTATCTATGTCAAACCATATGGCATCAATGTTTATCGGTATTGAGCTGATTTCATTGCCTCTATTTGGTCTAGTAGCCTATACCTTTGAGCGCAGCCGCACATTAGAAGCCGGGATCAAGTACATGCTGTTATCTGCAGCCGCGTCTTCATTCCTGTTATTCGGGATTGCGTTACTGTATGCAGAATCGGGTAGTTTAAGTTTTGCTGCGGTTGGTCAAAGTCTTTCCGATAGTCAAATTCACGCACCATTGGTGATGATTGGTTTCGGTATGCTGATTGTAGGCTTTGGCTTTAAACTGTCACTGTTTCCATTCCAACTGTGGACACCAGACGTTTACCAAGGTGCGCCAGCACCAGTGTCAGCCTTCTTAGCAACCGGCAGTAAAATCGCTATCTTCGCAGTATTAGTGCGTATTTTTCTGGAAGCACCAATCGCCAATAGCAATACACTAGCGATTGTGATTTCTGTGATTGCTATTGCATCTATCCTGTTTGGTAACTTACTGGCTATCACACAAAAAAGTGCAAAACGCTTACTGGGTTACTCATCTATCTCGCATATGGGTTATTTACTGGTCGCTCTTGTTGCGTTACGCATCGACCCTGTTGCTTCACAAGTCACTATCGCAATCTACTTAGTGGGTTACTTGTTTGCGAGTTTAGGGGCATTTGGTGTTGTGAGTATTGTTTCAAGCCCTTACCGTGGTGATGATCAGGATGACTTTAGTGCATTCCGCGGGCTATTTTGGCATAAGCCAATTCTCGCAACGGTAATGACGGTAATGATGCTTTCATTAGCTGGTATTCCAATTACATTAGGATTTATTGGTAAATTCTATGTGATTGCATCTGCAGTGAATGCAGAATTATGGTGGCTAACAGGAGCTGTAGTAGTGGGTAGTGCTATTGGTTTATATTACTACCTAAGCTTTATGGCTAGCCTATATAGCCGTGATGCAGAACATGCAGAACGTTATACAGGCCCTGAAAAAGCAACGTTAGGAACGGTTGTTGCTGTTATTTGCGCCATTGCGGTTATCGTCTTTGGTGTATGGCCACAACCACTTATTGATATGACATCAACAGCGCTTGCTGTGATTAACTAATAGGTCAAAATTTCCTATTGCTAATAAACCGGTTACTTTTGAGTAGCCGGTTTTTTTAATCGGGTAACTGGCGCTGATATTGAAACTCCATATCGTCTAAGAAAGACATGAGCACCTGGCTGGCCATATTAATTTTTTGAATATTCAATATTTTTTCAGACGATTTTTCATTAATAAAATGGCACCATCCCCACCAGTAATCCTTAATTAAGCCTATCTGAGTGATAATTGATTGTTTATGTGAGTCTATCGTGGTTATTTGATCGGCTAATAACATGAGTTGAGAAAGCTTAAATATTGTTTTATCTATATGATTAACTTCTTCTTTTAATTCCAAAATTTGATTTCCTAAATCTAATCTAACCTCGACAAGCTGTGCAAATTCTAAACCATCATCTATGACTGATAATAAATTTTTAATAAAGGCAACGGCTGATTTTAATATTTGTTTTTTATTTGTTGGCATATCAATTGAGTCAATTAATTCGTCATTTAACAAATGTTTTTTTAAGAAATCAGTGATTTTAGATTTTAATATGATATCTTCTGCGGCGGTAATAACGGAGTGTTGCTGATTAATTTCATCTATTTTTAGTATTTTACTATTTTTGGATGTGACGAGAAGTTCTTTTTGCTCAGAATATTGATGTAGTTTATGTTGATTGCTTTCTTCCAAATGAATGAGTGATAAAGAATCGGTGGTATAACTGAATTTAGTGATGATTCTTTCCAGTTCAAGTTTGAAATCCGTTAAATCCTCAATAAAGCTTATAACTAAAATCCCGTCAGGTATATTTGTATTTTCATTATTTAACTCACTTTTTAAAATATAATTTAATTTTATTTTGAGTTTCGGTATCGAGTTTCTGATTATTTCATTAATATTAAAGGATTTACTGGCTATTTTTTGTATTTTCCCATGTATAATAAAATCATAATGTATTATATTTTTATTAAATGCGGAAATTTCATTTGACATATGCCTAAATTGATAAATATCAATAGGGGGCAGTATGGGTAAATCAAGCTTATCTTGCATATTAGTACCTTTTATTGAGGGGGAGTGTTATTTGGTTGAATTTCATCAAATAACTTTATTAAATGTGTCGAGTATTCTTGAATGGTATACCAAGATGTAATAACACGCTTAAAATGGGTGATGAATTGAATAAGTTTGTCAGCGTTATTGATTTTTTTGAAAACCTCGATTGATTGAGTTATTTCGGTTAAGAGGACTAGCCACATATAATCTAAATGGTCAACGGCTAACCGGGCATCTTTAAAGAAACCATCAATTTTGTGAAGATTGATTTGAATATCAAAGATAACTTTTTTGACAAATTTTTCTTTGTTGATTTGGTCACTAATTGATTTTATTTCTGCTAATGTTTCATTCTTTCTTGCCCGAATTTTTTCAGCCTTTGAACCAAAAATCCCTCCAGTGATAAGGAGGCCGATGACACCACCAACTAAACCCGTAAAGCTGAGCTTCACAAAGTGTGAATACTCAAGTTCTAATTGCTGGAGTTCTTGTTTTTTCATTTTAAGTGATTCTTGTAAATAGGAATCGGTTGTTTCATTATTAGTGGGCTCAAGTTGTTTATATAACCCTTTAATATTGAATAGCAATGATTCAACATGTTGATAATTAGATAAATAACCTCCTGTAATATGCACCCGGAAATCAGAAATGATATTTTTAATATTATTTGTCTTAATGGATTGGTCTTTAATATCATCCCTAATTAATTGTAAGATATTAGTTAGTTCAGTAGCTATTTGCTGGTCATCATTTTGATAATATATTTCATCTAGTTCATTTTCATTAATATCATTCAAGCTTTCAGACACTTTTTTCAAAATAGGCATGTGGTTTATATATTCAATAATTTGTCCACCAGTTTGTATAATGTTTCGGCTAACTAGAGATAGATTGACAGATTGTTCTTTAACATGTTGTTCAACGTTATCCCAGCTATTGGCATGTTCTCGAATATTGATAATAGTATCAATTAGTTCGTCAGTGTCGATTGGTAAGGTTGTTGATGAAGTAATACCAAACCATTTTAGAATATCATTTTTTTTCCAAGGCAAAGAAAGAGAAAAGTAAACGTGGCGATGTATGCTAATTAAATCATCTAATGTGAAAATACCGACTTCACGGGTTGAAAGCGCATCTTGATTAGTTAATAAAGCTAAGGTTGTATGGCCTATATGTTCTTTTTCAATAATTCTGTCATAATTATCTTTTGTATTCATTTTAAATTCCACGTTGATTAAGTTAAAGACTGAATGCTTATTTTTTTAGTGCTGTTGTATGGTTGAATTACCTATTTATTGCAAATAAAAATATAAAATTCATATTTGTTAACCTACTAGAAATTGACTAAAATCTTTATACTAAAAAATGAAAAACAGAGCTAAAAAATAGCATTTTGAACAGTTTAATATGTGTTTTAAATATTATTCTCTATTATTTTTATTTGAAAATTATCTATAGTAATACTAAATAAAATAACTAATGAGAATATGATGTTAATTAAAATATACGATAAATTGTTGTTTTGAACTAAATAGGCTTGTAATGGAACATGGGTTTAAAGCTGACATACCGCTATGTTTCAAAATGAAATTTTCATTGGGTGAAAATGAAGCTATTTCGAGAAAGAAGCAAAGAATAAAGGGGATAAAATCACATTTTCCATTAATTAAATGAATAGAATGCTGTGTAATATACATAATAAGCTATACTATCAACAGCCTGAAGGTCGCTATTAGTGAGTGATAACCGGTTTATTTTGACACAGTTGCTCTTGGCTATCGTCATTTGGGCCATAAAAAATAATTATAGTGAAGTACTAAAAGCAATCTCTTAATTGCAGGTAATCTACTTTTAGCGCTGAATGGGCGATATAGCATTTACTGTTAGCTATCAATGTATTAAAAAATTGTATTGCGCTATATAATAACCGTAGTGAATTTGTGTGATGTAGCAGTGGGAATCTAAAGTGAACTATAAAAAAATTGATCTATTGATAACTGAAATTTTGGACCATTTGTCTACATTGACCCTAAAAAATCAAGAGTTTACTCGTTTAGTTTGGCAATTAGATGCACAAACCTCTTTTCCTGGCCTTTCATGGCTGTCGGCACAGCAAAGTTATCCTCAATTTTACTGGTATCAACGCACGGGGGCCGAGGAATGCAGTGCCCTTGGTATGGTGAAATCCTTTGATTCGATAGATACGGCACAAGCTTTTTTATCTCAATATCCTGATATGCCAGAGATGCGCCTATGGGGGCTTAATGGCTGGAATGCGGTTGGAGCGGGCATTCCTGAAGAGGTAAAACGCCAAGCAACTTTTTGTTTTTTGCCTCGCATTGAAATTCATCGATTACGTTCGACAATTAGTGTTAGTGTCAATATTGAGGGGGAAGAAGACCGTTTAAATGCTATTCATCTTTTACAGCAATTGAAGCCGGCTTCTCACGTGACATTGACATTGAATGCCAATATTACGGCACAAGAACATATTCCTACGCATGATGAATGGTGTCGTTTATTAAATTGCGCTATTGACGACATGAAGTCAGGGAAGATGGAAAAAGTGGTGATGGCAAGGGAAACAAAACTTACTCTGTCTAAACCTATTGCGGTTGCTGAATTTTTAGCCCAAAGCCAGCAGGTGAATCATCATTGTTACCATTTTATGATGGCCTTCAACGCACAGTCAGGGTTCATCTCTTCGACTCCGGAACGTTTATATTTACGGCAAAATGAACAACTGAATTCTGAGGCCTTAGCGGGAACTGTCGCTAATGACCCTGATGACACCGTCGCTGCAGAGTATGCTAAGTGGTTGATGGAAGATAAAAAGAACCAACACGAAAATTTAGTGGTTGTAGATGATATTTGCCAACAATTACAAGGTGCAGTGACGGGGGTTGATGTATCGTCAGCAAAAGTCATCCGCTTGAGAAAAATTCAACACCTTTATCGCTCTATTGTTGCGACATTAATCAATCCTTCTGATAGCGATTGCCTACAACGCCTTCAACCTACCGCTGCCGTATGTGGTTTACCTCGCAAAGTTGCACGGCAATTTTTAGCAAGTAATGAACCCTTTTCTCGTGGCTGGTATGCAGGAACTGGCGGATTTATTAGCTTGAATAAAAGTGAATTTGCGGTATCTCTTCGTTGTGCACAGATAGAAGGTGCACATGTCTCATTATATTCAGGTGCTGGCATTGTCAGTGGCTCAGACCCAGAGCAAGAGTGGATAGAAATTGAAAATAAAGCGGCTGGGCTTAAATCTTTGTTTGAAAATAACGAAAAACCATAAAATAAAAATGGTTATTTTCTTTTATTTCAATTAGTTCATCAAAAATTGTTCTGAGATCAAGAAATTTATTTCAATCAGTCTAAACTAATTGATAACTAATAATTTGCTGAGCATATTATGTCGAATTCTGCTTTTAATCTCCGTTGGGCTGAAGTGATTATTGAAGCACTATCTCGCCACGGAATGAAACATATCTGTATTGCGCCAGGCTCGCGCTCAACACCTCTGACCCTTGCGGCCATTAGCCATGGGAAATTGCATTGCCATACACATTTCGATGAGCGTGGTTTAGGGCATCTCGCCCTCGGCTTAGCAAAAGCCAGTCATGAACCTGTAGGGGTCATTGTTACCTCAGGGACGGCAGTGGCAAACCTTTACCCCTCGTTGATTGAAGCGGGTTTAACTGGGGAAAAAGTGATTTTTCTTACCGCAGACCGGCCTCCTGAACTGATTGATTGCGGTGCTAACCAGGCTATTAGGCAAACGCATATTTTTGCATCTCATCCTACTCAATCATTAATGTTGCCAAGGCCGACGCAAGATATTTCAGCTAAGTGGTTGGTAACCGCTATTGATAATGGCATGAACCAATTACGCCATGGTGCATTTCATATCAACTGCCCATTTGCCGAGCCACTATATGGTGATATGGATGGGGAACATGAGTGGCAGAAAACACTTGGGGAATGGTGGAATTCGAATCACCCGTGGCTCACTGAACCGTTAACCCATTCTGTCGCTTTAGTGGCAGATTGGTATTTTTGGCGGCAAAAAAAAGGCGTTGTGATTGCCGGTAGAATGAGTGCGAGTGAAGGGGAGCGTGTGGCTCAATGGGCCCAAGAACTCGGATGGCCAGTTATAGGGGATGTGTTATCTCAAACAGGACAGCCATACCCTTGTGCAGATCTATGGCTTCAGCATCCCGATGCTCAACAGGTTTTAAAACATGCAGAATTAGTTGTTCAGTTTGGCTCAAGCTTAACAGGAAAACGACTATTACAATGGCAAGCCAATTGTGAACCGCAAGAGTATTGGATTATCGATTCGATACCTCAACGGCTAGACCCAGCAAATCATAGGGGGAGAAAGTTAACCTGTTCAATTAAAGGTTGGCTGGACAACCATCCTGCGCAGCCGAGAGGTTTGTGGTGTGAATCGCTGCTGACGTTAGCACAAAAAACCCAACATCATGTACACCAACAGTTACATGAAAAATTTTCAGAAGCAGCGGTGGCATACCAATTACCAGAGTTACTTTCTCCACGAGGCCAACTATTTGTTGGCAATAGCTTAATTGTCCGTTTGGTGGATGCGCTAGCACAACTCCCATTGGGTTATCCGGTGTATAGCAACCGCGGCGCAAGTGGTATTGATGGTCTGATTTCTACCATGGCGGGAGTGCAACGAGCAACAGCACGTCCAACATTGGCTATCGTTGGGGATATTTCTGCCTTATACGATTTGAATAGTTTGGCGCTGTTGCGAGAACCCTCAGCACCGACAGTCCTCATCATTGTGAATAACAATGGTGGGCAAATTTTCTCTATGTTACCCACACCAGACGAAGCAAGGCAAAATTATTACTGTATGCCGCAAAATGTCAGTTTCGAGCCTGCTGCGAAAATGTTTGGCTTACAATATTGTGCGCCGACAGATTGGGGAACACTAAAAAATACAGTTCAACAATTTTGGCATAGTCAGCAAGGAACATTGCTGGTGGAATTACAGGTGGCAAGCGATGAAGGCGCGCGTACTTTAAAACAGCTGCTCAATGAAGTTGTGGAATTGTAATGTTATCCGCCCATCGACACCATTCTACCTCATCGACTCCTTGGATCATTTGGTTGCATGGTTTGTTAGGTAGTGCAGATGACTGGTCACCCGTGATTGATCAAACACGGGCTTTTCCATCATTAGCTGTGGATTTGCCAGGTCATGGCGGTTCTCATTCAGAACCATGCCAGAGTTTTTCACATTTTGATCAACAACTCAGCGAGCTTTTACAGTATCATCAAATTAATGAATACTACTTGGTTGGTTATTCACTTGGTGCTCGACTCGCAATGCATTTTGCCTGTCACTATCAGCCTAATGGGCTATTAGGTTTAGTGATTGAAGGCGGGAATGTGGGGTTAGCCAATGAACAAGAACGTGTTGCTCGAGCTGCTAATGATGGGGCATGGGCGCAACGTTTTCGTTCAGAACCCATTGAAGACGTGTTAGATGACTGGTATCAACAAACTGTATTTGCTGATTTGTCGGCCACTCAGCGCCAACAGTTAATTCAGTTACGTCATCAAAATAACCCGCACAGTATTGCTGCTATGCTAGAAAACACATCATTAGCAAAGCAACCTTTTTTAGCGGACAAATTGCGTCAATTAATCTGCCCTTATCGTTATTTTTGTGGCGAAAAGGATCAAAAATTTCGAAGCGTTTCGCAACAATATGCTTTGCCGTTAACGCTGATTGAAAATGCAGGGCATAATGCACATCGGGAAAACCCCATGGGCTTTGCAACTGCACTACACCATTTTTTATCACACTGTGGTTAAAGGAATCTGATAATGATTTATCCAAGCGAAGAAAAATTATACGCACCAATTGAATGGCAAGATTGCTCTACAGGGTTTGAAGATATTCGCTATCATAAATCTCCTGAAGGAATTGCTAAAATTACGATTAACCGTCCAGAAGTGCGTAATGCTTTTCGTCCACAAACCGTGAAAGAAATGATCCAAGCACTGTCCGATGCACGTTATGATGACCAAGTCGGAACTATCATTTTAACGGGCGAAGGTGAAAAAGCATTCTGTGCCGGTGGTGACCAAAAAATCCGTGGCGATTACGGCGGGTATCGTGATGCAAGTGGCACGCACCACTTGAACGTATTAGATTTCCAACGCCAGATTCGTACTTGTCCAAAGCCTGTTGTAGCGATGGTTGCGGGTTATTCTATTGGTGGTGGCCATGTGTTACATATGATGTGTGACCTGACTATTGCTGCGGATAACGCAATATTTGGCCAAACTGGACCAAAAGTCGGTTCATTTGATGGCGGCTGGGGTGCATCCTATATGGCGCGTATCGTTGGGCAGAAAAAGGCGCGTGAAATCTGGTTTTTATGCCGCCAATACAATGCACAAGAAGCATTAGACATGGGCTTGGTTAACACCGTTGTCCCATACGCAGATCTTGAAAAAGAAACTGTGCGTTGGTGCCGTGAAATGCTAGAAAATAGTCCAATGGCATTACGTTGCTTAAAAGCGGCATTAAATGCAGATTGTGATGGTCAGGCTGGCCTGCAAGAATTAGCCGGTAATGCCACAATGCTGTTTTATATGACAGACGAAGGGCAAGAAGGCCGTAATGCTTTTAATGAAAAACGTGCTCCAGACTTCTCTAAATATAAGCGTAATCCATAATGCGTAAAGCCCGTATTTATTCGTTCAGCCTGCCAATGGAGGCAGGCGTTATCCTTCGTTATCAGCGACTAAAAACTCGTGATGGGCTTTTAGTGTGTTTACAAGATGGGGATAATGAAGGTTGGGGAGAAATTTCGCCTCTACCTGAATTCAGTCGTGAAACATTAGAAGAAGCAACCGCCGAAACTATTAAGCGAATGAATGAATGGGCGAAAGAAGGCAAAATTTCTAATAGTCTACTACCCTCTGTGGCTTTTGGCTGTAGCTGTGCTCTTGCGGAGTTAACAGGGGAGCTACCGAAAGAGGCTGACTATCGCAAAGCACCACTGTGCAGTGGTGACCCTGATGACCTCATTTTGAGCCTTGATGCAATGGAAGGTGAAAAGGTTGCAAAGGTAAAAGTTGGGCTCTATGAAGCTGTGCGTGATGGCATGGTGGTTAACTTATTGTTAGAGGCAGTTCCAGAATTGAAACTGCGCTTGGATGCGAATCGCAGTTGGACTCGAACAAAAGCCGACGGTTTTGCCAAGTATGTTAACCCAGACTATCGTGACCGTATCGCATTCTTAGAAGAGCCGTGCAAAACCCGAGAAGAGTCACTGCAATTTGCAGCGGATACTGGCATTAGTATCGCTTGGGATGAAAGTGTACGAGAAGAAGGCTTTATGGTTGAGGCACAGAAAGGCGTTTCTGCGATTGTGATTAAACCAACACTGACAGGCAGCTTGTCTTATTGTCGCTACTTAGTAGAAGAAGCGCATCGCTTAGGATTACAAGCCGTGATCAGTTCATCCATTGAAAGTAGCTTTGGTTTAACGCAACTTGCTCGTGTAGCACATTGGCTAACGCCAAATACCATTCCAGGCTTAGATACGGTATCACTTATTCAATCTCAACTGATACGGCCTTGGCCACAATGTGATATTCCGCTCCAGCAGTTAGAAGATTTAACGCTTGTATGGCAGAACTAGATAACTTTAAAGATTGGCCTTGGCAACACTGGGCCAATCTTCGTCCCAACTCCATCGCCCTAATAACTGAGTCCCAAAGTATGACTTGGGAAAGCGTAAGCCAACAAGTTACAGACCTCAGAACTTACTTTTCAATGCAAGGCGTAACGCAAGGGCAGTGTATCGTTTTGCGTGGGAAAAATTCAGTTGAATTATTACTGAGTCAACTGGCTCTTATTGCGTGTGGTGCTCGTGTTTTACCGTTAAATCCCCGTCTCCCAGAACGGTTGTTAGCAGAATTACTGCATCATCTTAATGTTAGCGCAGCCATTGATTTTACTGATGAATCAAATTTATTAGCCAATTATCGTCATTTAGATTATCAACTCTATGATCATTTTATTGGTGATGAAGAGGTTGCTCCGGTTGTTTTTCAAGAGGCTATTCAGCAGCCTGCCACGTTGATTTTAACATCGGGGTCGACAGGTCTACCTAAAGCCGCCGTTCATTGTGTTGCTGCTCACCTCAATAGCGCTGCCGGTGTTGTTAATATGATGAATTACCAGCAAGATGATTGTTGGTTACTCTCGTTGCCGTTATTCCATGTGTCTGGTCAGGGCATTGTTTGGCGTTGGCTTTTGCAAGGCGGCGCACTTGCGGTAAAAAATCTCCCTTTAGCTCAGGCATTACATGAGGTGACTCATGCCTCTTTGGTGCCGACCCAGCTATGGCGTTTATTGAATGATAACTCAATGGCGAATATCGCGTTGAAAGCCGTTTTATTGGGCGGAGCCAGTATTCCTTCAACACTCACGGATTTGGCACAACAACATGGAATTGCGTGTTGGAGCGGCTATGGGATGACAGAAATGGCTTCTACAGTTTGTGCTAAACGTGCAGATAGCAAGAAAGGCGTCGGTTTACCCTTAAAAGGTAAGCAAATTCGTCTTGTGGATGATGAAATTCAAATCCAATCAGACAGTCAAGCGCTTGGTTATTGGTTTGATGGGCAAATTCACCCTTTAAACTGCCTAGATAACTGGTTTAAAACCAACGATAAAGGGGCATTTGTCGATGGTGAATATCAGATCCTTGGTCGTTTAGATAATTTATTTATCAGTGGTGGGGAATGTGTTCAACCGGAAGATATCGAGTCAGTCATCAATTCACACACTGATGTCAGCCAAAGTTTTATTATTCCCATTGATGATGAGCAATTTGGGCAACGCCCTGTTGCGGTTATTGAAGCAAATGAGTCAGTGGATTTGCATCAGCTGGCGGGTTGGCTAAAAGATAAACTCGCGCCATACCAATATCCTATGGCATTTTATTATTTAGACCCTGAATTAAAAGCAGGGGGAATAAAAGTGTCAAGGCAACAAGTGAAAAAGTGGCTGTTAGCTAGAATGCAGGAATAGGGTGAAATAGTGGTGGGTTATCCCCACCACTTAATGAATTACACTATTTTAGTGCTTTTAATGCATTTTCAACACCAGCGCCATATTCTGGGTGAACTTGTTTAAATAGCTCGATTTGGCGCACTTGAGTGGCTTCTGTCGCGTCAATCAGTTCTCCCGCAATACGCTTAAACATACGTTGGTGCTCGGCATCATCTAATAACTCATATAATGCACGTGGTTGGCTGAAATAATCTTGGTCTTCGCGGTGATCCCAATGGTCAGCGGCACCTTCAATAGATAATGGCGGTTCGCTGAAGTCAGGTTGCTCTTGGAATAAACCGGCTTCATTTGGCTCATAGGTCACATGGTTGCCGCTATTACCGTCAACGCGCATTGCGCCATCACGATGGTAATTATGGAATGGGCAACGTGGGGCATTCACTGGGATTTGGTGGTGGTTAACCCCAAGGCGATAACGGTGGGCATCTCCATAGGAGAATAAACGGCCTTGTAGCATTCTATCTGGTGAGAAGCCAATACCTGGAACTACGTTAGCAGGGCTAAACGCCGCTTGTTCTACGTCAGCAAAATAGTTGTCTGGGTTACGATTAAGTTCAAAATAACCGACATCAATTAACGGATAATCTTTGTGCGGCCAAACTTTGGTTAAGTCAAATGGGTTATAAGGAACTTGGGAGGCCTCTTTCTCTGGCATAATTTGTACTTGCAAATTCCAGCGCGGGAAATCCCCATTTTCAATGGATTCAAACAGATCACGCTGTGAACTTTCTCTATCTTTACCCACTAATTGCTCAGCTTGTTCATCAGACAGATTCTGAATACCTTGTTGGCAACGGAAATGGAATTTAACCCAGAAGCGTTCATTATCACTGTTGATGAAGCTATATGTATGGCTACCAAACCCATGCATATGACGGTAACTTTGTGGGATACCACGGTCACTAGCATCAATGGTTAACTGGTGTAAAGATTCTGGTAATTGAGAGAAAAAGGCCCATTTGTGTTCCATTGTACGTAGGTTAGAGCGAGGGTCGCGTTTAACTACGTGGTTTAAATCAGGGAATTTTAATGGGTCGCGAAAATAGAACACAGGGGTGTTGTTACCCACCATATCCCAGTTACCTTCTTCAGTATAAAATTTTAATGCAAAGCCACGAATATCTCGTTCTGCGTCGGCAGCCCCGCGCTCACCTGCAACGGTAGAGAAGCGAGCAAACATTTCTGTTTTTTTCCCCACTTCAGAGAAAATTTTTGCACGGGTGTAGCGGCTAATATCATGCGTTACGGTAAATGTACCGAAAGCACCTGAACCTTTTGCGTGCATGCGTCTTTCAGGGATCACTTCACGGTCAAAATGGGCAAGTTTCTCTAAAAACCAAACATCCTGTAATAACATTGGGCCACGTTTACCTGCTGTCATCACATTATTATTATTGGCGACCGGGGCGCCAGAGGCGGTAGTAAGGCCTTTCTTTTTCATCACAATGCTCCTTTTTGGATTAAATGACTACACAAACCTAACTAATAAGTTAATTTTTTGTAAAAAAATAAAAATATGACTACAATGAACTTATAATTCAGTATAGTTATTATGGGATTGATTATCTAATTAATATAACCAATTACTGTGATTACCCGTGAAAAAAACGGTATTTATCGCACTTTTTCGCACTAAAATTTTTGATTTGTGAAATTTTGTAATGAATAAAGTCGGCTTTTATAGCAGCTATAGCGTAAATCTAGGTAAGAATGGCTGAAAATAGGGTGAAATTCGCGTAGTATCCATAGGTAATAATATCAAGAGGATAAAATAATGCGCAAATTATTATTATTAGCAGCAGCGATGTCACCATTGTTCGTAGGGACTGCCCATGCAGTTTCAGTCAGTGCACAAGCGGGTGAACATTTTACTGAGCTGTCTGCGGGGTTAGGTAACCAAAATGCAGGGTTAGCATTTAACGGTTCTTGGGCTCGTAGTGACCATGATGGGCAAACGGGTAGTATTGGTGCCACATTTGGCTTACCAGTCGGGCCTTTCTCTGCATTTGTAGGGGGTAAGGGGTTATATTTATCACCGGATCACAATAGTAGTGGTGCTGCATTAGCGGTTGGCGGTGGGTTAAATTGGCAGGCTATGCCTTCATTAAATATTTATGGTGAAGCCTATGGTGCTCCTGAGTCATTGACCTCAGGTAGCAAGTCTTATGTCGAAGCGAAAGCGGGTGCACGTTATACCGTATTTAAACCTTTATCTATTGATGCAGGTTATCGTTTGATTGAAATGAAAGGAACCCATGGCAATAGTAGCGATAAAGTTGCCGATGGCTGGTATGTAGGGGCTGGCCTTTCATTCTAATAGGGTTATCTTGTTCATGTCGCCCTTAGTTGCGTACATTAAATGTACGCCTAGGGCGAATTCTATGATGTAAACCTAGTTGAATATTTTTTAAATTAATAGGTTAAACTTCTAACTGCTTATCCACGCTATTCACTTTAGTTTTCATTGCATCACTGTAGTGACGTCAACTCATCAGGGCTCAATCCGGTACTTTTCATAATAATTTCAGGGCTAACACCATTTTTCAATAAATTACGGGCTAAGGTAGCTTTAGTTTTTTGAATGCCTTCTTGAATGCCTTCTTGTTTGCCTTTTTGAAGCCCCTCGAGAAGACCCTCTTGGTGGCCTTTATTATGTAAGCGTTGTGCGATATTCATAATCGTTTCCTTGTGTATTTCTGTTTGCGCTTCTAATGTGTAGATAAATTTTTCAAAATTAGTTGAGTCTAAAGCAGAAAATAGGTAATTGATGATAGTGATCACATCACTGTCGCTATTATAGTGTTGATTGAGCGCTTGTGCCAACAAAGGGATCACATGGTGAAACTCATCTCGCAACCGTTTATGTTTCATCGCTAATTCCATAACAGCAATTTTGCGATGATTAACTAATTCATCATCGTCTATGACAGTGATATCAACCAACGGGAATGGTTGTGTATATAACGTATTTGCTAGCTTGGGCAGAGGAAAACAATCTGTCCATAACTGAGTGTAAGGGTAAGGTGAACGAGTCCCGTGGTAGAAAAGAATAGGAACAACTAGAGGTAATAAGGTGTTTCCTTGCTGCATATGCTGATTCATTGCTAAAAACGCATAGTGCATTAAGCGCCACGCCATGAGCTTATCAGGGGTAGATTGATGTTCTACAAGTAGATAAATGTATCCTTGGCCTTGTGCTGTTTGTACGGAATATAAAACATCCGATAAGCGTGAACGTAACTGCTTATCAATGAATGATGAGTTAGTCAGCTTTAACGTAGTGAAATCACATAATGATTTTATGTGTTTTGGTAAGTGAATCTCAAAAAAGTCACGTGCACTGTCTATGTTTGTCATAAAACCTTTAAATGCAGCATCATGGGTAGCAGAAACATTTTTCCCTTTCATTCAACTCAATCCCTTAATTTACCTCTCAACAACAATAAAGCAAGCAGATAGAGATGTCATTTCGGTATTATTTACTATTTTATGATGCGACTAAAGATGTATATATTAAATGATGTGCAAATAATATGCATATATAGAATTAGTGGGAATGCTAAGTGATTGTTGATTGATGGCAGATATCAAACTATGAACGACAGTGGCTGGGAGGAAGGGGGAGTTAATTTCAGTTAAACAAAAGCCGCAATTTGGAGTTACCCAGATTGCGGCTTAATTTATCAATTTGTTAACCGACGTTTGGTAAAAATCCGGCAACAATCGAAAATTGGATGGCGATTACGGCAATACCACATACTAATACTAAGGCTAAAATAGGGGTACCGCCTTTAACTTGATACCCATCTTGAGTTTCTAATTTACGTACACGCAGTGTTAACAGTGCAGGAATAATCAGTGCTAAGACTGAGAGCGCGACAGCAGCATAAGTTAATGCTTGTACGAAACTACTAAAGAATAGGGCGGCCAATAATGGTGGAACAAAGGTAAGCAAGCCTGTTTGTACACGACCGATAAATTGATTACTCCGTTTGAACAAATCTGCGAGGTAATCAAATAAGCCCAATGCAACACCTAAGAAGGACGTGGCTAACGCTAAATCCATAAATAGGCTGACGGCAATATTGACTCGAGGTGTTGCGACAACATCGCGAATCGCGGTAAGTAACCCATTAAGGCCAGACTCTTGCGCTAGGATCCCGATAAAGGTGTGTGATGGAATAGACCCTAACGTTGCGATTTGCCATAGAATATAAGCTACTAAAGGAATTGCGCTTCCGGTAATGAAAATCATACGTAATTTACGTACATCTCCATTCATATAGTTAACTAAACTCGGCACGCTACCATGGAAACCAAAAGAGGTAAAAATAACGGGTACTGCGGCCAAAACAAGGCCTTTTTCAATCGGCATAGTGCTTAAGTTTACCGCTTCAGCATGCGGCATCATCACGACGAGCATGATGACCAAAAAAATCGTTTTTGCTGTAAATAAAATTCGGTTAATAAAATCGACTGAATGTGTGCCAATGCACACAACTGCACCACCAATAATAGTAAATGCGATAATGGCAGTGTTGGTTGAAATGTTAATTCCCCACCAAGAAGATAGGCTATCGGAAATTAATACGCCAGCCCCTCCGATGTAAGCGGTTGTTAATGCGTACATTAATAGCAGCATGCTAAGCCCAGTCACTATTTGACCAACAGGTCCAAGGTATTTTTTAGCGACAGAGCCTAGGCCCATATTCGCAGGGTTATGCTGATACACTTCGACTAATAGTAATGAGGTATAGCTCATTAACATCCATAATCCAACAAGCAAACAAACGATGCCTGTGAAACCGACTCCCGCAGCGGCAAGTGGCATTGCCAACATCCCTGCACCTATTGTTGTCCCTGCAACGATTAACACACTGCCAAGCGTACGATTCTTCACAAGTTCCTCTGATTGAATTTGAATAATTAACAAGTGATGCAGATTATGCGATCGCAAGTTCACTGTCAAATGTAAATTACAGATAGTGTAATTATAAGTTTACATCAATAATCAAGTAGATAGCGAAACTGAAGACAATAAGCAGGGTTAATTAAGTGAAGAAAAAATGATGATTTATGGTGACTAAAGGTAAATTTATATGGGATGATTTGTTAAAAATGGTATGGTAATCAGTTGATTTTTATTGAAATGATAGCTAACCGTACAGTATGTCAGTTACTTAATATAAATTATGTGATGAGGTCAAAATAAAAGCATAAAAAATAAAAGTAAATTGATTTTGAAGTTATCATAAATCAAATTAATGCTTGAAAATCATCCCGATAATATATGCAAACATATATATAAAGGATGGAACTATGGACTTTATGATTCAACTCGCCATTATCCTTGTTTGCTTATTCTATGGAGCAAAAAAAGGGGGAATGGCACTCGGGCTATTAGGTGGTGTTGGCCTAGTTATCTTAGTTTTTGGTTTTGGCTTACCGCCGGGAAAACCGCCTGTTGATGTTATGCTTGTTATCATTGCTGTTGTTGCCGCATCAGCGACGTTACAAGCATCAGGCGGTTTAGATGTCATGCTGCAAATTGCAGAACGACTACTGCGGAAAAACCCTAAGTACATTTCTATTGTGGCACCTTTTGTGACATGCATCTTAACCATTTTGTGTGGTACAGGGCATGTGGTATACACGATTTTACCTATCATCTACGATGCGGCGATTAAAAATAATATCCGTCCAGAAAGACCGATGGCCGCAAGTAGTATTGGCGCACAAATGGGGATTATCGCCAGTCCAGTTTCAGTCGCAGTTGTTTCATTAGTGGCAATGCTAAACGGCGTGACAATCAATGGTCAGTCCCTTGAATTCCTTGATTTATTAGCAATTACTATCCCATCAACATTAATTGGTATTTTAGCTATTGGTATTTTCAGTTGGTTTAGAGGTAAAGATCTCGATAAAGACCCTGTATTCCAAGAGTTTATCTCAGTCCCTGAAAACCATGATTATGTTTATGGTGACAGTGTGACACTGCTGAATACAAAATTACCGAAAATTAACTGGGTAGCGATGTGGATTTTTTTAGCCTCTATCGCAGTTGTCGCACTACTTGGCGCATTCTCTGAACTAAGGCCGCTAGTTAATGGTAAGCCGTTATCTATGGTTTTAGTCATCCAGATGTTTATGTTATTAGCGGGTGCGCTAATTATCATTATCTGTAAGACCAATCCTGGGCAAATTTCAAAGAATGAAGTATTCCGTTCAGGGATGATTGCTATCGTGGCGGTGTATGGTATCGCTTGGATGGCGGAAACCATGTTCGGCGCACACATGGATGAAATTAAAGGAACGTTAGGTTCTTTAGTGAAAGATTTCCCTTGGGCTTATGCCGTCATCTTGTTATTAGTTTCTAAGTTTGTTAACTCTCAAGCGGCTGCACTAGCCGCTGTAGTACCAATTGCATTAGGTATTGGTGTTGACCCTGCTTATATTATCGCTTCTGCACCTGCGTGTTATGGGTACTACATTTTACCAACTTATCCAAGTGATCTTGCGGCAATTCAATTTGACCGTTCTGGAACAACGCGTATTGGTAAATTTGTTATCAACCACAGTTTCATTCTACCGGGGTTAATTGGGGTGGGCGTGTCTTGTGTGTTTGGCTGGGTATTTGCAGGTTTATATGGTTATTTATAATCAATAAAGTAAGTGAATAAAAAGTGATTGCACAGGTAACGGATAAACCGCTGTGCAATCACCTATTTTAGATTAACCAATTTCAATATCCGATAGCGGATGGCAACAGCAAGGCAGAATCTCGCCATCTTGCACAAATGCGATAGGTTTTTGTTTATAACCCACTTTCCCACGTAATAATGTCACTCGGCACGAACCGCAGTAACCTTCACGACATTGGTATTCTACAGGGATACGACTGTCTTCTAAAGCTTCCAACAAACACGAATGAATGTCGGTATGGTAGGGGACTTGAACACCCTGCGTTAGCCGCAGGGTGATTTTATGGCTTGCCATGATTACAGTTCGAAGTCGCTCAAATCGTCGGTATCGACTTGAGAGTCAATCTGGCCGACTAAATAAGAACTCACTTCAACCTCTTGAGGCGCAACTTGTACGTTATCAGACACCAACCATGCGTTGATCCATGGAATTGGGTTTGAACGAGCTTCAAATGGCAATTTCAGGCCAACAGCTTGCATGCGAATGTTAGTAATATATTCAACATATTGGCATAAAATATCTTTATTTAAACCAATCATAGAGCCTTCGCTGAATAGGTAGTCAGCCCACTCTTTTTCTTGCTCTGCAGCTTGAACGAACAGGTCATAACACTCTTGTTCGCACTCTGCCGCTATTTCGGCCATTTCTGGGTCATCTTGCCCTGAGCGCAACAGGTTCAACATGTGTTGTGTTCCCGTTAAGTGCAGCGCTTCATCACGTGCGATTAGCTTGATGATTTTAGCATTTCCTTCCATGAGTTCGCGTTCAGCAAACGCAAATGAACAGGCAAAGCTAACATAGAAACGAATGGCTTCGAGCGCATTAACGCTCATTAGGCACAGGTACAGCTGTTTCTTCAATTGACGTAGAGAAACAGTGACTTGCTTGCCGTTGCAAGTATGCGTGCCTTCACCAAACATATGATAGTAATTGGTCATTTCGATCAGGTCATCGTAAAAACCAGAAATATCTTTAGCACGCTTTAAAATTTCTTCATTTTCAACGATGTCGTCAAAAATAATGGCTGGGTCATTCACGATATTACGAATAATATGCGTGTATGAACGTGAGTGGATCGTTTCAGAAAACGCCCACGTTTCTACCCAAGTTTCCAGTTCAGGAATCGAAATCAGCGGCAATAATGCCACATTAGGGCTGCGGCCCTGAATAGAGTCCAACAGCGTTTGATATTTCAGATTACTGATAAAAATATGTTTTTCGTGATCTGGCAGCGCATTATAATCAATACGGTCGCGAGATACGTCAACTTCTTCAGGGCGCCAGAAAAACGACAATTGTTTTTCAATCAGCTTTTCAAAAATAGGGTACTTTTGCTGATCATAGCGCGCCACGTTAACTGGTTGGCCGAAAAACATCGGCTCCAGCATTTGGTCATTTTTTTTCTGTGAAAACGTTGTATATGTGTGTGACATAACAATTCCTATTAAATTTTACACGCGCCGCCTTCGCAATCGGAATCCGCTGACTCAACAACTTCTTCCAGATCGCCCTGAACATCTTCCGCCCCATCGCGGGTGTTATGGTAGTAAAGTGTTTTCACACCAAACTTATAGGCGAGCAATAAATCTTTTAGCAATTGGTTCATTGGCACTTTGCCGCTCTCAAAACGAGTTGGGTCATAGTTTGTGTTAGCAGAAATCGACTGGTCGATAAATTTCTGCATGATACCAACGAGTTGTAAATAGCCACTGTTTGAAGGCATTTGCCATAGTAGCTCGTATGCGCCTTTCAGATTTTCGTAATCTGGCACCACTTGGCGCAAAATACCATCTTTAGAGGCTTTAATACTGATATAACCACGTGGTGGCTCAATACCATTGGTTGCGTTAGAAATCTGTGATGATGTCTCTGAAGGCATCAATGCAGACAGTGTCGAGTTACGCAGACCATGTTGTTTAATATCTTGGCGTAAGGCTTCCCAATCGTAATGCAAAGGTTCATTAGTTAACTTATCGAGCTCTTTTTTATAGGTATCGATAGGTAAAACGCCTTGTGCATAAGTTGTTTCATTGAACCATGGGCAAGCACCTTGCTCTTTTGCTAACTCATTCGAGGCTTTTAATAGATAATACTGAATGGCTTCGAATGTTTTGTGCGTTAAATTGTTCGCACTACCGTCAGAATAACGAACACCGTGCTTCGCGAGATAATAAGCGTAGTTAATCACCCCAATACCGAGTGTACGACGCCCCATTGAGCCTTGCTTCGCCGCAATGATTGGGTAATCTTGGTAGTCAAGCAGTGCATCAAGAGCACGAACAGCTAATATTGCCAGCTCTTCTAATTCATCTAGGCTATCAATCGCCCCTAAGTTAAATGCCGATAATGTACACAGCGCAATTTCACCGTTCTCGTCATTAATGTTGTTTAATGGCTTAGTTGGTAGTGCAATTTCTAAACATAAATTTGACTGACGAACAGGGGCAACCTGTGGGTCAAATGGGCTATGTGTATTACAGTGGTCAACGTTTTGAATATAGATTCGGCCAGTAGATGCACGTTCTTGCATCATTAATGAAAATAGCTCAACCGCTTTAACACTGGATTTGCGAATATTTTCATCTTGTTCGTATTTCACATATAAACGTTCAAATTCGTCTTGATCAGCGAAAAATGCATCATAAAGACCTGGAACGTCTGATGGGCTGAATAATGTAATATCTTGGTTTTTAATCAAACGCTCATACATTAGCTTGTTGAGTTGCACACCGTAATCCATATGGCGAACACGGTTACCTTCAACCCCACGGTTATTTTTCAGTACCAATAAGCTTTCAACTTCAAGGTGCCAAATAGGGTAGAACAAGGTTGCAGCACCACCACGAACACCCCCTTGCGAACAAGATTTAACCGCAGTTTGGAAGTGTTTATAGAACGGAATACAGCCAGTGTGGAACGCTTCACCACCACGAATTGGGCTGCCTAATGCACGAATACGGCCTGCATTTACCCCAATACCTGCACGCTGCGAGACATACTTCACAATTGCGCTTGAAGTGGCATTGATGGAATCTAAGCTGTCACCACACTCAATCAGTACACAAGAGCTGAATTGACGTGTAGGAGTACGTACCCCCGCCATAATTGGCGTAGGTAATGAAATTTTGAATGTTGAAACGGCGTCATAGAAACGGCGAACATAATCGAGGCGCGTCTCTTTTGGGTAATGTGAAAACAGGCAAGCAGCAACTAAAATGTATAAAAACTGTGCGCTTTCATAAATTTTACCAGTAACACGGTTTTGAACTAAATATTTTCCTTCAAGCTGTTTTACCGCAGCATAGGAAAAATTCATATCACGCCAATGGTCTATAAAGCTATCCATTTGCTCGAACTCTGCTTCAGAGTAGTCTTCCAGCAAATGCTTGTCATATTTCCCCATTTCGACGAGGTGTTTAACATGCTTATATAATGCAGGCGGTTCAAACTGGCCATAGGCTTTCTTGCGTAAGTTAAAAATAGCAAGACGTGCAGCTAAGTATTGGTAATCAGGTGTATCACCCGTAATTAAATCTGCTGCTGCTTTGATCATCGTTTCGTGAATGTCAGAAGTTCTGATCCCATCATAAAACTGAATCTGTGAACGTAACTCCACTTGAGAAACGGATACGTTACTTAGGCCTTCCGCGGCCCAGGTTATTACCTTGTGGATTTTGTCGAGATCAATGCGTTCTTTATGTCCATCACGCTTTGTGACTAACAGACTCTGGTTCATGAGCAAGTACACCTTGGTTGAACTACAAATGGGTTAAAAAAACATAAAAAAGCTCATGGTGTAATGCCATGAGGCTAGTAGTGTTATGTTTGCTTGTACCACTATATGTAGTAGTTTGTTTAGAATACCATAACAAGATAATGTTAATATGTGATTTTATCAAGTGAACAAATTAGAGGGATCTTGTGGATAACTGGTTGGATAAGAAAACAGATCATGTCGGTAAGCTGCATGGTAAAAGGCATTAATAAAAAAAATGCTTCCGACATGAGGACTAAAATAAATTTTGTAAAATGCGATCGTTTGCTGCTTTCTTAAACGTACTGCTTGTGATTTATTCTTTTCACGACTAAATGACTATTCGCTCACAGTATGCAGCATATAATTTACATCAACATTTGGCCCTAGCCAGAATTTATCCGTTAATGGGTTGAAGTGTAACCCTATGATATGTTTATCTTTCAGTGGTGTTCCGTCAATCCAGCCAATTAACTCAGAAGGGCGAATAAATTTGTTGGCATCATGAGTCCCTTTAGGCACGATTTTCATAATATATTCAGCGGCGACAACAGCCATTAACCATGCTTTTTTGTTGCGGTTAATGGTTGAAAAAATAACGTGTCCACCTGGTTTCACTAATTTAGCGCAAGCTCTAACGACAGACTGAGGATCTGGAACATGTTCAAGCATCTCCATACATGTAACAACATCATAGGCTTGAGGGTGCTTGTCAGCGTGCTGTTCGACGGTTTCTTGGACATATTCAACCGGAACACCGGACTCAAGGGAATGTAAGCGTGCGACCATTAAGGGTTCAGCCCCCATATCAAGGCCGGTGACTTCTGCACCTTCACGCGCCATACTTTCGGATAAAATGCCACCGCCACAACCAACATCAAGAATTTTTTTACCGAAAACACCGTCTACACGCTGCATAATATAACCTAAACGTAATGGATTGATGCGGTGTAGTGGGGCAAATTCCCCTTCTAGGTCCCACCAACGGGAAGCGATGGACTCAAATTTCTCGATTTCTTGTTTATCGACGTTAAGGTACGTTGGGGTCTGGGTGTCATTCATACAAAAAAGCTCCTATTTTTAACCTATTCCCTAAAGCCTATTAACGATAACTATATTTAAACTATGTTCAATAGGGGGGAAATAGCGGCCCGATAAGAATTGATGGCTAAAATATAAACAACAATGCAATTATTGCAGTTATTAATTGATAAACCCTCAAGTTTCGGACACATAAACTTAATTTTCCGCTATTATACATAGCTTGGAAGACAAATACCCGTCTCTTATTTTTATTAAATTGGCGAATTGTGGTATAGTTCTACTCTTTGAATCCGAAGTTATGAGGGACAGTGGTTCCATGAGCGAGATTGCCAGAGAAATCACACCAGTTAATATCGAAGAAGAGCTTAAAAGTTCGTATTTGGATTATGCAATGTCCGTTATTGTCGGCCGTGCACTTCCAGATGTTCGAGATGGACTGAAGCCAGTACACCGCAGAGTACTGTTTGCGATGAATGTATTGGGAAATGATTGGAATAAACCCTATAAAAAATCTGCCCGTATTGTTGGGGACGTCATCGGTAAATACCATCCACATGGTGATAGCGCTGTTTACGAGACAATCGTTCGTCTAGCACAGCCTTTCTCAATGCGTTACATGCTGGTTGATGGTCAGGGAAACTTCGGTTCAGTTGACGGAGACTCCGCAGCGGCAATGCGTTATACGGAAATCCGTATGGCGAAAATTGCCCATGAGCTACTGGCGGACCTTGAAAAAGAAACCGTTGATTTCGTTCCAAACTATGATGGAACAGAGCAAATTCCTGAAGTTATGCCGACGAAAATCCCCAACCTTTTGGTTAATGGGTCGTCAGGTATTGCTGTTGGGATGGCAACCAATATTCCACCTCACAATTTAGGTGAAGTGATTAACGGTTGTCTTGCCTATATAGAAGATGAAGACATCAGTATTGAAGGCTTAATGGAACATATTCCAGGGCCTGACTTCCCTACAGCGGCGATTATCAATGGCCGTCGTGGGATTATTGATGCATATCGTACAGGGCGTGGCAAGGTCTATATCCGTGCAAGCGCTGAAGTGGAAGTCGATGAGAAAAATGGTCGTGAAACCATTATTGTCAGTGAAATCCCTTATCAAGTGAATAAAGCTCGCTTGATTGAAAAAATTGCAGAATTAGTTAAAGACAAACGCGTTGAAGGTATCAGTGCACTGCGTGACGAGTCGGATAAAGACGGTATGCGCATTGTTATTGAGGTTAAACGCGATGCGGTGGGTGAAGTTGTACTAAACAACTTATATTCATTGACCCAATTGCAAGTTTCTTTTGGTATCAATATGGTAGCTCTACATCAAGGGCAACCCAAAATACTGAATTTAAAAGATATTATTGCTGCTTTTGTGCGTCACCGCCGTGAAGTTGTCACTCGTCGTACGATTTTCGAATTACGCAAAGCGCGTGACCGTGCTCATATCCTTGAAGCACTAGCAATCGCTCTGGCTAATATTGACCCAATTATTGAATTGATCCGTAAAGCACCAACGCCTGCCGAAGCAAAAGCAGGGCTGATTGCACGCTCTTGGGATCTGGGTAATGTTGCTGCGATGCTAGAACGTGCGGGTGATGACGCTGCTCGTCCTGAGTGGTTAGAACCCCAGTTTGGTGTGCATGAAGGGCAATATTTCCTGACTGAACAACAAGCCCAAGCTATTTTGGACTTACGCCTCCAAAAATTAACGGGTCTTGAGCACGAAAAATTACTGGAAGAGTACCGTGAACTTCTAGTGCAAATTGAAGCTTTACTGTTTATTTTACGCAGCCCTGAACGTTTGATGGAAGTGATTCGCGAAGAGTTAGAAATTATTCGTGATACCTACAACGACCCTCGTCGTACAGAAATTACAGAAAATACTGCAGACATCAATATTGAAGATTTGATTAATCAAGAAGATGTAGTGGTGACATTATCTCATCAAGGTTATGTGAAATATCAGCCTCTGTCTGATTACGAAGCACAGCGCCGTGGTGGTAAAGGTAAATCTGCTGCAAGAACTAAAGACGAAGACTTCATTGAGCGCTTATTGGTCGCCAATACACATGACACCATCTTGTGTTTCTCAAGCCGTGGTCGTTTATATTGGATGAAAGTTTACCAGTTACCAGAAGCGAGCCGTGGTGCACGTGGTCGCCCAATTGTTAACTTATTACCACTAGAGCAAGATGAACGTATTACGGCCATCTTACCTGTGCGTGAATATGAAGAGGGTTACAACGTCTTCATGGCAACGGCGAGTGGTACTGTGAAGAAAACACCTTTACAAGAGTTTAGTCGCCCAAGAAGCGCCGGTATTATTGCGGTGAACTTGAATGACGGTGATGAACTGATTGGTGTTGATTTAACAGATGGTTCAAACGAAGTCATGCTGTTTTCAGCTCAGGGTAAAGTTGTGCGCTTCGCTGAAGATGCCGTTCGTCCTATGGGACGTACCGCAACAGGTGTACGTGGTATTAAATTAATGGATAACGACAAAGTCGTTTCTTTGATTATTCCACGTGGAGAAGGGCATATCTTAACTGTGACAGAAAATGGTTACGGTAAACGTACTGAAGAAGCTGAATACCCAACTAAATCTCGTGCAACTCAAGGGGTTATCTCCATTAAAGTGAGTGAGCGAAACGGGAATGTAGTTGGCGCGATTCAGGTTGATGAAACAGACCAAATCATGATGATCACGGATGCCGGCACACTAGTTCGTACACGGGTGTCTGAAGTGAGCGTCGTTGGCCGTAATACTCAAGGTGTTACCTTGATTAGAACCGCTGAAGATGAAAAAGTTGTTGGTTTGCAGCGCGTTGCTGAAACGGATGACGATGAAAACAATGATGATGAGATTGCAAATGAAAACACTGAAGAAAATGGTGTTGATGATGCAAATATTGACGATCAAGAGTAATCATCGCGTTTAATTTAATGAACGGGTAGCGTAATTAGCTACCCGTTTTAGTTTCTAACCTTAATGTATTAATTTTAATACTTTTCATGTTAGTCGCTTTTTTATCATGTAATCGAGTATAATTAGCGGTCATAGTATCGAATATACAGGAAAGCGCTTGAGATATTTACCCTCGTTTAAAACATCACTTAGACTTTCTCGGGATTTATTTCGTATCCTCGGCTTGATGTTGTGGGGCATGGGCGTTTTTATCACTTTATTTTTCCTTTATTCGCAATTTAATGAATACAAATCAGATATTCGTCAACAGTTCTATTCAGGCTACGAAAACCTGCAAGCTTATATCCAACAAACGGGAGCGACACTTAATTCTATCCAGTCAATGACTGAGCTATATCGAGTAAAGCTGCAAGAATCAACAGACGTAAAGAATCTTCCAAGTAAATTTCTCGAATTACCGAATGCATCTAATTACTCTTTTTATAAATTAACGCCGAATACGGATTGTGATTATTTTAGGGATAGAGCAGAGAATTACTTACAAGCTTTTGAACAACTGAATTATTTTTGGAAAGAGAGTATTGCTGCACCTCAAGCTTTAAACCATGTCTTTTTAGTTGGTTCAAGAAGTTATTGTATGGTGGATTACCCGATCCGCTCAACAATATCTGATATCGAAATACTCAAAAAAGTCAGCTATGAAAGTGTGCGGACTTACCAAGGCTTGAGGTTACAAGGAAAAGAGCGTAATTTATTTACAATTATGCATGGCGCACAGCCAGATTATGGACAAGTTTACTTAATTCAGGCAATCAAGCACGATAACATGCTGCCTGCGTTTATTGGGTTAGAACGTTCAATTAACTTGAATCAGTTCAATATACGCCGAAATAAAGCTGTCGAAATACTCATAATTAACGATTATAACCAGCCTGTTTTATATTCTCCTATCGATATCAACCCTAAGAGCTCAGCATTACTCAATATTTCAGAACCTTCATTTTTTGGTTTTAACTCCGATTATTCAAAATTAATCTTTAAAAAGCGCTTATCACCTTCTCAAATTACGGTCATTTTCTCAATTGCGACGTCTGAAATATTAGCTAGCTTAGAAAATACTATTTTTTATGGCATCGTCCTTAACATTTTTACGGGAGGGCTAATTTTCTTTTTAATTTGGTTGCTTGAAAGGAAAATGTTAGAACCCGCAGAGAACACTGCGATACGGCTTGAAGAGCATGAACAATTCAATCACAAAATAGTGGCATCAGCACCTGTCGGCATTATCATTTTAAGGTTAACTGATGGAGGCAATATTCTCAGTAATGAATTAGCTCATGACTATTTTCGGTTATTAAATGATGATGATAAGCAGCGAATATTAACCATCATTCGCCAAAAAACGAGCAATTATATTGATGTGGTGACAACCAACGGAACACACTTACAAATTAGCTTTGTGAATTCGCGATATCAAAATGAAGATGTCGCTATTTGTGTATTAGTAGACATCAGTATTCGTGTTCAAATGGAAAAATCATTGCAAGATGTAGCCGATGCAGCGGAACAAGCGAACCATGCTAAGTCGATGTTCTTAGCGACAGTTAGCCATGAATTAAGAACGCCGCTATATGGCATTATTGGTAATATAGAATTGCTACAACGTTATGAGTTATCTGAGAAAGCGACACGCTTAGTTTCCACGATGGATAATTCATCGTCGCTTTTATTACAAATTATTAGTGATATTTTGGACTTTTCAAAAATTGAATCTAAGCAATTGAAAATAGAAAGTAAACTGTTTAATTGTCGAGAGGTTTTTGCATTTGTATTAGCGAACTACTTGCCATTAGTATCTAAGAAAAAAATATCATTATATTCTTATATTGAACCTAACATTCCTGATCTCATTTTGAACGATTCTGTGCGTTTACAACAAGTGGTTTCTAATATTGTTAATAACAGTATTAAATTTACAGAATCAGGTTTTGTATTGCTGTATGTCTGGAAAGATGAGAATTATTTAAAGATTGAAATACGTGATTCAGGAATTGGAATGACCCATGCCGTGGTCATGCAGTTGTTTGACCCATTTTTTCAAGTTCATGACCAAAATAATATCGGTCATAAAGGAACAGGGTTAGGATTAGCGATTTGTGAAAAACTGATTAACCTCATGGATGGTGACATTGAAGTCAGTTCCCAAATTGGACTTGGTAGCTCATTTACTATTCGTATTCCTTTATACGGTCAAGAATATATTAAGAAAAACATTCCAGAATACCGCGCACATTATCGTATTGCTATTTCGTGTCGAAATGAATTTTTAATGAACTTTCTTTTACGTTTGTTAAGCCATGAGCAATTTACGGTTGTCGGCCATAGCTCAATTGATAAAACACAAAATTATAATTTATTAATAACCGATTATGAGTATACAGAAGGTATAATCTGTGAAGATCATGTCCAGTTATCGAGTTTTTATGCCGGTGAGCTCTACGAAATAAAACCTAACCAATGGATTTGTAACACATATCAATTAGATAAATTACCTGTTTTAATTGATAAAGCCATCATGAAAACGATTGAGCAATCGCAGAAAAATAATATGGTAAATCAACCATTGATTGCTGATGATTCGTTAGGCGAATACCATGTGTTAATTGTCGATGACCACCCAATTAACCGAGCATTATTAAGTGAACAATTAGCGTCTATCGGTTTTACTACAGGAACGGCAATAGATGGGGTAGATGCACTAAAATACCTAAATAATCATCATGTTGATATTGTTTTAACAGATGTAAATATGCCAAATATGGATGGCTATCAGCTGGCAAAAGAACTGCGGCGCTTAGAGTCTAATTTACCGGTGATCGCATTAACTGCTAATGCAATGGCAGAAGAAAAGCAACGTTGTATTAATGCAGGAATGAATGATTGTTTATCAAAACCAACAACAATTGCAATTTTACGTGAGACCTTAACGCGCTATTGTTAAATATACTTAAAGATGAATGCAAAAATAAAAACCCATAACTGGGTTTTTATTTGTGTAGTCTTATCGTTGAAGTGAAGCTCACTCTGAAGGCGAGTTATCAATACTCACAGAAGAAAGGTAATTTAGTAGCGCAATATCATTTTCAACGCCTAATTTCAGCATGGCTGATTTTTTCTGGCTACTGATCGTTTTTATGCTACGGTTAAGTTTTTTCGCAATTTCAGTGACTAAAAAGCCTTCAGCAAATAAACGTAGTACTTCACTTTCTTTTGGTGATAAGCGTTTATCGCCGTAGCCGCTTGCATTGACTTTTTCCAGTAGCTTACTCACACTTTCTGGTGTGAATTTTTTGCCTTTCTGTAAAGCTGCTAAAGCTTTAGGTAAATCAGCTGGAGCGCCTTGTTTTAACACAATGCCTTCGATATCCAGCTCTAATATTGCGCTAAGAATGGCTGGGTTATTGTTCATTGTGAGAACAATGATTGATAGATCAGGATAATGCCGTTTGATGTATTTGATTAAAGTAATACCATCGCCATATTTATCACCTGGCATTGATAAATCAGTAACTAGCACGTCTGCATTTAAGCGTGCTAAGTTATTAATCAAAGAGGTTGAGTCCTCAAATTCCCCTACGATATTCACCCATTCAATTTGTTCAAGTGATTTTCTGATGCCGAAAAGAACGATAGGGTGATCATCGGCAACAATGACATTTAGGTTATTCATATTATTGGTTACCTTCTGGCATTAGTTTTTTGACTGAATTATCCAGCATGCTAATGCAATTTTTTATTTCCAATCCGTTTTCATCTGCTATGAAACGCTCCAAATCTTCACAAAGCTTATGAAGAAAAGTAAATTCGAGCATAGCAAAAACTCCTTTTAAACGATGTGCAGTGTTTTTTAATTCGGTCAAATCCTCAACACTTTCACTATTATACAGTTTATTAATATCTATCGGTACTGTTGTGATAAACAAATCTCGATATCCACTATTTGCTAGTATTAATTGATAACTTGCAATTGCATCTTCTATTGACTCATTCGAGGTTCGTGAAACCGTTTGAGCATCAACATTGTGAGAAATCAAATTATTAGAATGCTCATGTTCATGATCCGTGTTTTCGATCAGTAATGAGATGGCATCAATTAATTCATCAGCAAAATTATAGTTAGCTTCGATGTAATGAGGTTGTAATTGGTTTATTCCTGAAAGAGTACCATTTACTTTAACAATATTTTCAAAATATTCCTCATTATTATCAGTTATCAAGAGGTCCCAGTTGGTGTGAGGGGAACTCTCACTTAAGTCCAAATATTCTGCTCCATAATTAGTTAATATATTCCTAACAATCCGTGAGATATCGGCATTATGTATATTTAAGCGTATACAAATATCTTCCAATAAAGCAGGGTAATTCTTGACGAGTAGCTCTTTAGCAGCAGGAAGTGTAATTTCATAATGCGTACCGATTGCATCACTAGAGCGAATAGAAAAAGCGCCATTCATTTTTTTTACCAGTAACTTGCATAAATAAAATGTTATACCGGAACGAGTAAAGTTAGAGGAGTTTAAAATCTGTCCAGTAAAAGGGCTTTGCAAATTACTCAGTTCTTGATTGCTTACGCCAGTTCCACTGTCTTTAATACTCAGTAAGATGACATTTTTACTGGCATCATAAGATAACGTGAATGAAATTTTTCCAAAAGAGGTTGTTGCAATAGAATAATCCCAAATTAGCTGTATTAATTGCTTTAAATAATCCAGATTAGCCACGATAAGTGAATCTGGGTTGAGATTATTATGAAAATAAAGCGCTAACCCTTTGTTATTACACTGCGATAAGTTTTGCTTTAAAAATTGGCTTACAAGGTTACTGATAGAGACGTGCTCTGTTTTTACGGGGTCAGCTTGGGACTCAAGTTGATTTAATAAGTTAATATTTTTAAACCAACGATTAATATGAAAAAGCTGATTTTCAATTTCTAAAATAAATGCGCGATTATTTATATTGGAAATTTCGGATAATCTGGTTAGTTTATCATCTACTTTAATGAGTGAAGGTAATATTTCACTACACATATTCTCAAATACAACTTTACGCATATGAATATTTTTTTTGTATTCGCGATTCGCTAATTCTTGGCGTTTTTGGGTTAATGCTTCTTTATCTTTATCTATAATAATGAAAAGAACAGTATTGGGTTTTGATATGTTATTGACAAGAACAACTTCATAGACAATATTTTCGATAGAAACTTGAATAACATCATGGTTTTCCATCGCCATTTCTTTAATGTGAACCAGATCCATGGAAGGTAATAATTGATTAGTAATGTCATTGCTCAGAATTTTTTTGTTAGTGTTAAAGTCGTAAACTAAAATACCGTACGAAATATGGCTGATAATATCGCTAGTCAGTGCTTCATTAAAATTCAGTTCTTGCAGCATATTTGTATTGGGAGAAATCAGGCGTTTACGGATAAAGAGCATAATCAGCAAAGCAAAGAAGATCATGATAAGCATGCCAGTCATTAGCCATAAGTTATAGCTAATGACATTAAAAATAATGCTTTTTAATGAAACATGGTAATAAAGTTGATAACTGGTACCGTCAATAGGGTGGGAGAAAATGAGGTTAGTTCCAACCCAAGTTGTATGAGACTCATAGCTTCCTGTGCTTGCAGGGCGTGTATTAATGGTAAAAAAATCCCCATTTAAATTGGGGGGGATCAGTGAATTGATCGAGATATCAAAGGATATCACGCTCGTTAACTGCCCTGGGGAATTAAACATCAGCCGATAAGTATAGTAATAAAGGTTATCAGGGGAGTATTTTTGAATATTTGAAATTATTTCCCGTCGATCTAACAATGTTGATTGTGTCAACATATCAGCGCGCTTTTCTTCTGCCGTCAAGGTGAGGTAACTTTCTTTAAATCGTAGCTCAGGTTTAAGAATTGAATGGGTGGTCACTAAGACTAGTGTATTGTCTAAACCATTGAGATAATACATGGAGTTATATTCATTACGAGCTCCCCAGACAATCTCCATATAATTTGCAAGTTTAGAAGCTAAAACATTACTAGTTTGCTTATTATTACCAAATACAATGGCATCGATGGATTGGTTGGCGCTACTAAGCCAAAAAATATCATGGCGCATTCCTGTTACTGCGAGATTATCGGTAGGAGGAACCGATGCTTTGTCATTGGCAATTTTATAGATATGGCTTGCTTGATAACGATAATCTTCGATTTGATAGGCTAATCGACTCGCCATACTGTTCAAACTTGTCTGACGGCTTTGAACCAATGCTTGATAGTAGTTAAATAGTGATAAAAAAAGCATCACTATCAGCAACAGAATAAATGCTGCGAAAATACGGAAAAGAGTGTTTGGCTTTAATAATGATTGTTTGTACATAATTGTAGCAAGTCGTCCCGTCGGCTAAAATATTATTAGATTAAAAATCATACGCCTAGAGAAAGGATAGACACCGATTTTGCACAGATATTACCATTTTTCTTGGGAAAGAGAGAGAGATTGAGTGAAGATTAGCCAAACGAAGTAAAAAAATCAATTTTTTTACTTTCAGGGGTAGACAAGTTGCAGGGATTCCTCCATAATCGCGCCCCATGGAGAGATGGCCGAGCGGTCGAAGGCAGCGGTCTTGAAAACCGCCGATGGGAAACCATCCTAGAGTTCGAATCTCTATCTCTCCGCCATATTCGCCGGCTTAGCTCAGTTGGTAGAGCAACTGACTTGTAATCAGTAGGTCACCAGTTCGACTCCGGTAGCCGGCACCAAATAAGAACCCGTTACATTTCATAGATGTAGCGGGTTTTTTCTTGCTTATAATTCATGTCATTTTACCCCTTCTAGTTGTTAATAAACACATTGAGAACATCACCACTCAAATGATTTTAAAACAATGAGAAAGTAGATATGGCTGAGATGAGATTAAAATCTCAGATGGATATTCGGGTTAACGGCAGAATTGGTGAGGAGAATGGTGAGAGGTGCTTGTGGCATTCCTATGATAGGAGGAGCTACCCACTCTATAAGTGACTACAATCTTAGGCTAATTTACTGATGCTTATTTTTCCCATAGTAGTCTATGGTTGGTGGCATGAAGTTGCTAAGAATAGCGACTAAATTGACAAATATAAGCAAAATAATCCGTAAAATGACAAAAATGCATATTAATAATGAGATTAATTAACCCATATATGTGATAATTTTGTCAGTTCATTACTGTTTAAGTGATTACGTTTTTAGTTTAACCGGCGTATCGTTCTGAAGAGGAAAAAGAAACCCGACAGAACTTCTGGTTAATTAGCATACTAAAAATCAAATATTGCTTAATAGTTTTGAAAAGGTTATCCGGCCGTTATCTACTTAAGTAGAAGGTGAATTTTAAGGATATTCAGCTAGTTGTGGGTGAAAACCCATTTTGTTGTAGTAATCATGTTGAATTTAAAAGACTAAATATTGTCTAAAATAGCGTGCATTCTGCAAAGGCGAAGTATTGGGAGATATAATGTACGCCAAAAACCCATTTTCACTGAAATTGGTCCATCCGAAGTACTTAGTCACATGGATGGGGGTTTTTATCTTATTTTTATTGGTTCAATTACCTTATAAATGGCAGATATCGTTAGGTGCTTTTTTAGGTATCAATTCACGGTATTTTATTAAAAGAAGAGTATCAATAATTAAACGAAATTTAGAGTTATGTTTTCCGGACAAAAATAAAAATGAAATAGATATTCTGGTAAATGATAACCTAAAATCTTTGGGGATCGCTTTATTTGAGACTGGAATTGCCTGGTTTTGGAGTGATAAAAGAGTTAAAAAGCTCTTTCAAGTAAAAGGAATGTCTAATTATTTAGATGCGATAGCGAAAAACAAAGGTGTGATAATTGTTGGGGTTCATTTTATGTCACTTGAGTTAGGTGGCCGGATTATGGGCCTTTGTTTCCCTGTTAATGCAATGTATCGGCCGCATAATAATAAAGCGATGGAGTATATTCAAACAAAGGGACGGTGTCGTTCTGGTAAAGGAATGATTGACCGTAAAAATTTGAAATTTATGGTTCAAGAGTTAAAAAATGGTAAGTCCATATGGTTCGCACCCGACCAAGATTTTGGACGAAAAGGGACGATATTTGCGCCATTTTTTTCTGTCAAAAATAGTTCCACTTCAAAGGGAACATCAATACTTGCTCAATTATCTAAATCACCGACACTCACAGTAACATTATTGAGAAATAAGAACGGTGTTAATTATGATTTGATACTGGGAAAAGAAATATCTGGGTACCCAAGTTGTAATGCATTACAGGATGCAACAGTAATTAACGCGGTTTTAGAGACGGAAATTATGAAAGCGCCAGAACAATATCTTTGGGCTCACCGACGGTTTAAAACTAGGCCGGAAGGGGAAGTGTCACTTTATAGTTAGCCTTATATTTATCTATAGCAGTAAAGGCAATCGTAATTAAAAGGAATTAGTTAGCTTTCTACTGATAACTCTTTTGTATTATAGTTCTTTTAGATTCATAATATAAAACGAGATAAATGAATGTTTTATCTCGTTTTAATCATAAATTATTGTATTGTTTAGTAAGGGGTTTTTCGTTAGAACCAGCTGTGTAGCATAAAATATGATAATGAAAATATAAAAATTACCATTAGGTGTTGGAGTACTTTTAAAAACAAAAGAAATCTTCTTATTTGATTCATTGTTTCCTGCTTTGGCTAACAAAAAGTGCAGCTAATTAAAAGTCTTTTTCAGTGTAGTAACGCTAATTATAAAATACCAATTTTTATCAGAAATAATAAAAAAACGTGAAGTAAATTACACCTAATAAGTAAAAATAACTAAATAAATAAAAGCTAAAAATAACAAAACAATTGGATATTTACTGAGAAAAATAGAACCACCTTCAATAACGATATCAATCGAAGGCAATTCTATTATAGAGTTACTTTAGAATAAACTAAAAGCTTTTTTCATATTCTCGAGCTTTTTTATCGTCATAGTTATGTTCCCATTTGGCAATAACTAGAGCGGCTAGGGCATTACCTACCACATTAAGTGCCGTACGTGCCATATCTAGAATTCTGTCAACACCTGCGATGAAGGCTAACCCTTCTAATGGAATACCTACACTTCCTAGCGTGGCAAGAAGAACAACAAATGAAACACCTGGGACACCAGCAATACCTTTAGATGTGATCATAAGGGTAAATACTAAGATAAGTTCTTGCCCAATGGAGAGTTCGATACCATAAAGTTGGGCTATAAAAATAGCGGCAATACTTTGGTATAGTGTCGAGCCATCTAAGTTAAATGAATAACCAATTGGAATAACAAAGCTTGTTACAGACTTAGGCGCCCCGTATTTTTCCATTTTATCCATAATACGAGGAAGTACGGTTTCAGAACTGGCTGTCGAATAAGCGAGTAATAACTCATCTTTTAATATTTTCATTAAAGTGAAAATATTTATTCGGCAATAACGAGCAACTAATCCTAATATAACAACCGCAAAAAATATAATTGCGCAGTGGACGAGTATAACCAGTTTCAATAAAGGAACTAATGATGAGAAACCAAAGTTAGCAACGGTAACGGATATTAATGCGAAAACCCCGATTGGAGCATACATCATAATCATGTTTGTTACACGGAACATTGTTTCAGAGAAAGTTTGTAATACATTGAGCAATGGTTGTTTTTTTTCAGCAGGTAAAGAAGAAAGCCCTAAGCCAAATAATACAGCAAAAAAGATGACGGGTAGCATATCACCACTCGCCATCGCTGCGAAAATATTACTTGGAACTAAAGTGAGGATCGTATTAATGATCCCAGAAGGATGACTTTCAACTTCTTGGGTGGTTTTTTCATATTGTGAAATATCGACTTGAGTTAATTGCGACATGTCAATACCAACACCTGGTTGGAATATGTTGGCAAAAGAGATACCGACGATAATGGCAATGGTAGTAATAATTTCAAAATAAAGGATAGTTTTAAAACCGAGAGAACCTAGTTGCTTGGTATTACCAACTCCTGCTATTCCAACAATTAGGGTTGATATTACAATAGGAACAACAATCATTTTGATTAACTGAATAAATATTTTACCAGCCGGGGATAGAATATTTAAAATCAACCAATCTTTGTACTCTGTATTATCATGTAAAAGCGCACCAGCAATAACGCCCAAAATAAGAGCAACCAATATTTGCCATCCTAGGCCAAATTTAAACGGTTTTTTTTTAGTCACTTGGTTTAATGTCATAATGAAATCTCATTTTATATTAGTAATTCTTATGTATGTCTTTTTATTATCATAAATTTTATATCGAATATTCGAGAAAACTACAACTATTAACTCGATAAATTTGAGTAATTCCAATGTGTAATTTATATCAATATGTTTATTTTGTTAAATTATGAAGTGATAATAACTCTTTATGTTAAATGTTATGTATATGTATGAATTTTTGGTGAATTTTGAAGGTAAATTAATATTTAAAGCAAATGGAGTAAATGTTTTAAAATTGTTAATGAAATGGTTTTTTGTGGTGCTTGTTTTTCGCCGATAAAACTAAATAGAGTAAAAAATAGCCACTAAAAGTTTTATTTTTATTGGAAAGGTTTCTGAATGTGATTTTATGTTTAAATCATTCTATTTAATTGGTTAACAAAAATTGAATTTAATCTAATAAAATTATGGCTAAATAATGAGGTATTATTAAAATATAAAAGTCATTACTATAAATGACTTCTCACTAAAATTTATGTAATGAGATTAGTAAGGAATAGAGGAATTAAATAATAGACAAATCAAACTTCAAATAACTCAAAGAGCAGATTGTTTCCGTTTAAGTGCAGCGAGTAATGTGCGTTCAGAAAGGTCTAAGTAATTACGCAACATATTAGCCGCATCTAAATTTTGGCCAGAATCTAATAAGTTAAGAATAGAGTGGTTTTTATCAATATAGGGAGCATACAAAATTTTGGGGTCATTGAGGTGACCAAAGGCCAGTCGTAATTCAGCGGACACATTACGGTATAATTTAATTAAACGTTCGCTGTCGGATAACTCGACAATGGCAGTATGAAATTTCATATTTGCAGTACCTACACCTACCCAATTCTCTATCTTTTCATGCTCATGAGCTTCTTGAACAGCCTCTTTCATTTTATGAACAGATGGATGCAAGGCATATGCATGAGTTAATGCATCACACTCAATAAGTCGGCGAACTTGGTAGATATCGATAATGGCGGCCATATCAGGAACTGAGACAAATACACCCTTATTTGGGGCATAAGTTAATAAACCCTCCTGCGTAAGTACGCGAAATACTTCTCGCAATGTGTTTCGAGAGATATCGAGTTCTTCACTTAATGTTGTTTCAGATAAGCGCTGACCCGGCGTGATCTCCCCAACGGTTATCTTATAACGTATCACTTCTGCAATAGTGACAGATAAAGTTTGTGCAACAGGTTGTTTTTTCATAATAAAGGCTAACTTTAGTCTCAAGGGTAATAATTCGTTATATTCACATATTCAAGTTATAGCAGCAAGTTTCCTTTCTTTTTTACTCATCCCATTTCATATATTTGCACAAAAATAGTGAAATTATAAATTTATCGCACCAACTTGGTGCGAGCTAGTCGATAAGCAATATGCTTGTGCAGTGAAAATTGTTAAAAAAGTGATCTCGTCTTGATTTTTAAACGAGCAATTACGATTTTTATTGATTATTTATTCATCATTTAATACTAATTGTTCAACAATCCATTAAAGATGAATTAACAATATAGATAACAAGTAGAACAATGGCACGATAATTGCCTTAGTGATTGTGACATCAACAACTACATCAATAATTAAAACAATAACTATTAGAGGAGTATGCACATGGCCGCTCAAGAAAGTGCACCAACTACGGCTGAATATGTGAAAAGCCGCCGTTCATCACTGATAAGCGCAATTTTTTTAATGGCAACCTCTGCCATCGGGCCTGGGTTTATCACACAAACGGCTACTTTTACCGTGACATTAGGAGCCGCTTTTGCCTTCGGGATATTAGCGTCTATTGTGATTGACTTCATTGTTCAGCAGAACATATGGCGGGTTGTTACCCTGACTAAAATGCACTCATCCGAAATTGCAAATGCTACAATTCCTGGGAGTGGTTATTTACTCGCTATATTAGTTATTTTTGGCGGGTTAATCTTTAATATTGGCAATATTGCAGGCGCAGGGTTAGGGCTTAATGCCTTAGCTGGCTTAGACCCGAAATGGGGTGGTTTGATTAGCGCACTATTAGCCATTTATATTTTTTCCTCCCGTAAGGCCAGCACATTTATTGATAGGTTAATTATTGGATTAGGTGTAGTGATGATTGGCTTAACGTTATTTGTCGCTATTGCATCAAATCCACCTGTTGGTGAGGCGTTACGCCAAAGCGTACTACCTGACACGGTTGATTTTGCCATGATAACCACCATTGTTGGGGGCACTGTTGGGGGGTATATCTGTTATGCAGGCGCTCATCGTTTATTGGATAAAGGTGCAGTAGGTATTGAAAACATTAAAGTTGTTTCTAGCGCTGCGACAAAAGGTATCTTAGTTGTTGGCTTGATGCGTTACATTTTATTTTTGGCTATCTTAGGTGTAGTGGCAAGTGGTGTGACTATTGATATTTCTGGACATGCAGCTAACCCGGCATCGCAAGCATTTCAGGCAGCTGCGGGTAATTTTGGTTTACGTATCTTCGGTTTAATTCTATGGGCTGCAGCACTCACCAGTGTGATTGGTGCGGCGTATACCTCAATGAGCTTCTTAACGGCATTTAAGTCTTCTATCACAGAAAGGCAACGTAATGTCGCAACTATCATATTCATTGCAGTTTCTCTGATTGTCTATTTATTTATGGGAACAGCCCCTGCGGCATTATTGGTTTTTGCCGGTGGTTTCAATGGGCTAATTTTACCTATTGGTTTAACTTTATTTGTTTATATCGGCTGGAAACGCTCAGATTTAATGTCAGGTTACCATTATCCACGTTGGCTATTATGGTCTGGTGTTGTGACGTGTGCACTCACTTGGTATATGGGCGCAATGTCTGTCGGTGCAATCTTTAATTATCTGAAATAACTCAAGGAGAAGCCATGAGAAAGCAAATTGATTTAAATAGCGACCTTGGGGAGAGTTTTGGGCAATGGGAAATGGGGAACGATACCGCCATTCTTCCTGTTGTTAGTAGTGCCAATATTGCCTGCGGTTTTCATGCGGGCTCGCCAGAAGGGATATTAAAAACCCTTAAAGCAGCCAAGGAAAATGGTGTCGCTGTTGGTGCTCATGTTGGATATCCCGACTTAGTGGGATTTGGTCGACGTAATATGGATATTGCATCAAATGAATTAACAGCGGACGTGATTTATCAAATTGGTGCATTACAAGGGTTAGCAACCGCAGCAGGGACACAAGTTTTATATGTTAAACCCCATGGCGCACTGTATAACACGATTGCCTATGACCAACGCCAAGCAATGGCGGTGATTGATGCGATATTAGCCATTGATAAGCAGCTGATATTAGTCGCATTAGCGGGATCTCCATTAATTGAGTGGGCGAGAGAGTGTGGTTTAAATGTCGTCGCAGAAGCTTTTGCTGATCGAGCTTATAACAGCGATGGCACATTAGTATCTCGAAAATTAGCCGGCTCTGTATTACATGACCCACAGATAGTCGCAGACCGCATGTTACAACTAGTCATGGAGGGCGGTGTGATGTCAATTGATGGAAAATTTACACCTGTTGACGCGGGGTCAATTTGTGTTCATGGCGATAGCCCTGGCGCTCTTGAAATGGCAAAACAGGTGCGTAGCATACTAGAGAAACAAGGTATTGAAATTTATGGTTTTGCTCATAAAGGAGACCGCGAATGACACAGCTAATGAAGGCATCACTGCAGGCCATTGAAGCCGCTCGTCTTGCACGTCTTGCTATCCGCGAGGGGTATGACAAACCAACCGCAGGCCTTGCACCGGGTATGACTCAAGCCAATATGATTGCATTGCCACGTGATTGGGCATTTGACTTTTTATTATATGCTCAGCGTAATCCAAAGAGCTGCCCTGTTTTGGATGTATGCGAAGCAGGGAGTTGGCAAACTGTTTTGGCTGAAGGTGCTGATTTACGTACTGATATTCCACGTTACCGTGTGTGGGAAAATGGTCAGTTAACCACTGAAATTACGGATGCGACAGCGATTTATCAGCAACATCCTGATTTAGTGACTTTTTTAATTGGTTGCAGTTTTACTTTCGAAACACCAATGATTGAAGCCGGTATTGATGTACGGCATATCACCGATAAATCCAATGTTCCGATGTATAAAACCAATCGCTTTTGTCGCCCAGCAGGGCGTTTACAGGGGGAGCTAGTAGTTTCAATGCGACCAATACCCGCAAATCGAGTTGCGGATGCCGTGAGTATTACTGGCAGGTTTCCTGCAGTGCATGGCACGCCTGTTCATATTGGTGCACCAGAACAATTAGGTATTGTTGACATTATGCAACCTGACTTCGGTGATGCGGTTCGCATCGAAGAGGATGAAATTCCCGTTTTTTGGGCTTGTGGCGTAACGCCCCAAGCTGCAGTGATGAAATCAGGGATTCCTTTCGCATTAAGCCATGCACCTGGTTACATGTTTATTACGGATGTACCCGATGCCGCATATCATATATAGAGGTGCCAATTGAGATTTTTACCCGTCAATTTAAGTGCCTTTATGGTGGAGTTAGAAAGTCTTGAACAAACAATGGCATTGACTGATTCCTTAACAGAAATGCCAATTTATGGGATTGACGAAATTACGCCAGCAGCAAGGACGATTTTAATTCGCTATAACCCGATCAAGATTGATGTAAATGATTTGGTTGAAAAGATTTCGTTTAGGGATGTGTCAAGGATCGTCGGTAAGGCCAGCAAATTGGTCACTATCCCTGTTCATTATAATGGGGAGGATTTATCCGATGTTGCATTGCATTTAGGTATATCCACCGCTGAAGTTATACGTCGTCATACAGAAAATGAATTTCAGGTTGCATTTAGCGGTTTTGCCCCAGGTTTTGGTTACATGGTTTCGAAAGGCGCTAATTTGAATGTTCCAAGGCGTCAATCACCAAGGGTGCGTATTCCTGCGGGTTCTGTTGCATTAGCGGGAGAGTTTAGCAGTGTCTATCCACAAGCTAGCCCTGGCGGATGGCAGTTGATTGGTGTGACAGAGCTATTAATGTGGGATATCAATCGACCAGAACCTGCGTTAGTTCAGGCAGGAACGCGGGTCAACTTTGTCGATGCAGCGAAAAGCCAGATTAGCTATAGCTTGCCAACTAAAGTAGAAATTGAAACTAAATCTGAGAGTGCCACTGCGGATTTAACTGTTTTAGCGACGGGGTTACAGGTTTTATTTCAAGATTTAGGGCGTATTGGCCAATCGGCATTAGGTATTTCAGAATCAGGCAGTATGGATAAATCGGCATTGCGTAGTGCAAACCGTATTGTGGGAAATGAATCAGACACCGCTGTTTTAGAGATAACACAAGGTGGGTTTAAGGCTCAAGCGCACAAAGATCTCATTATTGCCGTGACTGGCGCGCCTTGTGTTATTGACGTTATCACGGCAGAACACGAACAATATCAAGTAAATATATATCAACCAATTCATTTAGTAAAAGGCGATACTATTAAATTAAGCCGCCCAAACAAAGGTGTACGTAGCTATTTTGCTGTGCGGGGTGGTTTTAATATAGAACCTATTTTATCAAGTTGCTCGTTTGATACATTAGCGCAAGTTGGTCCAGCCCCAATTGCAGCAGGTCAAACATTAACGGTTAACACTCATTCGTCTCCATTAGCTGTTTCATTGTTTGAAACACCTGCTTTTGATTATCCCGCTGAAAGCGACGTAGTGGTTTTGGATGTGGTATTGGGACCTCGAACGGATTGGTTTACAAAACAAGCCGTTGAGCAACTAACGAATCAATTATGGCAAGTCACTGCGTCATCAAACCGTATAGGCCTGCGCTTATTGAGTGAAAAACCGTTAGAGCGTGAACAATTACAGGAGCTACCGAGTGAAGGGACTTGCATTGGGGCAATTCAAGTGCCAGCAAATGGCCAGCCCGTTTTGTTTCTCAACGACCACCCTTTAACTGGCGGTTATCCCGTTATTGGCGCGGTATGTGAATACCATTTGGATTTAGCAGGGCAAATCCCGGTGAATGCCAAAATACGTTTTAATCCACTCGGTGAATTTAAAGCATTGCAAGGGAGCCATTGTGCTTATGAACATGAATAATAACAAAAACCATAAAGTATTGATTGCAAATCGAGGCGAAATCGCAGTTCGTATTATCCGTGCATGTCGTGATTACGGTTTTCAGTCTGTTGCCGTTTATGCGGATAGCGATATTGATGCACTCCACGTCAAAATGGCGGATGAAGCCTACGGGCTTGGAGGAAATTCCCCCACAGAGAGCTATTTGAATATTGAAAAGCTGATTAGTCTCGCTCAGCAATCGGGTTCGACGATGGTGCATCCAGGATATGGTTTTTTATCTGAACGGGCTGAGTTTGCACGTGCAGTTGAAGCCGCCGGGTTAATCTGGATTGGGCCTAGCGCAAACAGTATTGATATATTAGGAGATAAGGTTCAGGCTCGTCATATTGCAATGCAGGTCGGCGCACCGCTAGTGGTTGGCACAAAAGACCCGGTGAATAGCGCACAGGAAGTCCTCGAATTTGCCCATCAACATGGTTTACCTATTGCCATTAAGGCTGCGTTTGGTGGTGGAGGTAGAGGGTTAAAAGTCGCTTGGAAACTCCATGAAGTTGAAGAACTTTATCATTCGGCTGTACGTGAAGCGACCGCGGCATTTGGCCGTGGTGAATGCTTTATTGAACAATTCTTACACAACCCTCGGCACATTGAAGCACAAGTTATTGCGGATACGCATGGCAATGTGCTGGTAGTGGGAACCCGTGACTGTTCATTGCAGCGTCGTAATCAAAAACTGGTCGAAGAGTCGCCAGCGCCTTTTTTATCCGAAAGCCAACAACAACAAATTATTCAAGCCTCTACCGATATTTGCCGTAAAGCAGGTTATGTTGGAGCAGGAACCGTTGAATTTTTGTTAAGCCAAGATGGAACACTGTCATTTCTAGAAGTGAACACGCGCTTACAAGTTGAGCACCCAGTCACAGAGGAAACCGCAGGTATTGACTTAGTAATTGAGCAGTTACGAATTGCAGAAGGCTTACCTTTAAGTATTAAGGAGATGCCGATCCCACGAGGGCATGCTTTTGAATTTCGTATTAATGCTGAAGATGCTGGAAACGGGTTTTTACCGACCCCCGGCACTATTACCGTTTTTGATGCACCATCGGGGCCAGGAGTGCGTGTTGACAGTGGTGTAATGGCTGGAACAACAATACCGGGCACTTTTGATTCGTTAATGGCGAAATTAATTGTGGTGGGTCGTACTCGAGAGCAAGCTATTTCGCGTGCACGCCGTGCATTGGCTGAATTTACTATTGAAGGCGTTGCATCAGTTTTACCATTCCACCGTGCAGTAATAGAACAAGCTGATTTTTGTGATAATTTTAGTGTACATACGCGTTGGATAGAGACGGAATTTAATGTGGAAATTCCACTGGCAAAACGGCAAATTCCATTATCGGATCCTGAGATAACACGGACTTTCATTGAAATCGATGGAAAGCGTTGCGAGTTAGGTTTACCCACTCAATTGTTTTCTCGTTTTTCAGGTAATAACTCCGTAGCAGCCCATTCTGCGCCTCAGAAGGTTCACAATCCTGATGCGGTCAATGCCCCCATCTCTGGGATATTATTTAATTGGCTGATCCCTCAGGGAAATAATGTTTCAAAAGGGGATGTAATCGGTGTAATGGAAGCAATGAAAATGGAAGTGCAAATTGTTGCACACCGAGCCGGAACATTGAAACACGGAGCTATTAAAGGGGATTTTGTTGAAGCAGAGAGCCCGATAGCTGAAATTATTTAATTTGGAGCCTGTTTAGTTTGAGCTAAAGGTGTTAGCTCAAACTAACGGGAAAGCCGTTCTGGCAATGTTCTGAGAGGGAGATGCGGTGCGGGTATGGCATGTTTCTCTTCAGCGGTCATCTCATTGCTATCGCGATAAACCTCACCACAGAGAAAATAGAGGTTCGGTCGCTTGGATTCTAGGTAGTTTTTTCGGCTAATACATTGTTCTTGTGTAAAAATAGTTTCAGTCACTGGTAACGCATCACATGAATCTGTGCCACAAGGGCTAACCCATAATGCCCAACCAATGAGTACCATATGTCCTGCCATTTACATTGCCTTCCTTAATAAGAACCAATATGAACCGCTGAAAGTAATGACTGTAAGTAACTATCTAATTCACATACGCATTATAGGTTAAATTCTAACATTGAGTTAACCAAATGTATGTATTTAGGCATGATGAATTCTCTCATGCACACTAAAAAGCAAATCTTTATAAATTAAAAAGTTGTGAATTATTATAAATAGAAAATAAATGATTTAATAATAAATAACGCGGAATATTGTTAAAATTACCTTGTCGATAATGAGTATTTTTTTGGTGTTAGATCGCAAAAAACAAAATAATTATCTGCAATTAACCGATATTAGAGCTCAAGCCTGTCAATTAAGGCTATTTTTAACTAGGATTATGACAACCACTAATAAGAAAATAGATAGGAATAAATCATGAATGCCATGGAAGAAGTGCTTTCATTTTGGTTTGAGGAATCGACACCAAAACAATGGTTTGAAAAAAGCGCTAAATTTGATTTGACGATAGCACAACGGTTTGCGCATATTTGCGAACGTGCAGCTAAGGGAGAATTAGCTTATTGGCGGGGATCTATTCGTGGACGCTTAGCAGAAATTATTGTTCTAGACCAGTTTTCACGTAATTTATGGCGTGATACGCCAAGGTCTTTTGCTCAAGACACAATGGCTTTAGCATTAGCACAAGAGGCGATTAAGCAACATGATTATAATCTCCTGACATTATCACAGCGCAAGTTTGTTCTAATGCCATTTATGCACTCTGAATCGAGTTTTATTCATTTACAGGCAGTTGAGCTATTTCGCATGCTGGGTGACGACGGCACATTAGATTTTGAAATGCGACATAAAGCGATTATTGATAAATTTGGCCGCTATCCGCACCGTAATGAAATTTTAGGCCGTCCATCGACACAAGAAGAAATTGCATTTTTACAAGAGCCAAACTCTTCTTTTTAGGTTGAAACCAAATGAGCCCATATTTTGTTTAATAAACTCATTTGGTTTAGTCTTTTATTTAGCGGAATAATTCAGTATTGACTGGAGATAACGCTAATTCCAATTGAAGTGATTTAAGATAAATTTCAGTGAGTTGTGCAAGGGTAGGGTAAAAAGCAGTCTCTGTTTTGCTTTGCTGCACTAACTCTAAATAGCGGTATGCCCAAGGCAATAAATATTGTTCAAATAAAGTAATAATGGCGCTGTCGTCCTTTTGTTCCGCTAAAGCAGAAACGGCCATCATCATTAAGCCAAATTGGTCTTCTGGTTCCCGTAGCCCTGTATCAGTGACTAAGCCTTTCGTTTGCAAGAAATGGCGATAAGCCGATGTTGACTCACCCATAACCGTATTATCATGTTCTAAATACACTGAGCCCCATGGCGGAGCAGGCATACTGCCTTGTCCTTCGAATAAAATTGAATAATCATACGCAATATCATCAGGTTGTATTTTTGACAACAAAGTACAAATAGCCTGAATGTGCTCAGGGTTTTCCCAAGAATGTAATTGTGGTATTTCACCCAAGACAGGGTAGACGTTGCGTAAAGTATCCGATTGCGGAGGGTAGTAGAAAAACGCACCAAGGATGCGGATCATTGTAGTGTCAATCATATTATTTTATCCGTCTTATTTTGTGCTAAGCATGACATCATTATCTAATTTCCTGCAGTTATATTGATGCAGGGTGGTGTTGGGTTTCTAAACAAAGAACCCCAAAAGGAGTTCTTTGATAGGTCATCTTAACACAGCAACAACAAAGGGTTACATGGTGATTTGCCACAGATTATAGAATGCGATACGGCCAGCAAGTTCAGCTAATAATACTGCGGCAGCACAAGTCGCTAATGTCGCTTTTGGCGCGCGGTGCTTTAACGCCATACCAACGAATGCAGCTAAAGCAATGGCTAAGACAACGACTTGGAAGCCCCAGAAGCCAGTTTGTTCGTTGCTAAGAGCTGGACCAGTTTCGGTTAAGAAAGCTTGGTAACCAGCACGGCTAGCAAAAATAGCGAAAGTACCCATTAAGAATGAAGCAATACCTAGGCCACGAGCACCGATTGCAATGGCGAGTGCACCGCCTCCGACTAACATTGTCATCCACATTTGTAGCGTGGTGTAACCGGTGTTCCAGTTAGCAATAGTGGCGATGTTGTATACCTGAGGTATTGACCAAACAAATGCAAGTCCTGACACTACCGCGGCAATATTAGCTAGTTCACGTAATAACGTATGTTTGAAAAACAAAGTAAAAAATAACGTTGCAGCAGCGCATCCAACAAATACGCCACTTAAGAACGCTTCATTACTCATTGGCGAACGGCCTACACCCAATAGCATATTAAAGAAGCGTAGTGGTTGGCCAACGTGTAACCCACCGATACCTAAACCTATTATCATAATAATAAAGGCCACGATATTGGCAGTTTTTAACTGTTTATCGTCAATAGAACCCATTCTACGGCTGATATAAGCGAGTAAGAAAAGCCCAGCAGCTGACTGTCCTAAGACGGTGAAAAAAACGAGTGGTAATTCATGCATCTTATACCTCCGCAGGGTTCTTTAATTCGCCACTTTTATCGCCAAATGGCTTCGCGTCTTTATGTGGTTTGATAACAATATTTGGGTTCGTCAGGCTTGGGTCTGGCATTGGCGCAATACCACACTCTGTGCCGTGTAATTCACGAAGAACATTAATATCATCAAAATCTAAAGCACGCTGCGGGCAAGATTCAACACAAACAGGTTTCATTCCTTTTGCGACACGCTCATAACAGCCGTCGCATTTACTCATCAGTTTTTTCTTCTCATCAAATTGTGGTGCGCCATACGGGCAGCGCAACTCACAATAACGACAACCAACACAAATAGATTGGTCAACCACGACTAAACCATCTTCTTCACGTTTATGCATTGCACCGGTAGGGCAACCCGCGACACAAGTCGGGTTTGAGCAATGGTTACATGAAATAGAAAGATAGTAATTAAAGACGTTTTGTTGCCAAATGCCATCTTGCTTTTGCCAACTACCGCCTCCAAATTCGTAGACACGACGGAATTTTGGACCTAAATCTAAATCTTTTTCATCCTTACAACTGACTTGACACGTTTTACAGCCAGTGCATTTTGTGGAGTCAAAGTAAAAGCCATATTGTTTCATCATTCAACTCCTTAAGCGCGTTTAACTTCAACAAGGTTAGTATGTTGTGGGGTACCTTTAGCCAATGGCGAAGGGACATGCGAGGTCAGTGTATTGATACAACCACCGACATCTAGCCCATCATTATTGAGAGTACGCCATGCACCTTGTGGAACGGCGATAACACCAGGTAATACACGCTCTGTTACTTTCACTTTAATTTGAATACGACCACGATCATTAAATATTTCAGCTATATCACCATTGTTCAAGCCGCGTTGCTGAGCATCGATTGGGTTGAGCCAAAATTGATGTGGAATGGCTTCACGGAGCATAGCAACATTGTAATATGATGAATGCACATGGCCTTTATCATGAAAGCCCGTCATTAATAGCGGATGCTTTTGTTGGCTTGCTTGGGCTTCAACACCTTCTTTATTGAAGCAATACTCAGGAATGGCAGGAATACGCTGGCCTTCTGGTAACTCCCAATTTTTAACACGCTCAGCCAGTTGTTCTGAATAGATTTCCACTTTACCTGACGGCGTTTTTAATGGGTTATTGATTGGGTCATCACGAAATTTCTTCAATGCAATATTTTCTGAGCTGTTCAGGAACTTACGATCGATAATACCCGCACCGTCGGTTTCACTGAACTCAGGTAAATGCGGCATTTTTTCACGTGTTTTGTTATAACAGAACTCAATCCATTCAGCGTAGGTACGGCCTTCGGTAAATTGCTCTTTTACACCCATTTTTTCAGCAATTTCGGCTAAAACATCATAGTTAGGGCGGTTTTCCCACAGTGGCTCAATCGCATTTTGTAGGCGAACTAAATAGTGATACGCACCACTTGCATAGGAATTATTGATTAAATCGTTAGTTTCAACCGTTGTGACATCCGGTAATAATAAATCTGCATATTTTGCGGATGGGGTATCATGGTTATCCCACACTAAAATAAATTCACATTTTGATTCATCCGCAAGTATTTCATGCGTTTTATTTAAATCGCCATGTTGGTTACCAATGACATTACTGGAGTAACACCACATAAACTTGATGTCGTTGTTTAGTTTATCAACACCTTTAATACCACCATTTTCTGCGGTTAATTCTTTCCCGCGAACAATCGCTTCTGACCACATATAAGTCGGAATCAAGGCTTTTACTGGGTTAGGTAAAGCAAAACCCGCAACAGGGTAAGCATAGCTATTTCCCCACAGCCCAGTATTTGTTCCAGCACGACCAATATTGCCGGACATCAGAGGTAACATCATAATGGAGCGACAAGCTTGCTCGCCATTTTCTGTGCGTTGTAAGCCCCAGCCTTGTGAGATCCATGCTCTATTTGCATTGCCGATTTCACGTGCAAGTTGCTTAATACGTGCGACTGAGATACCGGTTAATTTGCTCGCCCACTCAGGTGTTTTAGCGATACCATCCGGGCCATTACCTAAAATATAATCTTTATATGATGCATTGCGCGGTGCAGAAGCAGGTAAGGTCGATTCATCCCAGCCGACACAATAATTTTTCAGAAATTCTTCATCAGTCAGCTGTTCTTCGATCATGACGTAGCCGAGAGCCGCAACTAATGCCGCATCAGTGCCTGGATAAATTGGGATCCATTCTGCACCAAGGGTTGTGACGCTATCGGTGCGACGCGGGTCAATGATAATAACTTTTGCTTTGCTTTTATCTAACGCATTGAGAGTTTCGTAAAATTGACCGCCACCAGACATACGTGTTTCAGCAAGGTTGTGGCCAAACATAACGACTAAGTCAGAATTTTGGATTTCAGATAAATAGGATTCTTCTACGCTACCATATACGTAAGGTGTTATTTCCATTAATTGAGCATATGAATATGTGCCATAATCACCCAAGAAACCACCGGTTAAGCTTAATAAACGTTTACAAGCGGCACGGCCGTGTAAGTTTGCGCCTGTTGAACCTGAGCCATATTGGTAATAAATGGCATCACTTCCATATTTATCAATAGTATACTTCAGTTTTTCGGCGATAATGGTTGTCGCCTCATCCCATGAAATCTTTTTAAATTTACCTTCACCACGTTTACCAACGCGAACCATTGGGTATTTTAAACGGTCTGGGTTGTAGGTTTTCCAACGCACTGAACGACCACGTAAACATGGACGGATTTGGTGTTCACCTAATGTTGAGTCGTCATACATCGTTTCATTGGAAATACGGCTGATAACACCATCTTTCACATGAACTTTTAATGGACAACGGCTACCACAGTTTACTAAGCATGCGCTATAGCTAATTTTTTCACTGACTTCGTCAGGCATGATTGCTGGTGTTTTTGCTTGAGCAGCAAAAGGAAGAGTGATTGAGCCAGCAACAGCAGCGACACCCGCAACGGTTGCAGAGGTTTGTATAAACTCCCTCCTGCTCAGTTCTCCAAATTGAGTATTTATTTTATTTTTATGCATTGACATTGCCTATATGTAAATAACAACATTACTTTCTTGTTTTATATGTTAAAAAAAGTTTCTGTTGAGTTACATGACTTACATCAATGTTATCCCTGATAAGATGAATGTATTTATTTAATTTATAAGGGTTTTTCATTAATCAGAACATAAATTAGTTTGATTTTCATTAACTATCGAAATATTAATTTTTATATAACGATGGGTCGAGAAGTAAGGAAAAAGAGGGATATACCCTCCTTTTAAATACCACTTTAGATGTAGATGAATAAGAAAATTTAACTAATTACTTAGTATTAATTATTTTTCTGGGGAATTGCCTATCATTCTAACATCATTTCCGGTAGGTGATTGATGTACCATCAGATTAAATTGCGGAAGGATTGAAAAGATATGATCAAAAATGTCTGACTGTATTCTTTCATATTCCACCCATACGGTTGTATTGGTAAATGCATATATTTCGATTGGGATACCATTTGAGTCAGACTCTAGCTGCCTGACCATGATCGTCATATTTTTGTGAATATTAGGATGTGATTTTAAATAAGCTTCAATATAAGCTCGGAAAGTCCCTATATTCGTCAAACGGCGTTGATTTAAAGGAACCGCTTTATCATCAGGTAGACTAGAATTAAAAACTTGAATCTCCGATATTTTCTGTTCGATATAGGGCTCAAGTAAATTTGCTTTAATGCATTGTTCTACTTCTTCAGATGTTAAAAAATGTACACTGCTGGCATCTAAGCGGACACTACGCTTAATTCTGCGGCCACCTGATTCAGTCATTCCTTTCCAGTTTTTGAAGGAATCAGAAATAAGGGCATAAGTAGGAATGGTTGTAACTGTGTTATCCCAGTTACGCACTTTTACTGTGGTTAAACCAATATCTACAACAGCGCCATCAGCGCCATATTTAGGCATTTCTAACCAATCACCAATATTAACCATGTTATTGGCTGAAAGTTGAATTCCTGCAACTAAGCCCATAATGGGATCTTTAAACACTAACATCATAACGGCGGTCATTGCGCCAAGGCCGCTAAGAATAATTAGTGGGGATTTACCAATTAATAGCGCAATTATCATGATGCCAATTAAAATTGTAGCAATCAGCTTAAGGCTTTGGAATATTCCTCTAAGCGGTAAATGCGCAGTTTTGGCGGCACGCTGGAGCACACCGAGTATAATATCAAGAACAGAATAGAGGGTGAGTAAGCCAAATAATAGGCACCATGCCTGTGAACCGACCTTTAGAACGGCTTGTGCAGTCGAACCTGAATGCAACCATAGCGTTGCTTGGATATTGACAACAACACCTTGAATAACAAAAGCAAAGCGATTAAAAAGATTATGTTGAGTGATTAAATGAACCCAAGTTCCTGCACTTTTTTGCCCGCGTTTTTCGAGTTGTGGAAGTAATATTTTATGTAGAATTAAATGTAATACGCAGGCGACGATCAGAATTAAACCGAGTACCATCAGTAAAGAGGCAAGGTTAGCGTAATCTTGGTTGAACTGACGTACCCAGTCTAGCAGTTGCTGCTGCATGGTTTCTCCTTCTTTAGGGGTTAGGAACGATTACTTATAAAAATATTAGATAGTCAAACGACCTTATCATATTAGTAATGAAAATTCATGGTGAACAATATTAAACTCCGTCCTAATTCTTATTGTTAGTTCTAAGTATTGCTTAGTATATGAATGCAATACTGATGATAATAAAGGTTATTATAAAGGAGGACGTTCGTTAATTTGATGGGTTAAGTAACATTTACATAACATTACGTGTGATAAGTATTTTCTGATTGTGAGTCTCTATAACTAAGCATAATGTTCTTCAAAATATTCCTAATATTATATTCACTTTGCAGGAATTTATTATGAACATATTTAAAAAGCCGCTTTGTTCAGTTCTTTTGCAGTATATCTTATTGCCTGTTATTGCTTGTACGCCATTATTCGCAAATTCATCTCCTAATGGCAATCAAGGTCAAGAGAATGGTAAAGGAAATCAAAAAATTCATGGAAATAAAGGAAATCAGAACAAAGATAAATCAAATAAAGAAAATAGTAATCAACAGCTAAAACATACCAAATCGAACAAGTATTACGATAAACAACGGGGTTCGAGTGTGAGTTTTAATGTGAGTTTTGGTCATGTAAGGCCTTTGGCCATTGAGTATGGTTTTACGGGATACCAAGGCTTGCCGCCAGGTATTGCAAAGCAAGTGAGTAGGGGAAAACCGCTTCCTCCAGGTATTGCAAAAAAAGCGTTACCTTCACCATTTTTAGCGCAATTACCTGTTTATGTTGGCTATGAATGGAAAGTAAGTGGTCAGGATCTTATTCTAGTTGCGATAGGGACAGCGGTTGTAGCTGAAATTATTGAAAATGTTTTTGAATAAAAAAAAACGACCTTGATTGCAAGGTCGTTGTGCAAAATAAATGCAATTAACGCTAATGATTAGGTAACTAAAAGGTTTGATTGACTACAAAATGATTAACTTGCTTACATAAAACGTTTAGAGAGTAATTCAACAACTTCTTGCACACTGCTGATAAATTCTTTGATGCTGTTCATCGGTAACTCCAAATTAAAATGTGATCCAGATCACGTGAGAGCATTTTAGCCATTAGCATGTTAATGTCAAGTTAATATTAAAAATAACTTTAAATATTAAACTATATTTTAATCTCTTTGCTGGCATTCATTTTGGTTGAAAGATACTCCGATAAGACGGATGAAAATCTATAAATGACTACAAAAATGTGAAGAATTGAAAGGTAATTTTTACAATATGGTGTATGGTTAAATAGAGAATAGGTAATGATTTGATTGATAAAGGAATACAGCGCATGATTGCTTATGTGAACGGCCAGTTTTTACCTGAAGAAGAAGCATCAGTATCTGTTTTTGACCGTGGGTTTTTATTTGCTGATGCAGTATATGAAGTGACAGCAATAATTAACGGTAAGCTAGTTGACTTTGAACATCATATGGCCCGTTTGCAGCGTTCTTGTACTGAATTACAGCTATCATTACCTTACGATTTAGCAGAATTAAAGCAAATTCATCTTCAACTAGTTCTACAAAATAATATAGAGGAAGGGCTTGTATATTTACAACTGACTCGCGGTAATGCAAGACAACGCAACTTTTTATATCCTGATAAAAAAACGAAGCCAACATTGGTCTTATTTACACAAAAGACGAAGATTGTTGAAAATGAAAAGTCTAAATATGGAATAAAAGTCATCACTGTCGATGATATTCGTTGGCAACGTTGTGATATTAAAACAGTCGCCTTATTAGCGGCTTCTATGGCAAAAGAATACGCTAAGCAACAAGGTGCAGATGACGCTATTTTTGTTAAAAATGGCTATGTTACGGAAGGAAGTTCCAGTAATTGTTTTATTATTACTCCTCAGAACCAAATACAAACACGAGGGCTAAGTAATAAGATATTGTCAGGTATTACCCGCCAAGCAATTTTACAGCTTGCTCGGGAGCAAGAAATAGACATTGTTGAAAAGCCATTTAGCATTGATGAAATGTTAGAAGCAAAAGAAGTCTTTATTACTTCTGCAACAACATTAGTTTGGTCAGTTATTATGGTGAATAACCAATTGATTGGGGAAGGTAAGCCGGGGAAACTTGCTACCCGGCTACGGGATATATACTTGCAAAAATTAAAATAATCTCATGAGATATCTAAGTGTTATTTTAATTGCATAAATTCTTTAACGGAAGAAACCGTTACCATTCCATCCAATGCCTGAATACTTTGCTGGTGGAGTTCTGGCGTTGGAGCGGCACATAAGTCTTCAAGTACGGTGACATAATACCCTAAGTCATGAGCCTGCCGAGCTGTACTTTCAATGGCTTTTACGGTACTAACTCCGCCAATAAACAATTCTGTAATGCCATTTTCGGTAAGCCATTTATGGAAATGGTTTCCTGCAAACGCAGAAACACCTTTTTTAATCATAACAGGGTCACGAAATGCCACTTCAAGGTCATGAGCCCAATTACACCCATTACCACTTAATTTTAAGGCACCAAGGCTTTTGGCTTGCTGAAACATTGGGGAGCCGGCAGGAACATCGTGGTAATTGTCTGAAAATCCAACTTTAACCCAAATAACTGGGATATGATGACTTCTTGCATATTGTGCTGCTTGATTGGCTTTTTCAACGATTTTGCGAGAGCAAGTCTGTTGATAGCTAGAATTAGATAAGCCATTTTTACCAATTATCTCTTCAATGAGATCAATAATAACTAATGCCTTGGACATTATTGCCTCTTTTAAGTGTACGTATATTAACTTATAAAAGGTGTATTCTAGCTAGAAAAATTAGTGAATGCTGTTAACTCAATAACATAATTAGATTTAGGGTAAGTCAATAATAAAACCAATGCCTCGATTGTCTAATCCATCAGTAACTCTAATTACTGCACCAATTTTATGGGCTAAATTATGAGCGATAGATAAACCTAAACCACTTCCGGTTTCCATTGTTCCAGGAACTCGATAAAAACGAGAAAATATAAGTTGACGGCTTTCTTCTGGAATTCCTCGGCCGTTATCTTGAACAGAAATAGTTCCACCAAATGGAGTTAGGTTTTTTAAAATAACTTTTATTTTCCCTTTTTCTGGGCAATATTTAATCGCATTTTCAATCAAATTTGTAAAAATATTACTCAGTGCAAGTTTATCAGTGAGGATATAAAACGATTTTGGGCTTTGTAGTTCGACATCAATGTCTTTGTTAATGGCGTAAGGTATATGTGAGGATATTAAGTGGCTGATTAATACGGGAAGGTCAACCTGCTCTTTATTTAATAAAAAATCTTCAGTTTCTAAGCGTGCTAAGTCAATTAATTGATGTGATAGAGAAGCTGCACGATTTAAAGTCTCTTGCATATCATTAATGATTTCTTCTTTTTCTTTTGGATTGTCAATTTGCATTAATAAATGTAATTGAGCTATGACAGCTGCAATCGGTGTTCGTAATTCATGTGCAGCATCTGCCATGAAGCGCTTTTCGCGTTGATTCGCAGCATCAACACGAGACATAAGGTTATTGATTGCTGCAATGATAGGCCTAATTTCTTTATATTGTTCTTTCGTTTCTATTGGAGTTAAATTGCCCGGCTGGCGGCTAGAGATTAGTTTTGCAGATTGCCTTAAAGGCCGTAGGCTAAAGTAAGCAGTAATTAAAATTGCTAACAGCATAATAGCCAAAATAAAAGCGAGAGGGATGGCGGTGCCTTCGGCTGGGCTACCTAATAAAGATTTACGGTCACTATAAGATTCGGCAATAACAACTTCAAAGGTTTTGTTGTCATTCCATGCAGACGTAAAGTGCCAGTCTTTATGTAATACAGCGAGCTCAGAGACGGATTTAATCGATGGAACGTGTAGCTTGTCACTGTTTCGATAATAGACATTCCCTTGTTTATCTCTAACAATCATAAATGGTCGATAACTAATATCGTCACCACTTTCCATCGCCGTAGAATAAAGTTCTTGTAGATTATCAGCAATTTTATTGAAATATTCTGGCTTATCAGCAACCACATCAAGAGTTTTAGCAAACCCTTGAGTGATGACGTTCTGTTGTTCATTTAATTCATCATGAATTGAAGGCCAATAAAAAAATTGTAGCCAACCAACTAATAACAGCCAAAGGAAAATAACTGAGCTGATTTGTAGCCCGAATGTATAAATAAAAAATGATTTAACTTTCACTTAGTGGTGCTTCTTTTTTTAATAAATAACCAATACCACGGATAGTAATTATACGCTCTTTACCTATCTTTCGACGTAAATTATGAATATGAACCTCTAAAGAGTTACTTTCCACATCGTCTAATCCGAATAGACGCTGTTCTAAATCTGTTTTTCTGACAACATTATCTGCATTTCTTATTAATTCATAGAGTAATAGATATTCTTTCCCGGAGAGCAATAGCAATTGTTCATTAAGGGTCACTTGGTGATTAAGAGGATTTAATTGCAGGTTACCAAGTTGCCATATTTCAGATGAAAAGCCAGCCATACGGCGGCTAACTGCTTTTACTCGAGAAATAAGCTCAGGCATAGCGAATGGTTTTGTTAAAAAGTCATCTGCACCTGAATCTAAACTAGAAACTAGGTTATCCATTTGATTTCTTGCTGTAAGAATAATTATTGGGATAGTTTCCCCCATATTACGCCAAGTAATGAGTTCTTCATGGCCATCGCCATCAGGCAAGCCTAAATCCAAGAGCATTAAGTCAAAATTACGGGAGGCAAGTTGTAATTTTGCGTCTGCAAGTAGCCTTACCCAACAAGGGTTAAAGCCTGCCAGTTCCAGTCCTCGACATAGTGCCTTTCCCAACTGAAGATCATCTTCGACTAATAGGATATTCATATTATCACCTCTACGAACAAGTATAAGCAGGCAGTGAGTGTCAGACAATATGCATTGTTCAAGTTTGAATCAGATTTAAGCATATCTTAAGGTTGGTTTAACTCATTTTTAAGGTACAAAGAAATAGATTGTTTATTATCATTTCATCACTCAAACAATAAGAGCATTGGTAATGAAACAAGCATTTTATGAGGTGCCATTATTTATAGTAGCAATCGCGCTTGCTTTAATATTTATGGGAAAAGATTTCAATAATTCACCCTCAGTTAGCTTATCAACTCTAGCGCTAAATGAAGTTTCTACTTGCGTGAATGTTGATAACTGTATTTCGCAGGTTAGAACAACTCGTGAAGGAAATAAAAAATTAAACCCAGTGAAAGAAATTAAAGCTTTTCTTAGATATAAAATCTATTAATAAATAGCGAGTAAAATTTAGACATGAGAAATTTAAAATAAGTAATTTCTTTAATAATCAATGCATTGCCTTAGTTTTATTCTCTTGCTAGTGGAAGTGTTTTTGTCGATGAGGCTGGGTTTAATTACGAGTTTTAGTAAAAGAAAAAGGAATGTTACACAATGGGTAAACATTCCTTTAAGTATTAGGTTAATCCACCGTTGTTTCTTCTGGGATCCAACCATCATCCATCCATATTTCTTCCAGTATCTCTTCAATACGAATTTTATCTTCCGTTATTTTAGTTCCAGAGATGTTAACGCGTTGTTGTGAGCTAAACCCAACCCGCGTTATCATATCAGGATATTGGTTTTGAAGTTTGCGTAAAATCTCAGTTTCAAGTGCTTGCAAAATAATTGAACTTGGTTTTTGTGGAGCGTTCTTATCAAATAATACTTCGATACGTAACATGATAGCCTCTAGTAAAGACTGTATTAATATACAGTATTTTTAGAACTATTAGGTAAAAAAGTCAATATAGAGCCACAAATATTTTTATCAGCGAATGAAGTGAAAAAATAATAGCAAGATAAAACAAAAGGTTAATATTATGAATTCACGATAAATAATTGTCAGAAAATTTAAAATAGGTATGCTAGATAATATTTTTTATAAGGGTGAGTTTTGATTAAATGTTACATGCTTTAAGAGTTTCAAGTGAAGATAGCCAATCGATAGCAATGATTAACCAGTTGTATGACACCGCTTTTCCGTTATATGAACAAAGAAGCTACCAAGGAAGAGAGGCAATATTAAATCATAGCGATTATTATTTACTCAATTTCAAAGAGAATGACACTTTTATTGGTTTCATTGGTTTCATTGGTTGTTGGAAAATCGAAGATTATTATTACATTGAGCACCTTGCTATTTCCCCCATATTAAGAGGGCAAGGTTATGGGCAAAAGGTATTAAAACTGTTTTGCCATGATGTTGGTAAAGTAATTCTAGAAATAGACCCCATTATTGATGAAGTTAGCCAAAAACGTTGGTCTTTTTATCAACATTGCGGTTTTCAGCAAAACGAATACGCTCACGCACATCCAAGTTATTACCCAGAAAATATACCTCATAAGCTTAGGGTATTAAGCTATCCAGAAGTGATAGCTCAAGAAGTGTATCAGCAATTTAATCGCACCTTGCAAACGGTTGTGATGAATAAAGCGCTATTATAGTTCACCATGTAGATGGTTTTAATCAGGTATATAGCAATAGATAAGTTCGGGATCATTATCATCTAAATTTTCAATGTAGCCACTAGGAATAAAGCCAGCTTTTATTAAGAGTTGTTGAGTGGCTGTATTTGATTGATTTGTAGATGTAAAAATTTTTTGGGTTTTACTCTGCATTTTTAGTTTATTAATTAAAATGAGACCAAGGCCTTGCCGACGATAGTTTTTATTTATCATTAATAACTCTATAAAGGCATGGGAATAGAAATGATAATGTAGAACACCATACGCCAATATTTCGTTGTTGGCTTCCAGTACATAACATATTCCTTGTTCGATCCATCGGATAATGTCTTCATAGCGTTCTGTTGTCGCAATGGTATCTATGGAAAATATAGCATTTATATCAATTAGTGTTGCTACTCTAAAGTTAGTTTTCATTATTAATCAGTTATTTGCCAATGCTAAATGTCTTAATTTGAAAATATTACCGCATAGGGTTGGTTTAAATAAAAGGTTAATATGAAAACTTAAAATAAGTTCATTATAGTTATTTTTCTATTAACCTATTGATTTTTAATATTATAAACAGTTAGCTGAAAAGCTACCATAAAGTTTGCTCTTTACTATCATTGAGTCGTTGTAAAGCGATACAGTGCTATTTCTTATCAAAATTAAGAAATATAGAATATGATAGCCTAAGTTTCTTATTATTGTGGGAATAGACCATGTCTCAAAATATTTATGATGATCCTGATTTTTTTGCGGGCTATGCAACATTGCCTCGCTCAGTCAAAGGGCTTAATGGTGCACCAGAATGGAGTGCAATACAACGGTTATTACCAGATTTAAATGGAAAATCTATTATAGATTTAGGCTGTGGTTATGGTTGGTTTTGTCGTTGGGCTAGGGCTCAAGGGGCAACACAGGTAACGGGTGTTGACCTCTCAGAAAAAATGCTAACAAAAGCAATTTCCATGACAGATGATTCAGCAATAATTTATTTACGTGCTGACTTGGAAAAGTTGAGCTTATCCACTGAACAATATGATTTGATCTATAGCTCGCTGGCACTACATTATGTGGTCGATATTTATTCTCTATTAGCTAAGTTGTATCAAGCTCTAAATCAAGGTGGAAGGGTGATTTTTTCAGCAGAGCATCCAATATACACCGCACCACTTATTCAAGAATGGTGTACAGATAAGTATGGTAATAAAGCCTGGCCGGTTAATCAGTACCAGCAAGAAGGCAATAGAATTAGCAATTGGTTTGCTGATGGTGTCGTGAAGCAGCACAGAAAATTATCGACTTGGATTAACTTACTAATTTCTGCTGGGTTTGAAATAATTGCACTGGACGAGTGGGGGCCATCATGCGAGCAAATTATAGAAAATCCTACATTAGATGAGGAAAAAGAGCGACCAATGATATTTATTATTAGTGCTCAAAAATCATAATTAAAATCTTATGTTTTGGTAAAGTTTAATACACATCACAAGGCGATTTATTATGGTTCTATGAATCGCTAAGGACTGTTGTTGGTATAACGCACACAATAGTACTAGTGACTATGGGAAATATAACCATGGTTAGTAATTGACAGGTATGTGTAATGACTGTTTGTTAGTAAGAGTAGTAAATAGCGTATACAAGATGAAAAGAGAAATGTTGTCCGCATATACGACAAACGTTGATGAATTGCCAGTGGTTAAAAGCTAGGAAATTGGCTGGGATTTTACCGTGGTTTTACCGTCATTTTACCTTTTTAAAATTACACATACAAAAAAACCAACCATAACAGGTTGGTTTTCTTAGGGAATTTTGGTCGGCATGATAGGATTTGAACCTACGACCCCCGACACCCCATGACCCCGATAGCAAGCTATAAACCACATTGATTTAAAAGGAAAATAAACCCATCGACTGTTCATGCAAACAGTGCTTAATATGCAAAACTTGCATTATATACATCAATTAGTTAAGTCGACTTTTACCCGGCCATTTAAGCTATTTCACAGTGCGGCACTTCAATCCAATCAACATGATTTTCGGTATAAATTTTTGTTGATTCAGCATCACTGTGGGCCATACGTGCCTGAGGATCAAACCCGCGTTGCTTAAACATAAATGCAGCCAATGCCCTAATTTCATGAAACGTCGGTCTTTCATCTTGTGGTAAATTAGCAGCAACACCAACACGATCCCTGAGTGATGAAAAAGCACGACTAAGATAATCAGGGGCCACTTGGGTAGGGTGATTAACTTCTTTGCTGATTTTATTCGGCAATCGAATTGGTAGTCTATGCACGATGTAAGGACTGGCTACACTGTCACGACTGTTATCAATTATTTCTTTTAGTTTTTTTCCAATAGGTATTGCTACATGTGATGCTTCTTTGTGCTGAACTTTTTGGCGATGTATGTAGATCATGCCATAAATGCCGTCTTTTTCTTCATCAAACCAAACGCAGCTGCAGGTATTAGCTTTTGGGGCTTTGATGTTGTATTTAATACGAGAAACTTCAAGTCTAGCTTGTGTTGTCTGTAAAGCTAAATCCATAGCTGTTCGTAACCAAGGTTCAGCTGATGCACGGATTTTAAGAAAGTCATCATAAGATAGGCGGCGGCGTTTTTTCCCATCGACACGTTTCATTTTCTTACGTTCTGCAGGATTATCTAGCATTAATGATTCATCCATTGCATAACTGAATATTTTCTTTAGAAAGCCAACTTTTCTATTTTGAACGTTCGCGGAAGCTTCAGCATGAAATTCATTAATGAACCCGTTCACATGCTCAAGTGTTACCTCAATTGGTGTGATATCATTGAAATAAGCCTTAACCCTTTCTAGATCTTTAGTCCAATCGCTAAGGGTGCTTTCCGATGGCTGTTCATCATTCACCATTCGAGCAAACAATTTATTCAGATGCTCGGAAAATGGCAGAGATTCGCCGTTTGTGCCGCCAGAATCAACAATTAATGATTTGACTGAAACAGCACTCTCAGGACGCATTATATTGTTATATTCTCTGGCTATCGCAATTGCCCTAGCTTTATCAGCGCCTATTCTTCTTCTGACGCCATTAACTAGTGTAAAGCGATATTGTTTCTCAGCTTTATCATAGTAAAGAAAGTCAGGCAAATGCCTGAACTCTCTTTTACGCGGTCTGCCTTTCATTTTATGAAGCCCTTATTAAATCACTTACGCATGATGCAATATCAGACTCAACACCCCACTTTTCTGAAGAATAAACCCAAGCCGCGCCATCAACGATCTTTCCTCGCACTTCACCAATCGTTACCCAGCGTTTTATGGTTCTATTATCGGGTATTGAACCATCCTCGAATTCTCTTTTGGCCCATGCGCTAGCTTTCATAAGTTTTCCTCTAGACATAATTATCTCCACATCTGCCGCATACAGATTTAAATATTAAATATCGTCGTTAACTGGTTTAATTAAATGCTGGTGGATAATGCTCACCATTAAGTGTTTATATTTCATTGCTAGTCCTTATCTATGGGGTGTATATTAAAATTACAGTTATTTAATTTAGTAACTTGTGCCAAGGAGGCTAAAATGAGACGTAATAGAAAAAATACAACCTGGGTTGATGTGGCATCTTGTCTATTTAGAGGCATTAGCTGTCTCATTGGTGCTTTGGCTATAATCATGCTTTCAGTTCTGATACTTTTAGCATTGTTTTACGGATTGAAATAAAAAATCCGCCCGAACATATAAGGTGTCAGTTGGGAACTCCCTGCTCGACCTCCAAGTTACATCGCCGCTATATAAATTAACTGGATATACAGGTTTATTTATCTCCTCTGGTTCAGGGGCAACCTGTAGCCATATTAATTCTGGTGCGGTAGGGCAATTAATGCTTTCTGGTAAGCTATTAATTAAACTCTCTCGTGATGCTTGCCAACTAATCCACATTAAATCTACATATTGGTCAGCGTAATTTGATCCGTTATTTGCACGTTTAAGTTTTAATTCAAATTCTGACGGGTCGCTAAGTGACTTTATTTCCGCTTCAAATTGCTGTCTTGATTTATCCATCACTCCACCTTTAATCTTCAGGTTGTACCCAGTAATCAATAAGCGACTCTATTGCATCGCTAATAATTACACCTTGCTCAGATTCAGTTAATTGGTTCCATTCAGCCTCGGTCATTCCTAAACCAGTTTCAGAATCAGAGCCAACCTTATTTGTCCTTGCAACTAAAACCATCTGCTTACTCATATTCATTCCTCTTCATTGCATCCATTTAATCGCTAGGATTAAAACTTTTCATGGCAAATATTTAATCATCACCTACACTTAAGCCCGAAAGATTAATAACAAGCTGTGCAACTTTCGCCGATTCTCCCTGTGTCGGCTTTTTTTTATCTACTTCCTTGCTAAATTCCATGGCTTAACTATTCTTAAATTGCTTACACAGAGAAACTATAAACATATCTAGACAATCCCTTGCCGTCCGCTCCGTGGCGGCATTTTTTTTGCGAATTATCCAAATAAAAGTATCTATTTGTTTGTATTAGTGTAATTTGGTTATCGAAGCCACGTGTAAGCTTCATTTAATGATTAATTCCCTTGTAGTAATTATACCGTCTAAGTCGGCGGTTTTTTTCATTGCATCCCTGCGAGCTAGTGGCGATTCTTTAATCCATAGTAATAACCACGCTTTAACCAGCGGTATATTTTCTTAACTGCGCCGGGCTTGGCTCTAATTTCCTCGTTAATATATAGGCGTCCAATTTTGTTGAATGGCAAACCTGTACAGCCATGGTTAGCGCCATCATTGATAAACAACCAGCGATAATTTTTTAACCATGCATCTGAGTTACATTTAGGGCATGGAATAGTTTCTATTGGTTCGTATAAATTTCCACTACCATCACAAGCATCCAAATCCCACAGATAACCATCAATACATTGACTATCAATATAGTGAGCGCCGAAGTCATAACCTTGATAATCACAAGCAACTTGTATTTTTTTCTTCATGTCAGCCACCTATGCGTGTAGCAGTTCTAATGCGCTCATAAACCTCACTAGCTTGGACCCGTTCATCACCAACATCACAGGCGCAGAAATATTCAAATGCAGCTTTTTCAGCTTCCTTATGCGCTTTGATGAATTTCGCCTTTAGTTTTGCTACATCTGGTCTTAGCCATGAACAAACAGGGCCATCTTCTGATTCAAAAATACCACCGATAAACCAACCATCACCTTGCGGTTTGCTCGGTACCCACCCTGAGATATCGCAATCACCATCTATAAAATAGCGTTTGAATGTTGGGTGACTTTCATCAATATCTCCATCCATACAGACACCGCAAATTTCAAGACAGTTGTTATCAAACCACTGTTTTAAAAATTCAATATCTTCACTTACAGGAATTTGAGAATGAGCCCAGTAGCCATTTTCGTCGCGTTCTACTAATTCAGGTTTAATAGACATATGCACCCCCTACACAATAATTCTGTAAACTGAATTAACTGTTTGTATATAACCATCAGTTAAATAAGTATCGATATTAACTACTGGTGATGTATGTATTTGAGCGCCATTAAAGAAGCGTTTTTTTGTGTCATTGTAAACATGGCCATCAGCACCATGGGCGTTAACTGATTCGAGCAATATATCTGCATCAAATTTAATTTCATTTGACATAATTAATACTCCACACAAAGTTTAGATAATAAGAGTCCGTCTCTTAATAAAGAGAATTAAATTCCTTGGTGTTGGTTAAATAGTTACTCTGATTCTTCTTTGTATTTTAATAATTCAATCAATAGCTCAATTGTATTAACCATGTGAAACATAAATACTGCGTTTGTGTGTCGATAGCGAAAAACTCTATCTCCGTCACAGTCAATTTCTACTAATGGTTTGATATTTTTAAAGTCAAAATCATCTGTGAGCTTAAAGCTAATATCAAAGGTACTTAATTCAATTAAACAAACTTTAAAATGACTATCAATTGAATCTTTAACTTGCTCACGAATTAAATTAAGTTCAGCATCATATTTTAGGGTCTCTAGCTTTTTATCAAGCTTACGTTGTAGCAAAAGGAAATTTCCGGGATAAAGGTCATGACCAAAGCACTCTGCTGGTGGTTGGTTATCAATGTGGTTAGATAACCGTGTTGTAATTCCATTTTTTGCATCATCAATGTGAAAAGTTTCAGTTTTTACAGTACCGCAAGCTTTCACCAAACTGCCTAATAGCGCTTGGTGGTCTGGCTTTCGCGTTGTGGACACAAACAGGAAACCTTTTTTAACATGGTAAAGAGCAGTGATGATTTTTGTTTTAGTTAAAGCGACCTTTAGCATTTCTTCTATTGCAATATGCTTTAGTTCAGCTTCAAGAAAATCATCGATACCTTGTTCTTTCAATTTCTCAATGCGTCTATTTACTTCAAATGCGATAGCTGCTTTCGGAAGTATCTTTTCATCAATACGAAAAGTAATAATATAGCCACCTTCAATTGGCGTAACTAATTCACCTGTGATTTTATTCGGAATAAAACCATAGCTAATAGAATGTGACTCTAAAATATCAACAAAGAGTAATTCTTTTAAATGATTTTCTAAAACGTCAGCGCTGGGTAATTCAGCTTTAAAAATAACACAGCTAGTAATTGGAAAACGTTTCATTTGTTTTTTCCTCAAATATAATTAACTCCACACATAATAAATAAGACCACTGACAAATAATGAATATATTTACCTAGTATGAACACTGAATATCAGTGGCCTTATGTATTATGAAAAAGGGCGGCACAACACCGCCAAAAACTACAAGGGTCAATCACTAGCAGTGGCAATACTATTTTCAGCTAAGATACGCTGATAAATTTCTTCACGATGTACAGCAACATCTTTTGGGGCTTCAATACCAATCCGCACTTGGTTACCATTCAGACCCAAAACAGTGACTTTAATATCATCACCAATCATTAAAGTTTCACCGACTCGACGAGTTAAAATAAGCATTCCCATACTAAACACTCCACACAGTTAATAAGGTTGCCTGATTATTTAGCCACATCAGGCGGCTGTGGTATTATTGTTATTCCGCAATAACAATAAGGTTTAAATATGTCTAAGAAAGATGATATCCCTGTATTTCCTATATCTGGCTACCAAATTGGACCTTTAAAAGGATATGATTCTTTAGTTATGAAACTACAGTATCTATCCTCGCCAATGCAGTCCTTAGACCAGGCTCAAGAAACTAATTTCTTTGCCTTAAGTCCTGCTGTTGTTAGGGGGATCATTTCTGACCTCCAAAAACATCTTGAGACCCTTGAAAAGTCCGAGATTCAATCGCCTCAAGGGAAGAAGCATTAACTGTTGGGAATGCACTGTAACCATGTTGGATAGTTTTTCCGAACGCATTTGCTTCTAGTTCTAAAGAATTTCTATCCAGCATTAAGACTTCAGTAGTTTTTGCGATAAATGACAAGTAATCCGCAGCTACTGCAACATCGGTTCTCAAATAACACACAGTGTCACCGTTAATTTTCAACTCAATAATATTTCCTGTTGTTTTATCTGCTTTATTCGACATAGCCAGAACTCCACACAATTGAATTCAGTTAAGCACTAACAGTAACTGCACACATATCCAAGCATTCTGCAATTTCATCATCGAGTTTTTCGAGTTCAGCTTGCTTGTTATCACGGTCAGTCTGTAATTGCTTAAGGCGATTAATCAATTTAGCCTTTGCTAGTATCCACTCGCGCACATCATCCTGCGACATTGGCACACTGAAAGTAACGATTGGTTCATTTGAATTGGTTTGCATGAGTTTCTCCTATTCCTTACGTGAAATAAGAATGCAACTAAAAGTAGATATTGTCAACAACTAAAAGTAGAAAATAAAGACAAAATAAAACCAGCAATTGCTGGTTTTCTAAATTATGCGAATTGTTTTAATGACATGGGCAAACTTCGAATTAGCTTTCCATGGAAATACAGCTCATGCATTTCATGATCTTCAATATAAAAGGGCGGGTAAAACTCATTATCAGACATGACGGCTAGTTTTCTACCTTTAACCCTTTGTAATCTTTTGATAAATGTAGAACCTTCAAAGTTAAAGACATAAATACCATCACCAGTGAACTGTTCAATCTTGGTATCTACAAAGAGCAAGTCTTTCGGGTTTAATGTTGGTGACATACTGTCGCCATCAGCGTTTATAATTACTACACCATCAAGGCTGTTTCTACCAAAAAGTTCATAAACCCTTTCTTTAGGGATTTCTATGGAACGAATTATCTCAGGGAAGGGATTATTAACGTAACCATTCCCAGCAGATGCAAATGCTTCGATTTGCCTCACTGTGACCGTGTCTTTTTCTTGTTCTTCGCCAAAGCTTCCATATATATCAACGCCATAATCGAGATAAACAGGCGTGGAATGTACTGTATTTGCTACTTGTTCCATTTTGTCATCTCTAGGCTTTGCTGTTCCAAGCGTATAACGTCGAGCCATTTCATAGGAAACACCAACATTCTCAGATAGTTGCTTAACATCAACACCAGCATCTCTCATACGCTCAGTAAGTCGCTTAGCGAAATCACTGTATTTTGTATTTTCTACCATAAGTAGAAGTTTATCTCGCACTTTAAGTATTGTCATTTCTATTTTAAGTTGCTTATTATCTCTACTTTAAGTAGTATTTGTTTATTCTTAATCGGAGAAGAAAAATGAATAAAGAAAATATTACAGAGAGAGCTATTAGAGCCGTAGGCGTCCCGTCATCTGTCTCGCGCTTATTCGGCTTCAATTCCCCTCAATCAGTTTTTAATTGGATTAAAAATAACAAAGTACCAGCGGAACGTGTAATTCAGCTCTGCAAAATGGGAGGGTGGGAAATTTCACCACACCAACTTAGACCCGATCTTTATCCAAATAAATTGGATGGTTTACCAAACGATACCAAAACCAACTAACTGAGTTAACTACAAACAAAACAACGGAATTGTAGATATGTGCAAACAAACATTAAAAGAAGTCGTAAAAGAAA